>DASYUZ010000093.1:0-18206 GCA_036000665.1 Gaiellaceae bacterium
AAGCTGATCACGCTCTCCCCGACCCTCTCCTCGTTCAAGCTCTACTTCACCTCCGTCGAGCGCGTGATCGCCTCCTGCTCGACGGCGGCGTGCAACGCCCTGCCCGCCGGCACGGCCGGTGAGGACCGGCTCGAGAAGTACCTCGCCGAAAACCTGCCCACGTTCATCGCCGCCGATTTCGCGCCGCTCGAGGCGCGGATCATCGACGAGGACACGTACGTAGAGCAGGGCCGCGACCTCGAGAAGGCGTTCGCGGACGGCGTCCTGGAGTACATCCTCGGGACGCTTCAACCGAACACCGACCTCGCGATGGTCGGCTTCCCGGTGACGGACGAGTTCTCCCACCAGTTCATGGCGCTCTACACGCCGACCGACATGGACGGTGCTGTAAACCCGTACTTCGACGACGTCGAGGGCGACGGTGTGAAGGACAACCGGATCGCGATCCGTGAGGGGTACGTGCGGAGTGCGTACCACGAGGCTGACGCGAAGCTCGCGCTCGCGCGGCAGCTGATGGGCGGTAATCCGACGACGTTCGCGGGCTCCGACCACGGCTTCGCACCGCAGTGGCAGGCGGTCAACGCCCGCAAGGTGCTCTTCGACGCGACGGTCAGCTGGACCGATCCGGCGACGGGGGCGCCCAGGTCATCGTCGCTGCACGCGAGCGGCGGCAACACGGCCTCGAACTGCGGAGCGTTGACCAGCGACCTGACGAAGGCCTGCTGGGCGGGCGGGACGGTCCAGATCTACGTCAACCCGACGCTGCCCGCGGGACTCTCGTACGAAGCCGTTCGCAACGCCGTGCGGGACGCGTTCGCCGGCCTGAGCGACCCGGCGAACCCGGGCAAGCAAGTCGTCTCGAAGATCATGAAGAAGGAAGAGCTTCGCAACGTCGACGGCTCCGATTCGCTGCACCCGAACCGCTCGGGTGACGTCGTGGTCGTTTTCCGGCCGCCCTACCAGTCCGATGCGGGTACCCCGGGGCAGCGGATCGCGTTCTCGCAGTTCTTCGGGCAGCACGGCTACCTGCCGAACCTGGTCGACCTCGCGCATAACGTGAACATGCACGCGACGTTCGTCGCGGCAGGCGAGGGAATCCAGCACCGTGAAGAAGGCGTTGCCGGCCTCCGTGCGATCGACATCGCGCCGACGATCTCCTTCCTCCAGGGCTATCCCGGACCGCAGAACGCCCGCGGGAAGATCCTCTTCGGGATCCTCGACCACGCGGCCGACCTGCGCGAGGTGACGATCCTCGACATCAGCGACTACCACGGACAGCTGATCCCGCTCTCGGAGGCATCCGACACGGTCGGGCCGACCTTCGGGATCGGCGGCGCAGCGTTCCTGAAGCCGTGGTTCGACACCTTCCGCGCCGAGAACCCGGACCGGACGATCACCGTTGCGGCGGGCGACTCCGTCGGGGCGACGCCGCCGATCTCGAGCTTCTTCGGCGACAAGCCCACGATCGAGCTCATGAACATGATGGGCTTCAACCTCGACGGGCTCGGCAACCACAACTTCGACCGCGGCCAGCAGTACTTCCGGCAGCAGCTCGTGCCGCTGGCGAAATTCAAGTACGTGTCGGCGAATGTGCTCGACCCGAGTACCGGCGACACGCCGGCTGAGTGGTCGAAGTCGCGCCTGATCGACTTCGGCAGCTTCAGCCTCGCCGTGATCGGCTTTACGAACGACGACGCGCCCACGCTTGTGAAGCCCGGATCGTTCGATCCGTTCGTGGTCACGAACTCGCTCGAGGCGGTCAACAAGCGCGCCGAGCAGCTCCGCCGGCCGAAAAAGGTTGCGGCAGTCGTCGCGATCGGCCACCTCGGCGCTACCGCGGGCACGCTCACCGCACCGACGGGCCCGCTCGTCGACCTGGCCGACAACTCCCGGAACCTCGACGCCGTCATCGGCGACCACACCGACTTCCAGGTGCTGACCACGCGCCCGAACGGTGTGCTCGTCACCGAGAATCGCAGCAAGGGGATCCGCTTCACGCGGGTCACCCTCGTTGTCGACACGACGACGAACACTGTCGTCTACAAGACGGCGGACTTCCACAAGCCGTGGACGATCGGCGTCACGCCCGATCCGGCGATCCAGGCACGGATCGACGCGTTGAACGCGCAGCTTCGGCCGATTCTCGGCGGCACGATCGGGAGCTCGACGAAGTTCGTGCCGCGTACGGACCAGTGCGGCAACACCGCTGGCCGGACGTGCGAGTCGCTCGTCGGCAACATCGTCACCGACGCGATGCGGACCGCGTACGCGGACATCGGCGTTCGCTTCGCGATCACGAACTCCGGCGGCCTGCGGGCCGACCTGACGTGTCCGACGAACGACAGCCCGGACGACTTCTGCCCGGCGTATACGCCGCCGCCGTTCCCGATCACACGCGGCCAGGTGCTCGCCGTGCTCCCGTTTGGGAACGTCGTGACGACGCTGATGGTCAACGGGGCCGAGTTGAAGACGATGCTCGAGAACGGCGTGTCGGCGATGCCTGCTGTGAACGGCAAGTTCCCGCAGGTCTCGGGGTTGTGCTTCACGTACGACATCGCCTCGCCGGCTGGCAGCCGCGTGACGTCCGCGGTAGTCGCGGATGCCGCCGGTAGCTGCACGACGACCGCGGTCGACCTGACGGCCGCAACGTCGTACAGGATCGCCGAGAACGACTTCATGAGTGCGGGCGGCGACGGCTACCCGAACTTCTCCAGTCGCGCGACGACGCAGGAGATCATGGACGAGGTCCTCGCGCACTACGTCGCCGCGAACTCGCCGCTCGCCCCGTCCGTGAAGGCTGCACCCGGCGGGCGGATCAACTGCGCCGACTCGAACGGCGCGGCAGCGCCGAACTGCCCGACGCTCAGCCCGTCGCCGTAGACCGATCACCGAGGGCCCGCCCGCCGCAACGCGACGGGCGGGCCCTCGAGGTCAGTAGGACGATTCGGAAAGCGCGGTGCCGCACGCGCGGTGATTGTGTCGGCGGCTCGCGGCGACGAGGCGCCATTCTGCCTAGGGCTATACTGGCTCGCTTATGGCGACGCAGGAGCAACAGCAGCTCGAGCCGGGCGTCTGGACCACGGGCCCCGACGGCGAGGTGATCCCCGATTACGAGTCGACCTTCCCGACGATCACCGAGGGCGAGGTCGTCCACGGCAAGGTCGTCCGGGTCGACAAGGACGAGGTCCTCGTCGACATCGGCTACAAGTCGGAGGGCGTGATCCCAGTCGCCGAGCTCTCGATCCGGCGCTCGGTGAACCCGGCCGACGAAGTCTCGATCGGCGACGAGATCGACGCGCTCGTGCTCACGAAGGAGGACGCGGAGGGGCGGCTGATCCTGTCCAAGAAGCGCGCCCGCTTCGAGCTGGCCTGGAAGAAGATCGAGGGCGCCGCCGAGACAGGGGAGGCCGTGATCGGCAGGGTGATCGAGGTCGTGAAGGGCGGCCTGATCCTCGACCTCGGCGTGCGCGGCTTCCTGCCCGCGTCGCTGGTCGACATCCGGCGCGTGCAGGACCTGGACGAGTTTCTGGGCCAGGAGCTGCGCGCGAAGGTGATCGAGCTCAACCGGTCGCGCAACAACGTCGTCCTTTCGCGCCGCGCGGTGCTCGAGGACGAGCGCAAGGAACAGCGCCAGCAGATCCTCGACCGCCTGCAACCGGGCGATGTCGTCGAGGGCCAGATCTCGAACATCGTCGACTTCGGCGCGTTCGTCGACCTCGACGGGATGGACGGCCTGATCCACATCTCCGAGCTCTCGTGGTCGCACGTCAACCACCCGTCGGAGATGCTCGAGATCGGCCAGACGGTCAAGGTCAAGGTGCTCGACATCGACCGCGAGCGGCAGCGGATCTCGCTCGGCCTCAAGCAGACGCAGAGCGACCCGTGGCAGCAGGTGCTGGAGCAGTACAAGGAGGGCGATACCGTCGACGGCAAGGTGACGAAGGTCGTCACGTTCGGCGCGTTCGTCGAGATCCTTCCGGGCGTCGAGGGGCTCGTGCACATCTCCGAGCTTGCGCAGCACCACGTCGAGAACCCGCGCGAGGTCGTCTCTCAGGGCGATGCGGTAAAGGTGTTGATTCTCGAGGTCGACGGCGAGCGCCGCCGGCTCTCACTCTCGTTGAAGCGCGTCGAGGACAACCAGCCCCTGGGCGAGGCGCCGGAGCTCGGGCTCTCCGAAGAGGTCTTCGCGCCGCGCGCGGAGGCGGAGGCATCTCCCGAGGAAACGTACGAAGCGCCCGAGAACGGCGCTGCGGCGGCCGAGGAGGTTCCCTCGGAAGAAGAGCCGCAGACTCAAGCCCCGTAGTCAGCGTCGCGATCACGGGCGGGATCGGCGCCGGCAAGTCGGAGGCGCTGCGCGCCTTCGCTCGTCACGGCGCGGAGACGGCGTCGGCCGACGAGATCGTCCACCGGCTCTATCGCGACCCCGCGGTGAAGGTGGCGCTGCGGTCGCGCTGGGGCGACGTCGTATTCGGCGGCGACGGGGAGATCGACCGCCGCGCGGTGGGCGAGGTCGTGTTTGCCGACGCGGCCGAGCTCGAGTGGCTCGAAGGCCTCCTGCACCCGCGCGTCGTCGAAGAGCAGCGGCGGTGGCGCGAGGAGCTCGAGGCGCGGTCCGATCCGCCCTGGGTCGCCGTCGTCGAGGTGCCGCTCCTCTACGAGACCGGGGGTGAGGCGCGGTTCGACGCGGTCGTCGCCATCACGGCGCCCGAGGACGTGCGCGCGGCGCGCACGGCGGTTTCGGGCGCGGCCGAGCGCGGGCGCAGGTTGCTCTCAGACGAGGAGAAAGTGCGCCGCGCGGATTTCGCGTACGTGAACGACGGCTCCCTCGCGGAGCTCGACGCGTTCGTGTCCGACGTTCTCGCGAAGCTGGCGGCGTGACCCGGATCGTCCTCGTCTGCGCCGCACTGCTCGCGGCGGCGGCGGCGCTCGTCATCGTGACGGAGCCCGACTTCTACCTCCGCGCTCGGTACCCGCTGCGCTACGAGCACATCGTCCGCGGGCACGCGCAGAACTACGACCTCGACCCGGCGCTCGTTGCGGCGGTGATCTA
Source organism: Gaiellaceae bacterium (assembly GCA_036000665.1). Taxonomy (GTDB): domain Bacteria; phylum Actinomycetota; class Thermoleophilia; order Gaiellales; family Gaiellaceae; genus JACCTU01. Next base: position 5,051 of record DASYUZ010000093.1, read on the forward strand.
CCAGGAGTCGAAGTTCCGGGCGGGCGCGCGCTCGGACTCGGGCGCTCTCGGCCTGATGCAGCTCCTGCCGCAGACGGCGAAGGGGATCGCGACGCGCACCGGCGGCTCCCGCTTCGAGGTCTCGGATCTGCTCGAGCCCGAGCTCAACATCCGCTACGGCTGCTGGTACCTGCGCCACCTCCTGGACAAGTACGGCTCGCTGGATCGCGCGCTCGCGGCCTACAACGGAGGGCAGGGCAACGTCGACCGCGGCGTCCAGTACCCGGAGACACGCCACTACGTCGACCGCGTGCTGTCCCTTCGGGACATCTACGAACGGGCCTACGGGCTCTAGCGCCCCGAACCCTCAACCACCCTCAAGGGTGCCTGGCACCTGACGCCACCGCGCTGCCATGGCGATCTAATAGTGACGCTTGACAGACGCCGATAATGATGTCATAGTGACGTCATGCAGATGGCACAGTTTCTCGATTCGCTCCAGGGCGACCTGGACGAAATCGCGGCCGTCGGCGACGACGCCGCCGGTCAGGCCGCCCGCCGGCTGAGCCAGGCCCTCCGCGCCTCGGCGGGGATGCGCCTACTCGACATGCTCGGCGACGTGGCCCTCGAGCTATCCTCTCAGCTGCCCGCCGGGCACGTCGAGGTGCGGATGTCCGGACAGGACCCGCAGCTCGTCTTCGTCGAGGAAGAGCAGTTCGCCCCCGCGGTGCCCGCCGCCGCGGACGACTCGGCCGCCGCAAGGATCAGCCTCCGCCTTCCCGAGGCGCTGAAGGGCAGCGTCGAGGCGGCCGCCGCACGTGAAGGGGTCTCCGTCAACACCTGGATCGTTCGCGCCCTCTCACGCGAGGTGTCCGCGCCCGTGCGCGGCCCCCGCGTGGGGAGCCGCCTAACCGGGTTCGCGAAGAGCTGAGCCCAAGGAGGAGCGATGGCAATGTTCCTGCTCGTCCCGTCCAACTACGACGACTTCAAGATGTTCGCTCCGGCGGCGACGTCGTCGGACACGAAAGTCGACCGGCGTCCCGCGAAACGGCGTCTGCCGAGGGTCAAGCGATGAGGCGCGAGACCTTCTCAACGCCCGGGCCCGTCCTGCTTACGCTGAAGCTTCCGCGTGGGAAGGTCGAGCTCGAGACGGTCGAAGGCGACGAGACGACGGTCGAGCTCGAGGCGATCGACGATTCCGAGCGCGCCGAGCGACAAATCGAACGCTCTGAGATCGTCATGCGTGAGCGCGGTGACGGGTACGAGGTCGTCGTCGACGCCGACCCGGAGGACTTCGGCTTCCGCAGAGGAGCTTTGACGATCAGCATCTCCGGTCGGCGCGACGCCATCCGGATGCGCGTGCGCGCTCCGCACGGCGCCGACGTGAACGTGCACACCGCGTCGGCCGACATCGAGGCCCGCGGCCGCTTCGGCACCGTCGAATCCAAGACGGCGTCGGGCGACGTCGACTTCGGCGAGATCGAGCGCGACGCTGCGATCAAGGTCGCGGCCGGCGACGTCAAGGTTGCCCGGGTCGGCGGCTCGCTGAAGCTGCAGTCTGCGGCAGGCGACGCCGACGTCGGCGAGGTCAGCGGCTCCGTCGACGTGAAGACGGCCTCGGGCGACGTGAACGTCGAGGAGGCCGGTGGCAGCGTCAGCGTGCAGAGCGCTTCGGGCGACGTGCGCGTCGGCGCGGTCAGCAACGGCTCGGTCGAGCTGAAGTCGGTCTCGGGCGACATGGTGGTTGGGATCCGCCGCGGCTCGCGCGTCTTCATGGACGTCAAGACCGTCACGGGCGACGCTCGCTCGGAGCTCGAGGTCGGCGATGCGCCGGAGGACGACGACGGACCGCTCGTCAATCTGCGGGCGACCGCGATGAGCGGCGACATCAAGATCATCCGCGCGTGAGCCGCCGCGAGCTGCTCCGGCACCCGGGGTTGCTCGGGCTGCTCGCGCGCGACATCGTGTCGCTCGCGGGCTCCCAAATGACCTGGGTGGCGATCCCGTGGTTCGTGCTCACGACCACGGGCTCGCCCACGCGGATGACGATCGTGCTCGCGGTCGAGGCCGCCTCGCTCGCGGTCTTCGGGTTCCTGAGCTCGAACGTCGTCACGCGGCTCGGGGCGCGGCGCACGATGCTGATCTCGGACGCTGCGCGCGCGCCGTTGATCGCGCTGATCCCGCTCCTGCATGCTGCGGGTCTGCTCTCGTTCGGTCTGCTCCTGGTGCTGGTGGGAGCGATGGCCGCGTTCACCACGCCGTCGTTCGCGTCGAAATCGAGCATCCTGCCGGACCTCGTTGGCGAGGACGAAGGCGTGCTCGCCGAGGCGAACGCGCTCCTGCAAGCCGCGAACCGGCTCGCGATGATCCTCGGCCCGCCGCTGGGCGGCGCGTTGATCGGCGTGATGGGCGCGACGAACGTGCTGCTCGTGGACGCCGCCACGTTCGTTGCCGGGTTCGTGCTCGTCGCGACGCTCGTTCGCGGCGGCGGCGCGATCGTCGACACGGACGAAACGCGCGGGTTGACGGCCGGCCTGCGATTCCTCGTGCGCGACCCGCTCCTGCGAGGCTGGAGCTTTGCGGTCGTGATCTCGGACGCAACGTGGCTCGCGCTCTTCGCGGTCATGCCGGTGCTCGTGCTCGAGCGCTACGGCGCCGACCCGCAGGTGCTCGGCTGGATCTGGGGCGCCTGGGGGGCCGGCGCCGTCGCCGGGAGCGTCGTCGCGTTCAGGATCGTCGCCCGCGTGGACCGGCTGCTGGTCGCGAGCGTCGGCGAGGTGTTCATGACCGCGCCGCTCTGGTTCCTGCTTTTCGATCAACCCGCTGCAGGCGTTGTCGCGACGATGTTCCTGAGCGGCCTCGCGAACGGGATCATCAACGCACCGATCCACGCGATCGTGATGTTCCGGACTCCACGAGCACTCCGCGCGAAGGTCTGGTCGGTCGTGATCGTGATGACGTCGATCCTCGGCCCGCCGCTCCTCGCCGCGACCGGCCCGGCGCTCGAGTGGGCGGGCCTCCGGCCGACGCTGGTCGTCCTGCTCAGCCTGCAGTCGGTGGGCGTGCTCTGGTTCGCGGCCGCCGGGTTGCGCGAGCGGACGCGAGTGCGCCCGCTAGCTTCGGAAGCGGTTTGACCGCTACCAGCGTCCTCCGAGACCGCGCGATCCGCGCGCTCGTCGCCTCCGAGACGATCTCGATGGCCGGCTCGCAGATGACCTGGCTCGTGCTGCCGTGGTTCGTGCTCACGACGACGGGCTCGCCTGCCCGGATGTCACTCGTGGTCGCCGCGGAGATGACGCCCGTCGCCATCTTCGGGCTCGCCAGCGGCGCCGTGACGATGCGCATCGGCTCGCGCCGGACGTTTCTGGTGTGCGACGGAGCGCGCGCGCTGACGCTCGCGTCGATCCCGACGCTGCACGCGCTCGGCGCGCTCTCGTTCGGCGTGCTGCTCGCCATCGTGTTCGTGACCGGGGTGTTCATGGTGCCGTCGGCAACCGCGCAGCGCGTGGTGCTGCCGGAGCTCGTCGGCGAGGACGAGGCGCGCGTCGGCCAGGCGATGTCGCTCCTGCAGACGGCCCAGGCCGTTGCGGGCATCGCGGGTCCTGCGCTCGGCGGCATCTTGATTACCGTCCTCGGTGCGGCGAACGTCCTCTACTTCGACGCGGCGTCGTACGCGTTCTCCTTCGCCCTCATCGCGCTCTTCGTGTTTCCGCGGTACACGGCGCCGGTGGGGGACGAGCCGAGCGGCGTGCTGGACGGCGTCCGCTTCCTGTTCCGCGACCGCCTGCTGCGCGTGTGGATGCTCTCGATCGCCGGCATGAACGTCGTCTGGAGCGCGCTCTCCGTGATCTTCCCCGTGCTCGTCCTGCGCCGCTACGGCGAGCACCCGGAGATCCTGGGCTGGATCTTCGGCGCCTTCGGCGTCGGCTCGGTGATCGGCGCGGTGGGCTCGTACCGGATCATCGGCCGCGTCGACCGCGTGCTGCTGGCGGGCCTGGCCTCGGCGGGGCAGACAGCCGGGCTCTGGCTGCTTCTGCCGGACCTGCCGTGGCCGGTGGTCGTCGCTGCGGCGGCCCTGACCGGCGTCTTCTTCCCGACGCTGAACGCGTGCGTCGTCACGGTACGGACGATGCGCACGCCGCCGCCGCTGCGGCCGACGGTGCACACCGCGGCGGTGACGGTCGCGACGATCCTCTCCCCGGTCGGCGCCCTCCTGGCCGGCCCGGCGCTCGCGGCCACGAGCCTGGGCTGGGTCCTGCTCGTTACCCTCGCCGCGAACACGTTCGTGGGCTTGGCGATCACGGTCGCAGGCTTGCGGAACCGGGGCACGGCCGAGACAGCGCCGGTCACCGCGTCCGCGTGAGCGGCACCGCGGCGACTGACGCGTTTCCAGCCTCGTCGATCACCTGCACGACGATTCGCGACCGGGACCGCAGACGCAGACCCTGCGCGAGCCGGACGCGATACAGGCCGGGAACGTGCGTGCGGTTCTGGGTCGTCGCCGGCGCGTACACCGAGAAGAACGCGCTCGCTGCCGGAATCGTCTGCCGGACGTCGAGAGCCGTCTTCCAGGCGCCCGCGTCGATCCGCCAGCGCACAACCGCCGGCATCACCGGCAGGCCGTCCCACGGCGGGGGAACCGCGAGCGGCGTCTCGTCGGCCACGTCGGCAAGGACATCGCCGTTCGCGCGCACGATGATACGTGCGACTTGCGGCTTGGTTGAGTCCGAGAACGGCCCCATCGCGCCGGCGCGAAGCGGGTTCACGTAGACGCCGCCCCGCGACTCTGAGAAGTGCACGTGCGCCCAGGGCTTCTCGACGAATCCGAGCAGCGTCCGGTACCCGGTGGCCTGCTGGCCGGGCCGCACGATCGGAACGATGTGCCAGTACTCGAACGCGACGCTGCCTGCGGAGATGCGGACGGCGTCCGCGTGGATGAACGAGATGTGGCCGGAGATCGTGGCGTAGACGGGAGTCCCGTTCGGGGCGGAGACGTCTACCCCGAAGTGGAATTGGTGTGTAGGACCCTGGAGGCGCGGATCGCCGAAGAAGGCGCGAACCGGATGCTGCGCGTGGAAAGGCTTGACGGGCCAGCCGTAGGCGAAGGCCTGGGACGGCGAGGCGAGGGCGAGCGCGACGAGCGCCGCGAGGGTTGCGATGCGGGTTTTGGTAGCCATGCGGCCACCGTCCCGCCGAGCTCAAATCGCCCTCTCAGCGCCCGCCAACGGCCCGCTAACGGCCGCTCTTCGCGCCCCGCGCCCGCAGCCATGAACGGCCGATCCGCTTAACCCTCGGCCAGTCGCGCCCAGAGGCCCGCGAGCAGTGCCCGTACGTCGCCGTCCATCGCCTGACCCGCCAGGGTGAACGCCCCAGCAGCGAACACTTTCGCCCCCGCAGCGGTCTCGTAGTACGTCATTTGCGCGGTCTTGCCTCGGCGCCATGCAACCTCGGCGAGCACCTTCGTGCCAGGTGGAGAGGCCGGAGTAACGCCGTCCACCTCGATACCTGCGACGCCGACGGGAGACCCATCGTGTAGCCCGGCGGAGGCCAGGAGGCCGCGTGCCGCTCGCGGGTCGCGGACGATCCAGGGGCGCCTATGCGACCCGTTGTCGTTTGCGAAGTACTGCACCCCGATCAGCGCGGCTTCCGGTCGACCCAGCTGACGCCACTGCTTTATGCGGGTCATGAGGTCGCCGCGGCGTTCGACCTTCCAGAAGAAGTTGTTTGCGGACAGGAACATCAAGTTGCCGCCGAGATCGCGGTACTGCTCCACGACGTCGTACTCCCGTTGCGTCACGTACTCGTGGTGGCCGGGGAAGACGATCAGGTCGTACGCGGCGGCGAGGACGCGTCCGTTGCGGAGGTTGTTGAGGTCGGCTTGTGCGAGGTAGTCGGCGGCCCGGCGGCTTTCCGAGAGCCACCGGAGAAACGGCTGGTCGTAGTTCTTGTAGTGGGTGGGGACGCCGCGGTTCTCGAACGGCCGGCCGACACGCGCGGTCGACCCGCCCGCGTACCAGGTGTCCTCGTCGCCGTCGGCGTCGTCGTCGCTGAAGTTGTAGGCCTGCCACGTCTGGGTCGGGAGGACGATCGCGACCCGGTTTCCGCCGAGCCGCTGGGGCCGAAGCACGAACGGCGCGTAGCCGATCTTGCCGCCTGCGGCGTCGAGTCGCGCGTAGTAGAGACCGCTCGGCCAGTCGCCGAGCTTCAGGCGCAGGACGCTGCCACGCCGGAGTCCGGCGAAGCGCCTCGTCGAGCCGACCTGGGTTCCGCGCATCTCGTCGTTCGCGCGGATCCGGCTCCGCTCAGTCCCTGCCTGGAAGAGACGCACGACGACGTTCCGGGCCCGCGAATACACGACGAGACGGGCGATCTGCCCCGGCGCGTAGCTCTCGCGGGGGAACGTCGCTGCGACCGTCGGCCGGCCGGTGGGGCGTTGGCGAGGAGTCTTTCCTTCGAGTTCATGGGCCGGCACAGCCGCGCCGGCGAGGGCGAGGGTCGCGAAGACCGCCGCGAGGGTTGAGATCTGCTTGTTGGTAGCCATGCGGCCACCGTCGGGCTGACCTCAAATGGCCAAATCACGGCGCGCCCACGGCTCGCTAACGAGAGCGAAGCGCCGAGGCGCCGAGCCTGTTAACTGCGCCCGGCGCGGAGTACCCTCATGAACAACGGCCGCTACCGACTTGTAAGGAGGCCATCAGTGCCCGACCTCCCGAGCGGGACCGTGACCTTTCTCTTCACGGACGTCGAAGGCTCGACACGCCTGCTCAAGCAGCTCCGTGACCGTTACGCGGAAGTGCTCGCAGCGCACCGGGAAATCCTTCGCGCCGCAGTCGAGGGTTCGAGCGGGCGGGCGATCGACACACAGGGTGACGCCTACTTCGCGGCGTTCCACCGAGCGAAGGACGCGGTGACCGCCGCGGTCGTGGCTCAACGAGCGCTCGCGGCCCACCCGTGGCCCGACGGAGCCGAGATTCGCGTCCGGATGGGCATTCACACAGGAGAACCCGCCGTCGGGAGCGATTCGTACGTCGGCCTCGGCGTCCATCGCGCGGCGCGAATCTGCGCGGCGGGTCACGGCGGTCAGATCCTCGTCTCGCAGACGACGCGGGAGCTGCTCCGCGACGATCCGCCGTCCGAGACGGATCTACGCGATCTCGGCGAGCAGCGCTTGAAGGACGTCGACCACCCCGAACGCGTCTACCAGGTCGTCGCGGCGGGGCTCCGAGACGACTTCCCGCCACTCCAGACGGCAGTCGCCGGTGCCGCGCGCTCGACACCGGCGCGCGCGGGTTGGGACTTCCGGATCCTCGGGCCGCTCGAGGTCTGGAAGGACGCCCGCGCGTTGCCGCTCGGCGGGCCGCGGACGCGAAGCGTGCTCGCGCTGCTGCTCCTGCACGCGGACCGTGTCGTTTCGACCGACCAGCTCGTGGACGAGATCTGGGGCGAAGAGCCTCCCCGCACCGCAACGACCTCGCTGCAGAACTCGATCTCGCAGCTGCGAAAGCTGCTTGGTCCCGATCGTCTCCTCACCCGGCCTCCCGGGTACGTGCTGCACGTCGAGCAGGACGAGCTCGATCTCCAGCGCTTCGAGCGCCTCGTCGCCGAGGCGCGCGTCGCGGAGCCCGAGGAGCGCGCCCAGAAGCTCCGTGATGCGCTCGCCCTCTGGCGCGGCGCTCCTCTGGCCGATTTCGGCTTCGAAAGCTTCGCCCAGGGAGAGATCAACCGGTTCGAGGAGCTCCGGTTCAGCGTGCTCGAGGATCGCGTCGACACCGATCTCGAGCTGGGGCGGCACGGTGAGCTCATCGGGGAGCTCGATTCGCTCGTTGCACGGCATCCACTGCGCGAACGGCTGCGCGGCCAGCTGATGCTGGCGCTCTACCGCTCCGGACGCCAGGCGGAGGCGCTGCAGGTCTACCACGACGGGCGACGCGCGCTAGTGGATGAGCTCGGGATCGAGCCGAGCCCCGAGCTGCAGGCGCTGCACGCCGGGATCCTTCGGCAGGAGACGCGCCTCCAGAGGACGACGAGCGCCCCCGCCGCCGAGGACCACGCCGGCGACGTCGTCAAGGCTCTTGTCGAAGGGCGGTTGGTCACGGTCCTCGGGCCGGGTGTCGAGCCCCAGGGCGTCCCGGACGCAACGGAACATCTCGCGAAGACGTTCGGCTACCCGAGTCAGAACGGTGTCGCGGAGCTGCCGCGTGTCGCCCAGTACGTCGCGACGATGACCGGCCCCGGCCCCCTTTACGACACGCTGCACGAGTTCTACAGCGGCAGCTTCGAGCCCGGCCCTGTTCATCGGTTCGTCGCCGAGATGCCGGCGCGCCTGCGCGAGCTCGGAGCGCCGCACCAGCTCGTCGTCACGACGGGCTACGACCTGGTACTCGAGCAGGCGCTGACCGAGGCCGGCGAGGAGTTCGACGTCGTCGCCTACGTCGCGACCGGCCGCAACCGCGGCCGCTTCTGGCATCTCGCACCCGGCGAGCGGCCACGCGTGATCGAGATCCCAAACACGTATGCGACGGAGCTTTCGCTCGACCGGCGCACAGTCGTACTCAAGCTTCACGGCGGCGTCGACCGCGACACGGCGCGCGAGTGGGAGAGCTTCGTCGTGACGGAGGACGACTACATCGACTATCTCGCGCGCGACGAGCTCGCGAATCTGATCCCCGTCGGCCTGACGGCGAAGCTGCGCCGGAGCCACTTCCTCTTCCTCGGGTACGCCCTTCGCGACTGGAACCTTCGCGTGCTCTTGAACCGTCTCTGGGGGGAGGAAAAGGTCGGCTACCGGTCCTGGGCGATTCAACCGGAGGCACCTCCGCTCGAGATCGAGTCGTGGCGTCGTCGTGATGTCGACGTCTTCGACGTCTCTCTGGAGGAGTACGTCGAGACCCTCGAGCGGCGTCTGGCCGAGGTACGCGTATGAGCGCGGTCGTGACCGTCCCGCGTCCCTACAAAGGGCTCACTCCCTACGAGGACGCCGAGCTCGACGCGCTCTTCTTCTTCGGCCGGGAGCGCGAGCGGGAGATCATCGCCGCAAACCTGCTCGCCTCTCGCCTGACCGTGCTGTACGGCGCGACCGGCGTTGGAAAGAGCTCGCTGCTCCGTGCGGGCGTCGCGCGCCATTTGCGTGCGCTCTCGCGGACGCGCGTCGCCGTCTTCAGCACCTGGTCGGTTGACCCGACGGACGAGGTCGACGCCGAGATCGCAGCCGCCGGTGAAGACGACCTCTACCTCATCTTCGACCAGATCGAGGAGTACTTCCTCTACCACGGGGGCGAGGATCGCTTCGCGCGCCGCCTCCCGGAGCTCGTGTTGGCACCCGGCCTGCGCGTCAACGTGCTGCTCGGCGTTCGCGAGGACGCCTTGGCCAAGCTCGACTTCTTCAAGGGGCAGATTCCAAGCCTCTTTTCGAACTACCTGCGGCTCGACCATCTCGACCGCGCCGCGGGCCGGGCGGCGATTCACGGGCCGCTGGAGCGCCTGAACGAGCTGTGGCCCGAGGCCGGGCCGTTCGAAGTCGAGCCGGAGCTGGCCGAATCCGTTCTCGATCAGGTCGAGATCGGGAGGATCGACTACGGACTCGCGGGCCGCGGCGTCGCGCACGGGCGCGACGAGCCCGCGCGAATCGAGGCGCCGTTCCTCCAGCTCGTACTCGACCGTCTCTGGGAGGTCGAGCGCGAGGCCGGCTCCCGAACTCTGCGCCTGTCGACCCTTGACGAGCTCGGTGGGGCGGAGCGGATCGTCCAGGATCATCTCGAGCGCGCCCTCGGCTCGCTGACGCCCGAGCAGCAGGCCCTCGCCGCGGACGTCTTCGAGCATCTCGTCACGCCGTCCGGCTCGAAGATCGCGCACGGCGTTGGCGACCTGGCCGGCTACGCTCGGGCGCCGCAGGAAGAGCTGCAGGAGATGCTTGGGCGGCTCGCCTCGGAGCGCATCGTCCGCCCGCTTGACGAAACGCACGGGAACGGCCGGTACGAGATCTTCCACGACGTTCTCGCGGACGGCGTGCTCGCGTGGCGGGCGGCATTCGAGTCCGAGCGCGAGCTCGCGCACGAACGGCGCCGGCGGCGACGCGCGATCGCGATCGCGAGTGTCGCGCTGCTCGCCCTCGCTGCCGTCGCGGCGATCGCGCTGTTCGCCCTGGCAGAGCGCAGCCGGGCGCAGGACGAGGCGCGCCACGCACGCGGGCGCGAGTTCGCGGCGCGAGCGCTTGCGCGCCTCACGACCGACCCGCAGGGGAGCCTGCGACTCGCTGTTCGCGCGGCTCACGACGAACCGACGGCGAATGTCGAGAACGTCGTCCGAGTCGCGCTCCGCGCGGCGCGCGAGCGGGCGGTCTTTCCGGCGCTCCCGAGCGCCACCGTGGTTGCGTTCGATCCGGCGGGTCGCGTGCTCGTCCCGTCCTCTGACGGCGTCCGCGCGTATTCACGAACAGGCCACGTCGACGCGCGGCTCCCACTTCGCGCTGCCTCCCTGATCGCATTCAGCGCCGACGGGGCGCTCGCGTTGACGGCGCAAGGACGTGAGGCCGTGGTACGCGACTCCCGCACGGGCCGCGTCATCCGGCGTCTGCGCCACCCGGGTCCGGTGCACACCGGTAGCTTCGATCGGAGTGGGCAGCTCGTCGCGACCGCGGCAAGGAACGCGGCTGGCCGCGATCAGGCGCGACTGTTCCGCGTGGCCGACGGCGAGCTGCTCTACTCCTTCGCGCAACGCGGGATCAAGAGCGTTGCGTTCAGCCCAGACAGCCTCATGCTCGCCACCGGCAGCGCGGATGGCAACGCGCGCGTCTACCGGATCCGCGACGGCAAGCTCCTGCGAGAGATGTCCGACGAGGACTCCGGGCACGTGCTTGCGCTGCAGTTCAGCCCCCACGGAACGCTTCTGGCAACGGCGGGGGCGGAGGGCGCCGTTCGCGTCTGGGATCTCGCCACGGGGCAGCGGAGATTCATCTTCATCGGCCACAACAACCCGGTCGTCGCGCTGGCCTGGAGCCCGAACGGCGGATTCATCACCGACGCAAGTGCCGACCGCACGTCGCGGATCCTCGACGTCGAGGGCATCGGCGCCGGGAGGACTATTGCCGGCGATTTGATCGGCCACGAGGACGGCGTGCGCGCGGTGGCTTACGGCCCTGACGGAGTGACGGTCGCGACCGTGTCGAGCGACGGCACCGCACGTCTCTGGGACGCGCGAGGGGACGAGGGACTCCTCCTGCTCGGGCATCACGGGCCCGGCGTGACGCGGGCGTCGTTCGGCGGGGACGGCCGACGCGCAGTCTCGGTCGGCGCCGAGGGCACGATCAAGGTCTGGGACGTCCGCCTCCGCCGTCTCGAAGCCGCGCACACAGCGGGGCCAGGAGAAACGTTCGGCGTTTTCGATCCGACCTCCGACCGCGTGCTCTTCGGCGGCGAATCCGGCGCAGGCATCTGGAGCGTGGGCAGCAAGAAGGCGCAAGAGCTCGAGCACGGTCGGGTCAACGACGGCGCCTGGACGCCGGAAGGACGAGCGGTGACCGGCGGCGAGGACGGGGTCGTCCGCTTTTGGAACACAGACGGCGCGCGGTCCGGCTCCTTCCGGCTAAGCGGGCCCGTGACGGCCGTTGCGACCGGGCGCGGCGGCCTCGTCGCCGCAGGCGACCGGGACGGCTCGGTACGGCTATGGCGCCGCGGAACTCTCATCACGCTCGACGGACACGTTGGAGCCGTCGCCGCACTGGACTTCAGTCCCGACGGCCGGCTGCTCGCAACTGCAGGCGACGACCGGGTCGCGCGCCTGTGGGACGTGCATCGTGCCGCGCTCGTCGCCGAGCTGCGCGGCCACGCGCAGGCACTGACCGATGTCGAGTTCAGTCCGGGGGGCCGATTCGTCCTGACCGCGAGTGCCGACCGCGATGGCAGGCTCTGGGACGCGCACGATGGCCACCTTGTCCACGTCCTGCGCGCTCACTTCGCAGCGGTCAACAGCGCCACGTTTAGCAGGGACGGCAGGTGGATCGTGACGTCGAGCTCGCTCTCCGCCGGGATCTGGCCGACGCAGACGGGGCAGCTGTTCGCGTACCTCCGCGGCCACGCCGCCGTCGTTCGCTCGGCGGAGTTCAGTCCGGACGGTCGCCTCGTGCTCACGGCGGCGGACGACGGCACGGTTCGTCTCTACGCCTGCGAGCTGTGCGGCCGAATCGACGAGCTCGTCGTGCTCGCGCAGAAGCGGCTCGCGGCTGTTAGACCCGCTCGCTGAGCTCTTCAGACTTCCGGTTCAGCGCGACGAACGCCGTCTGCAGGAAATCGTTGGCCGCCGCGGCGGCGAGCGACCACGTCAGGAGCCGGCCGAAACGCGGCGAGACGACCTGCGAAGCGGCGAGCCCCGCGCCGACCCACGTTCCGACGCACCGAGTGCACGTCACGAGCTCGCCGATCGCGCGTTGCATGCCCTCCCCGGCGGGCTCCTCGTCGCCGTCGTAGGCCTCGCCCTCGACGAAGGGCTCGCGCAGGAAGCTCGTCACCTTGTCGTGCGAGATCGTCCGCGACGCCTTGAAGGTTGCACCCGCGAGCGCGACGAGGTCGGCCGTCGTGAGCTCCTGCGGCTCGCGGCCCAGCACTCGGGCTAGCGCCCCGGCCGCTGCAATTCCGCCGAAGAACGTGCCGGCGATCAGAGCGTATGAATCGTACGGAGGACGGCCGTTTTCCATGCCTCCAGATGCGCGGTCGCTCGGGCGTCCAAACCTTCCCTGCCCATCCCTGGGTCCGTGCACAGCGCCGTCGAGGGCAGCGCGCGTTTGTACCCTGTGCTCGTGGCCCAGTTCAAGACATCTGACGCCTACCGTCCGACGGGCGACCAGCCGCGCGCCATCGCCGAGCTCTCCGAGGGGATCGAGGCGGGCGAGCGCTACCAGACGATGCTGGGCGCGACCGGCACCGGCAAGACGGCCACCATGGCGTGGACGGTCGAGCAGGTCCAGCGGCCGACGCTCGTGATCGCCCACAACAAGACGCTGGCGGCACAGCTCTGCAACGAGTTCCGGGAGTTCTTCCCCCACAACGCGGTCGAGTACTTCGTCTCCTACTACGACTACTACCAGCCCGAGGCGTACGTGCCGCAGGCCGACCTCTACATCGAGAAGGACTCCTCGCAGAACGACGACATCGCGCGGCTGCGGCTCGCGGCGACGTCCGCGCTC
>DASYUZ010000094.1:0-14865 GCA_036000665.1 Gaiellaceae bacterium
GTTCGGCGAGAGCGGCCCGCCGAGCGCGGTCAGCACGCCGTACCCGATGAAGGCCCCGATCATGTAGACGTCGCCGTGGGCGAAGTTCAGGAGCTTGAGGATTCCGTAGACCATCGAGTAGCCGAGCGCGATCAGCGCGTAGAGGCTCCCCAGCGTCACACCGTTGACGAACAGCTGGACGAAGAGCTCTGAGTTGAATGCGAGCGGAAGCTCCACGGAATCGAAAGATTCTCAGAACGGAGTGCGGCCCATCGAGTGGATGGGCCGCACTCCGTTAGTCACGTTTCCGCGCCGATCAGCCGATCCGCACGTAGACGCCCTGGGCGTTGATCCGGTAGAGGATGTAGTCGGCCGGTCGCTCCATGTCGCCGGGCCCAAGTGGCACCTTGACCTGCTGGACGTAGCGGACCTGGAAGCCGAGCAGCGACTGCGACTTCGGGATGTTCGTCCGGCTGACGAAGCGACGTACCTCGGCGCGCGTCGCCGTGCCGTTCGCGCACGCCTTGTCGATCGCCCGTGCGACCACGTCGGCTGCCACGTAGCTCGGCAGGCCGAAGAGATCGCTCTGGCCACCGCCGGGACCACGCCGGTAGAGGGTGACCACCCGGTTGCGGAAGTCGACCGGGAACGCCGACACGTACGAGCCCGGGAGCTTGAAGTTATCGGGGTCGTAGAGCCCGTCCGATCCGAATAGGGTCGCCTGCTTGCCGGCCGCCCGGAGCTGCTGGCCGAAGAGCTGCGCCTTCGGGGCGATCTGCCAGGGAACGTAGACGACCTGCGTATCGGCCGGGATCCGCGCGGCGAGCGACGAGAAGTCGGTGACCGTCGCTTCGCTCACAGACTCCCGCCGGACGTTGAGGTTAGCGGCCTTGAGGAGCCGCTCGACCGTGTCGGAAAGGCCGACGCTGTAGCTGTTCTGGGCGTCAACAACGACGACCCGGCTCGCCCGTAGGTTCTGCCGGATGTAGTTGGCGACTCTCGCCCCCTGCACGTCATCGTTCGGCACGGTCCGAAAGAAGAATCCTTTCCGCGTGCCGTCCGTCGTCAGCGTGGTGCGGGTTGCGGAACCCGAGATGAACCCGAGTCCGCCGTTGCGCAGCGGAGCCGTCGAGACCTGGACCTCCTGACTGCCTGCCGGGCCGACGACGCCGAGGATCTTCGAGTTTGACGCGAACCGCTCCGCGACCTGGATCGCCTGCGCGGTATCCGGCAGCTGTGTGTCGCCGGGCACGACCCGGAGCTTGTTCTTGTGCGACGCGTTGTAGCGTGACACGAAGAAGCGCGCCCACTTCAGCTGCTGCTGCCCAAGCGAAGCCGCGGGGCCGGTGATCGGGGCGGCGACACCGATCGTTCGCGTTTTGCCGCATTTGAGCAGCGCGCTCCCGGCTGCGGCGGGACGGACGGCCGAGTCGGTGCTCGCGCCCGTGCCGAGCGCGACCGGGGCCAGAGCGGCGGCCGCCGCGACCGGAACCAGACCTAGAGCTTTTTTCATACGTTCCTCCTCTCGTTGTCTACGCCCGCGACGCGGGATCGCCGGAGGGATGGAAGACTCCGAGCACGCGCATCGGCGCATCGCCCGTGTTCTCCAGCGAATGCTCGTGCAGAGGGGGCAGGTGCACGCAGGACCCGGGCCCGAGCGGTGACTCACGGTCGTTCATGTGCAGGATCCCTTCACCCTCGATCACATAGACGATCTCGTCGTAGATATGGCTGTGCAGCGGCGCGCGCCCGGGCGGAATCACGCCGACGAACTGCGTCACGTCGTGGCAGCCGGCCTCGTGATCGACGAGGAAGCGAAACTCGCGGTTCGGGCTCGCGGGCAGCGCAGGCCGGTCGGCATAGCGGACGGTGACCTGCCGCTGTTCGCCGGGCGGCAACTCCTGCGGCGCGAGCACCGACACGAGCACGAGCTCCTCGGGCCCGGAATTCTCGACCTCGTAGCTTTCCCCGGCCGCTACGTACGCGCCCATGTCCGGTTCGAGCGCGTGCGGCATCCCCTCGAGGTGCAGCGCGCCCGTGCCGCTCGCGACGTAGAGCACCTCCTGTTTGGTGTCGAGCCGTCTGGGCTGCGAACGGCCCGGCGCGAACCGCATGATGCGCTGCTCCAGTCGCTCGCAGCCGGCGTTCCGGTCGATCGTGACGCGCACGTCTGCCGTGTCGCCCCGCTCGCGCTGACTCGGCACGTCGCGCTCCGCGATTGCGTACCCGCTCATGCTCCGTCCCCCTGTGCCAGGGCCCGCGCGGCCGCGAGCACCTCTTCCGGATGGGCCGCCGGGTCGGTGACCTCCCAGATCCGGCGGATGACGCCCGCCTGGTCGAGCAAGAACGTGACCCGCGCCGCTAGCTCGCCGTACTGGCCGTAGTCCTTCAGCAGGCCGAGGCGACGCGTTAATTCGCCGCCGGTGTCGGCGACCAGCGGGAAGTGCAGCTCGTGGTCGTCGGCGAAGCACTTGTGGCTGTCGGTGTCGTCGACACTCACCCCGACCACGGTCACCCCAGCCGCGGTGAACTCGTCGTAGGCGCGGTCGAACGCGAGCGCCTCCTTCGTGCAACCGGGCGTGTTGTCCGCGGGGTAGAAGTAGACGACGGCCGGGCCGCCGAGGGACGTGAGGTCGACCCGGCCTCCCGTATGCGTTTCGAGCACCTCACCCGGAAAGGTCGTGCCGACGGCGACGCTCGACTGCGTCATGGTCCGGTTGACGATACCCCGTCCCCCGCGACCCCGCGCGTCAGCGTCAGCGGAAGCGGCGGGCGAGTTACAAGATCTGCTCGCCGCCGACGAGGGCGCGCAGGCTCTCGTGTTCCTCGCGGCAGGCGGGGCAGCCGGCGAGGTGCGTACGCAGGCCTGGAATCGCGGCGTCCGCGTCCTTGCCGGCGAGCTCGAGCTCGACGTACCGGTCGAGCTCGTCGAAGCACACGTCGCAGCCGACTTCGGGGCCGGCCGGTCCGAGGAGGCGGCCCAGCGCCTGCTTGAGATCGGGTCGCTCCATTAGTTCTCCTCCAACCAGGTGTCGAGTGCGAGGCCGCACTCGCGTAGATGTTTGCGCAACTTGCGCCGGGCATCATGCAGCGTCTTGTAGAGGGCGCCGCGATTCGTACTCAGCCGTTCGGCGAGGACATCGATCGGCACTCCGTTCAGGGCCAGGGCGACGAGGACCTGCCGCTGGTGCGGCGTCAACACGTCCTCGATTGCGCTCTGCAGCGTCGAGAGCAGCTCGCTCTGCTCGGCCTCGGCATCGGGCTCGAGCCCCGTGCTCGAGAAAAGGCTCCAGCTTTCGGGCTCGAGCGGGACCTCGCGTCCTTGCCAGGCGCGCTTCCTGAGCTTGACCGCCGCTTCGAGCAGCGCGAACTTGTAGACCCAGGTCGTGAATCGGCTGGCGCCGCGGAAGTCGTCGAGCCGTTTGAGCACGCTCATCAGTGCGTCGTCCGCCGCCTCGGTGGCGATGTCGTCGAGCTCGTTGCCGCGCAGGTGCGGAAGCGTCGGCCGGCGTCGGGCGACCTCGAAGCGGGCCGCCCGCAAGAGCAGCCCGTGGAGCCGTGCGACCGCATCCTCTCTGACCGCACCGTCGGCGCGAAGGCCGCGCAGCCACTCCCTCGAGTCGGGATCGAGTGGCGTCGCGGGCGCAGCCGCCGCCACAGGGAGTACCGGCTCCACGATGCTCACACTAGCCGCGTGCAAAGCGCTCATGCGTCGTTAGTGTCGTGACGTGGGACGTTCTTACGCGGCTAGCGGAACCGCTTCGGGAACTGCTTGACGAGTCCGGCCGACAGGAGGTCCGACATGTGCAGGATGTGGTGGTGGATCTTGTCGTAGGCCGCGACGTCGGCGTTCCAGTTGCCCTGGAGCCGCGCGACCGCCTCTTCCGTGGTCAGGGCGAGGTGCTTGTGCATCTCCGCCTTCATCGTCCCGAGCTTCCAGAAACGCGGATTGACGCTGTTGAGGACGGTGGCGATATCGTCGGCGTTTTGCTGCCAGCGCGCCTCGGCGTCGGCGAGCTTGGCCTGGTCACCGGCCTTGGCCGCCGCGACGAGATCGGCGGCGATCAGGATGTGTAGACGGAGCTGTCGCGTCAGCTGGTTGCCTGCCGCCTTGCCGTAGAAGGGCTTGACGGCGTTGCCGATGTCGGTCTGGTTCTTGAGCAGGCGTCCGACCGTGGCCTCGGTGTCGGCAGACCCGGTGGTCAGACTGATGATCGCCAGGCGCGTCCAGGCGATGTGGTCTTCCCACAGGCGGCGCATGTCCCGGCGGAGCACGAGCTCCGTGCGGGTCACGGTCGCCGCCGCGTGCGCTTCGTGCGGTGCGTTGCCGTGCGCGTGGGCGTCGTGGCCGTTTGAGACCGCCAGGGCGGCGAGCGCGCTGAAGAACGCGACCAGCGCGGTGAGAGCGATTGGGATCGGGCGCGAAGCGCGCGTCGTAGTCATGTCAGTGTTCCTTTCAGTTGGAAGAGGGTCGCGGCGACTCGCGGTCGCCAGAGCAAGCTCGAGGCCGCGAGCAGGCCAAGGGCCTCGACCGCCTTGGTGGCGAGAGCGAGGCCGTCGACCGGTTCGGGCTCGGGATGGAGCACGGACAGACCGGTGGTGACGGCCAGGAGATAGCCGGCGAGCAGCCCGAGGAGGACGGTCGCCGAGGCGGCGAGCGCGAGTGCGCTCTCCGGACGCTGGGTGAGCGACACGACGAGGGCCGCGAGCAGCGCCGCCGCGACGACGAAGGCGACGCCGACGCCGGTCCCCTCGTCGAAGTGGTCGGGGACAAGCGCGCCGTGGATGCCGGCGCTGACGGCGCAGGCGAGAATGACGACGTCTCCCCTGAGCTCGGCGAGGCTCACTTGACGATCACCTCGCCGTCCATGTCCTTGCTGTGCAGCGTGCAGACGTAGTGGTAGCCGCCCGGGGCGTCGAATTTGATCGTCACGCTCTCGCCCTGTTTGACCTTGTGGTCTTCGTCGCCGTCGACCTTGACGGTGTGTGTGAAGTTGTCGTCGTTGGTCCAGGTGACGGTCTGCCCCGCCTCGATCTCGATCGTCTTCGGGTCGAAGCGATAGCTCTTCGCCATTGCCACCTCGGTCGTCGCCACCGGCTCGCTGGTGCCCGAACCCCCGCAGCCCGCCGCGAGCACGCTCGCGGCGAGCACGGCGACAGCCGGGAGGAGGAACCGGTGGAACCGCATCAATGCGTCACCCCTAGCGCCGGTCGGCGGACCACCGAGTAGACGGCGGCCGCGAAGACGAGCACGAAGGCGGCGAGGTCGAACACCTCGGCGATCGTGTGCGCGAACAGGACGACGGTCCAGTCGAGGTGGTAGGTCATGTAGACGACCTCCGCCAGCGCGAACAGCGAGAACGCCGCGCCGAGCAGGTTGAGCTCACGCTTGAAGGCAAGCCAGGCGAACCCGGCGCCGAGCGCGAAGGCGGCGATGTGGACGACCAAGAAGAATCCGGTCGGGAACTCGTTGATCCAGCTGCCGTACGGCATTTCGTCCTCCTCTTCGTTCGGTGTCGGAGGACTTAGTGCCGAGCCGGCGGGACGCCCTTACTTCGCGAGGAAGAACGAGGCGTTCACGTGCCTGCCAAGATCAGTCTCGTCATGGGCGTCGTTCGCCTCTACATGTCGATGTCCCTCGATTGGCTTCGTCGCCACTCGAGACCGTGACCTGACGCCGCTCTACCCCGACCTCGAGAGCTTGCGACACACCGAGGCTCTCGCCGAGATGATCGAAACGACCGGGGCAGTCGTGATGGGAAGGCCTCTTATGACCTCGGCGACACTGAAGAGGGATACGTCGACTACGAACATCAGGTACCGATCTTCGTGCTCACCCATCGTGTCCCGGAGGTGGAGGCCAAGCACGACCCGGCCAAGGGGCTGACGTTCACTTTCGTCACGAACGGCGTCGAGAGCGCCGTCGAACAAGCAAAGGCAGCCGCAGGCGACAAGGACGTCCAGGTGATCGGCGGCGCGGACGCCGCTCAGCAGCTGATCAAGGCCGGGTTGCTCGACCAGATCCAGGTCTCCATGCTGCCCTTGCTCCTCGGCGAAGGTCTCCGACTGTTCGAGCACATCGGCCCCGAGCAGAGGCGGCTGGAAAAGATCAAAGTCATCGACGCACCCAGCCGAACAGACATCAGATACCGCGTCGTGAAAAAGAAACCGACGGCTTTGGCCCCCTAACGCCCAGCCGTGTGGACGGCGACGCTGATCCTTGCGATCGCGCTCGACCTCGGCAGGCAGCACGCGCCAAGAGGCGGCTATCCGTGAGGGTACGGATAGAGGCGCTCCTCCGCGGCCCACTGGCCGCCGCCGACGTGCGGCGCGCGCCAGAAGTTGAACGTCGCGAGGTACGGGACGCCTCTCCGCGTCTGGGCCTCGAGGAAATAGGCCTCATAGGCAAACCCGCTCGGATTCGTCTTCGTCGGGCGCCGTGGATCGAACAGCTCGATGATCGCAGGGATCGCGCGAGCCGTCTCCAGTTTCCGGTCAGAGCGGATCACGATCACCGGAGCGAGCTGAAGCGGCCGGAGCATTCGCACACTGACGATCCCGAAGCCGTACCGCCGCTGCGCCTTTTGGAGACGTCGGAGCAGCACCGCCCGCGAAGGGCTCGGGAAGCTGCGTGCGTCGTCGCCCTCACGGGCTGACGCGCGAACCTCGCGCAGCCACTCGCGTTTGGCCTGCGCCACAGCCTGCTTGGGCGGGATCGCGGCAGCCGAGGCGGCTCCGCCCGTTGCCATCAAGACGACGGCAAGCGCCAACACAGACCTTTGCACCACGTTCTTATACGCCGATCGAGAGGTTTTGCGTCACCGGTCAGCCGGTCGCGGTGTTGAAATCCACACCGGCGGGGCAGGATCAAGCCGAGTGTCGACGCAAAGAAGCGAGCAGCTGACCGAGGAGCAGCGTGCGGCCCTCGAGGCCGAGCTGGCCGAGCTCGAGGGGCCGCGGCGCACCGAGGTCGTCCAGGCGATCAAGACCGCGCGAGAGCACGGAGACCTGTCCGAGAACTTCGAGTATCACGCGGCGAAGAACGAACAGGGCTTTCTCGAGGCGCGGATCCGCACCCTGCGTGACAGGCTCGCCCATGCGGTGTCCGTCGACGAGTCCGCGATCCCCGAGGGTGAGGCCGGCACGGGCTCGGTCGTGACCCTCGAGGACGACACCGGCGAGCGGATGCAGGTGGAGATCTCGAGCGTCGGAGGACCCGGCACCGTCTCGCTCGAGTCTCCGCTGGGTCGCGCGCTGATCGGGCGACGGGCAGGCGACGACGTCGATGTCGACGCCCCGAGGGGATCCTGGAAGGCGCGGATCGTCTCAATCAGCCGACGCTGAGCCGGAGGCACGCTTTCGCGAGTGGAGCGCGGCGCCGCTAGCCGACGATGGAGCCGTCCTCCACGTCCCGGTCCGGGCGCAGGAAAACGATCCCGCGCGCATGCGAGTGGGCTGCCAGGACGACCAGCTCCTCGCCTCGACGTGCGCAAACGATCTGCGTCCCCTCGAGCTCGCGAACCTCGTAGCCGCTCCGAGGAACGCTGCACTCGTGGCGCCCCTGCGGACCGACATCGACTGTGAGCAAGTACGAGGGAGCCCGCGCACCGACGTGATCCGCGACCGCGACGATGCGGCCGACCGTCACGCCCAGCTCCTGCAGCTGCTCGGTGAGCTCCATGTTCGAGTGCGTCCTCTTCGCCATCATGCTCGATCGGCGAGATAGACGGCCAGCGCAGGTCGGAAATCACCACGAAGGAGGGCGAGATGCAGGGCCACGAGGGCACGATGACCTGGAACGGCCACGAGACGTGGTATCGCGTGATAGGCGAGCTCGACGGCAACTCGGAGCAGACGCCTGTCGTGATCTGCCACGGCGGCCCCGGCGCTGCACACGACTACTGTGAGCCGATCGCGGAGCTGCACCGTTTTGGGCGCGCGTGCGTGCTCTACGACCAGATCGGCTGCGGCAAGAGCGAGCATCTCCCCGATGCGCCGGCCGACTTCTGGGCGCCGCAGTTGTTCAAGGACGAGCTCGTCGAGCTCACCCGGTACCTCGGTATCGAGAGCCGGCATGCCGTGATCGGGCAATCGTGGGGCGGAATGCTCGCAATGGAATACGCGCTCGACCATCCGCCGGGACTGCGCGGAATCGTCGTCGCCGACTCGCCGGCGAGCATGGCGCTCTGGGTGTCAGAGGCGAATCGCCTGCGTGCGAGCCTGCCCACCGATGTGCAGCAGACGCTGCAGAAGCACGAGGAGGCCGGCACCACCGACGATCCCGAATACGAGGCCGCGGTCAGGGTCTTCTACGACCGCCACCTGTGCCGTGTGCCGTGGCCGGATTACGTCCAGCGCACCTTCGATCAGCTGGCCGCCGATCCGACCGTCTACCACACGATGAACGGGCCGAGCGAGTTCCACGTGATCGGATCGCTGAAGACCTGGGACATCACCGACCGCTTGCACGAGATCACGACTCCGACGCTGCTCGTGTCGGGACGCCACGACGAGGCAACGCCGCACATCGTCGAACAGATCCACGAGCGCATTCCGGGGTCGCAGTGGGTCCTCTTCGAAGAATCGAGCCACATGCCTCACGTCGAGGAGCCGGACGCGTTTCTCGAGTCCGTGGAGATGTTTCTGCGCTCGCTCGACTGAAGGTCACCACTACGCTCGCGTCGGAGCGGTGATGCGCGGGAGCCTCCCCGGATCGAGGGGGCAGATCCCAGGAGTGTCCACCTCGATCACCTCGCCCGCAATGTCGCCGTAGGCGGCGCGCCAGGCGACGGCTCCCTTCGCGACGATCACGCTCGCCTCGCGCGCGTCGATGCCCAACGAGAGGAGCTGCTCGGCGTGAAACGGCGGAACGGCTCGCTCGGTCACTACGACATTGACCCCGTCTGCCTCGACGAGTGCGGTTGTTCCCATCGAGAACTCTCGTCCGGTCATCCAGGTCCCCCTCGTGCGGTAGCGCCCATCCGTCACCCGGATGACTCGGACCTCAATCGGCACGGGCTGTCCATGGCGATCGTCCGTCTTGCCGCCCAGCTCAATCTGGAGCGCGCTCTCGGGGCCGGCACGCCCGGCCGCGCGTGCGGCGGCTGCGTCCGCGATCGTCACCACCGCCCCGGTTGCCCGCCGCCGGACGAGCTCCGCGAGGAGCGTCGTTCCGTCGCCCGGGGAGCCACCGCCCACGTTGTCGGCGATGTCGACGAGGATCACCGGTCGCCTCGAACTCGCCACGGCGCGGGTCACGGCCGCCTCAGGCGGATCGCGCCGGAGCCGGAAGAGCTCCGCCCGTTTCTCGACCTCGACGGCGAGGCCTGCTGCCGCTTCGGCCGCAGCCCGCTCCGCCGCCGGCTCGGCTGTCGCCAACACGCTGAAACCCGCCCGCGCGACGTCGCTGTACGGGAAGCCCGGCAGGAGCGAGAGCCGCGTGAGCCCGGCCTCTGCGACCAAGCCCCGCGCAAGTGCATGAAGGTCGCGCATGGGCGACTCATCGGTGGCCTGGGCGAGTGGAGTGGTCAGGAGCGGCACTTTGCGAACGAGCGTGCGGAGCGGCCGGCCGGCGAGCATCTCGGTCATCAGCGCGACGGCTTCCCTCCCCCGGTCCCGCATGTCGACGTGGGGATAGGTGTCGTAGGCAATCACCACGTCGCAGAGCCGGACGAACTCGGGCGAGGGGTTCCCGTGCAGGTCGAGCACGGCGGCGATCGGGATGTCGCCGACGACCCCCCGCACTCGCTGCAGCGTCTCGAGCTCGGCGTCATCGCAGCCCTCCGCCACCATGGCCCCGTGAAGATTCAGCAGGAGGCCGTCGAGCCGTGCGACCGCCCGCAGCTCGCGCTCGAGCAGCTGGAGCAGCGTCTCGAGCGCCGCCGCCGTGACCCGGCCGGCGGGCCAGGCCCCCGCGGACACAAGCGGCACCCGCTCGAAGTCCTCTCCGTCCAGCATCCCCCCGATCACCGTGCCCGTGCCCGCGTGGAGCCGCAGGAGGTCCTCGCCACTGACGAGCTCGACCGTCTCGAAGTCGGCGAGCGAGGTGGAGCGGACCGAGTAGGTGTTCGTCTCGTGCCAGAGGCCGGCGACGCCGACCCGCTTCATGCGCCGGCGAAGGCTGACTCGGCCCGTTCGAGCGTCACGTCGACCTCACGCTCGCCGTGCGCAGCCGAGACGTACCAGATCCCGCGGGCGGCAACCCAGATCCCCGCCCCGACCAGACGCTCCGCGAGCCGCCGGTAGCGCGCGGCGTCGCGAGCCTGCACGCCGCGGAAGTCGAAGACCTCGCCGTCGTCGCCGAAGGAGAGGTGGAAGGCGGCCGGGTCGCCCTGGATCCGGAGCGGGAGCGCGTTCGTGGCCGCGAGGTCGGCGAGGGCCTCGATCAGCTTGCGCCCCGTCGCGTCGACACGGTCGTACGGAGGGTCGTCGCGCAGGAGCTCGAGCGTCGCGACCGCCGCCGCCGAGGCCATGACGTTAGCGTTGAACGTGCCGGCGTGGCTGACCTCGCGCGTCCCGAATCGCTCCAGCAGCGCGGCCGGACCGGCGAGTGCGGCCACGGGCCAGCCGCCGGCCATCGCCTTCCCGTAGACGGCCAGGTCGGGGCTGGTGCCGAACCGCTCGGCGGCGCCTCCGGGCGCCAGCCTGAACCCGGTAATCACCTCGTCGAAGACGAGCAGGGCGCCGCTCTGCCGGCAAAGGTCCTTGACCCCCTCGAGGTAGCCGGGACGTGGCGCGATCGCGCCGGCGTTCAGCATCATCGGCTCCATCAGGACCGCGCAGACGTCCTCTCCGTCCCGGCCGAGCGCGTCCGCGACCGCGTCGAGATCGTTCCAGGGCAGGACGACGGAGTCGGCAAGCGCCTCCGGCAGCTGCCCCTCGCTCCCCGGGGAGGCCGCGCCCGGCTGGGGGGCAATCAGCACGTTGTCCAGCCAGCCGTGGTAGTGGCCTTCGAAGCGGATGAAGCGTCGCCTGCCGCTGACGGCGCGGGCGAGGCGGAGCGCGGCCTGCACCATCTCGGTCCCCGTCGAGCCGAGGCGCACCATCTCCGGCCAGCCGACCAGCTCGCAGAGGAGCTCGGCCGCGTGCAGCTCGAGCGGATGCTGCGCGCCGTAGACCATCCCTCGCCGGCAGGCTTCCTCCACGGCTCGCAGCACGGGGGCAGGGGCGTGGCCGAGAAACGCGGGTCCCTGGCCGAGGAGGTAGTCGACGTAGTCGTTCCCGTCGACGTCCCAGAGCCAGGCTCCCTCCGCGCGCTCGAAGAAGATCCGCGGCGCGTCGAGTCGGACGTTTGAGTTCACTCCGCCGGGCAGCAGTCGCGCCGCCCGCTCGTGCAGCTCGCCGGAGCGTCGCCGTTGCGCGAGGACCTTCACCGGGCGTCGCCTCTCCCGCCCTCGAGCTCAGCCGCGAGCCGGGTAGCAGCGCGGTTGAGTGCGGGTGCGACGTCGTCGGCGCGAGCGAGCGGGAAGCGGGCAGCGGGCGCGCTCAGGCTGATCGCAGCGGGTATGCGGCCGGCCGGGAGGGCGACAGCCACGCAACGTCCCTCCTCTTCGTTCTCACGGTCGTCGACGGCGTAGCCGCGGGCGCGAACGCGCTCGAGCTCGCGGAGGAACTCGTCGGGGTCGATGATCGTCCTGCTCGTGCGGCGCGTCATGCCCGCCACCGCCAGGATCCGCCGGACGTCGTCCTCGGGGAGCTGTGCAGCAATCGCCTTGCCCAGCGCCGTCGAGTGGATCGGGTCGCCGTCGCCGGCCTGGGCGGAGAACCGGACTGCCTGCGGGCTCTCGAGCATCTCGACGTACGCGACCACCGCGCCGTCGAGGACACCAAGGTTGACGGTCTCCTTGAAGCGTGCTCGGAGCTCCTCCAGGTGCGGGCGGGCGCGCGCCGCGAGGAGCTCCACGCGACGTGCCCGCAGCGGCAGAAAGGAGAGCCCTAACCGGTACCGCCCGCCGCCCGGCTCACGCTCGACGTACCCCCGCCCCTCGAGCGTCGCGAGGTAGCGAAAGGCCGAGCTTCTCGGCACCCCGCTGGCCCGCGCGACGCCTGCGAGCGACAGGCCGTCCGCCGACTGCTGGAGCGAGTCGAGGATGTCGAGGACACGCTGCACGGCCCGCACCTCGTACGAGCCGTTACGCACCTCCGCCGGTTGTTCCTGCTCTCTCATCTGACGAATCGGGAGTCCGTTCAGTGGGCAGGACGCTAGTGAGCGAGTCACCAGTCGTCAAGCCGAAAACGTGCGTTTTGGGAGGTTGACAGCCGCTGACGACAGTGTTAGGAATGCCCGGCTGGCGGGCGGGCTCATCCCACCTGATGAAACAAGGAGCGACGCGCTGAGCTCATGCTCTAGCTGAGAGGAGTTGCGTATGGATCCCGAGAGCGATCTGCCCATTCCCGACGAGGACGCGCGCGCGCTCGACCGACGCGAGCTCCTCGAGCTCCTCGGCGCCGGGATCCTCGCGGTTCCGCTGCTCGGCCCCGGTCTCGCCGACGCCGCAACGCACTCCAGCGAGGCCTCCGGCACGGTCCGGTTCCTGATTGCCGAGAACTTCTGGGCCAATTGGGAGCCCTACCAGAACACCGCCCAGAGCCAGTTCCGGATCAACGAGCAAATCTATGACCACCTAGTCGAGTTCCCGACCGGCGACATCAGCAAGCCGAGCCCGGCACTCGCCGTCGCGTGGCGGCAGCTCGACGCGCGCACATGGGAGTTCAAGCTGCGCAGGGGCGTCCGGTTCCACAATGGGCAGCCGTTCACCGCGCGCGACGTCAAAGCGTCGATCGAGCTCGCTTCCGGGGCGACGAGCAAGAAGACGGTGGACGCCGGGCTCTTCTGGCTCCCCACAACCGTCAAGATCGTCGACGACTTCACCGTCCGCCTGAAGACGAAGGAGCCCTTCGGCGCGCTCTTCTCCGCCCTTCAGCACTCGCACATCGTCTCCGCGGCCGACCTCCGCGGGTCGACGAAAAAACTGAAGCAGCGGCCGAACGGCACCGGCCCGTTCCGTCTCGTCAAGAACGAGACGACGAAGAAGACGATGGCCGCCTACGACGGGTACTGGCACGGGCCGCCCAAGATCAAGACGCTGATCTGGGAGTTCGTCCAGGACCCGCAGACGCGGCTGAACGCGCTCCTCGCCGGCCAGGCCCACGCGATCGACCGCGTCCCGCCGGAGCACCTCGCACTCATGCGGCGCTCGCGGAACCTGGCGCTCGCGTCCCGGACCGGAATCGAGATGGTGAACCTCTGGGTCCGCCCCGGACGCTCACAGCTGTGGGCGACCAACCGGCACTACAGACTGGCCGTGAACTGGTCGATCAACCGCGAGGCGCTGGTGAAGAATCTCGTCGGAGGAAGGTCCTTCCCGGCGAGGAGCTTCATCCCGAAGGGAACGCTCTACTGGAAAGAGCAGTCCCCGAGGTTCCGCTTTGACCCAGACCGGGCGAAGCGGGAGCTCAGAGAAGCAGGCCTCCCCGAGGGCGGCCCCGAGTTCGAGCTCTGGGTCGCGAAGGGCTTCCTGCCGCGGGCGCCGGAGGTCGTCGAGTCGATCGTGGACAGCATGCGCCAGGTCGGACTCAAGCCCAAGGTCGTCACCTCGGACGTCGCCGGCCTGATCGACGACATCTTCAGCAAGACCGGCAAGGGGCTTATGTACCACCTGAGCTGGTCGAGCAACGGCGACCCCATGACCGCGTTCCAGGTCTACAGTCCGGCGTTCGCCTGGAACTTCGGCGACAAGAAGCTCGAGAACCTGCTCACGGCCGGCCTGAAGACGACGAACCCGGCGAAGCGCCGGTCCGTCTATGCGCGGCTCCAGGCATACATGTGGCAGCAGGCCTGGCACGTGCCGCTGTACTACAGCGACTTCACCATCGCCCACCGCAAGAACCTCACCGGCTTGCGGGTGCTGCCGAACTTCTCGACCAAGTTCTTCCCGGCGCGTCTCACATAGCCGGGTGAGCCGGGTGCAGGTCTTCACGATGACGGCCTGCACCCGGCCTTACGCTTAGCGCGGCATGGCCGTCCGGATCCTCCGACGGACCGCGCAGATGCTGGTGGTCGTCCTGGGGGCGGCGACACTGACGTTCTTCGTGCTGCGGCTCGCCGCCGGCGATCCCGCGCGGCTCGTGAACCCGCCGGGGACGCCCGAGGACATCGTCACGCAGGTGCGGCAGCGTCTCGGCACCGACAAGCCGCTGCTCGTCCAGTACAAGGACTACCTCGTCAACCTTGTCCAGGGCGATCTCGGAGTCTCGTTCCACGGCGAGCAGCCGGTCCGGGACGCCGTCCTGAGCGCCGTGCCCAACACACTCGCGCTCGCGGCCGTCACGATCGTGATCGCATCGATCGTCGGCCTCGGGCTCGGGATCCTTGCCGCGCTCTACGCCAACCGGTTCGGCGACAGAGTCATCCTCGTCTACGTCGCCCTCGCCCAGTCGACGCCGAACTTTTGGCTCGCCGTCGTTCTCGTCCTCGTCTTCTCGATCCAGCTGCAGTGGCTTCCGGCGATCGACCTGACGGGACCCGAAAGCTTCGTCCTCCCGGTGACGACGCTGGTCGTCATGCTCACGCCTGTACTCATCCGCACCGTCCGGCAGTCGTTCCTCGAGACGCTGGGTGAGGACCACGTGCGGGCCGCCCGTGCTCGAGGGCTGCCGGAACGGCGCGTGTTGCTCGTCCACGGCTTGAAGGTGACCGCCTTGCCGCTCGTGACGCTGATCGGCCTTCAGGCGGGCTTCGTCCTCGCAGGCGCGTACGTGGTCGAGTTCATCTTCAACTGGCCGGGGATCGGGAAGCTGACGCTCGACGCGATCAACAGCCGCGACTTCCCGATGATCCAGGGCGGGGTGCTCACGGCGGCGGTCGGCTTCGTCCTCGTCAACTTC
>DASYUZ010000095.1:0-6859 GCA_036000665.1 Gaiellaceae bacterium
ACACACGTCGACGTCGAGCTCTTCGCGAAGCGCAGGCAGACGTTCCTCGATCGCGCGCCGCCCGGGAACGCCCACCACGTCCGCGACGAACAGGAGGATCACCTCGCCTCCCTGGCCTCGCGCCGCTGCCGGCACGATGCCGTCCGGGCCCCTGCTAGTCGCACTGTGCCCTCCGGCCTCGCACCGTCAGCGCCGCGCCAGGACCCCGAGGTCAGCGGAGCGAGAACGCCGCCGCGGGCGAGACCTGCAGCGTCACGTGGTTCCCCGCGTCCTGCGTGTAGCGCGCGAGAGCCTGATGCTCGAGGCGAGACAGGTCGAGCACCGTGCCCAGTCGCGTCGAGCCCGCCGCGACCGACGCGCCGACGGTCACGGCCGGATCAGCTTGCAGCCGCGTGACCGAGACGACGAGCGCGGGCGCGCTGAGCGGACGGATGTCGATCCGGACTCCGTACTCGCCGGCGTTGATCACGTACTTCGTGATCCCTGCAACCGTGCCGTCGACCGGCGAGTAGACGTCCGTCCCGGGGGCTGCGCCGACGTCCAACGCCGACGTCGCAGGCCCCTCGCCGCCGCGCAGCTGGTACCAGACGAGGTTCGAGTCGCTCGTCCCGAAGATCCGCTCGATCAGCCGTGCGAGCACGCCGTGGTTGCCGCGACGGCCGAGCGGGCGCAGCGCGAGCGAGCCCTGGCCGCCGCCGTGGTAGCCAATCGCCGTGACGCGGTTCTGCTCGATCGGCAACTGCATGCGGAGCGCGCCCTGAGTCGCGACGACGAGCGGGTCCGGCGGGCCCGAGGGCAGCAGCCGGTCCGCGGGCGCCGGCCCCGTGCGAGCGGCGTTGGTGGCGCCGTTCGGCCCGAAAGCGGTGATCAACAGGGTGACGACGCCGACTGCAGCGACGATGGTCAGCCCGGCGAAGCGACGAAGCCGATGCGCGGCACGCCGCTCCGCCCGGCGCGCTCGCCTAGCGTGCCGGGGCTTGGGCTGCATCGGCGGGACGGTAACGGACGCCCGCGATCGGTGCAAGGAGGGGCCCACCGGGGGACTTTGTAACAGACGAAGCCGCGGAGCGACGCGGGGTTCGTCGCTGAGATCGTGATGGTCGAGGGCGAGGGACCCAGCTTCGGGGAACGACCACTCCCAGTCGGGGGGCCGGAGCGGCCGAACCGCGGTAGTACCATCGCCCGCATGACCGATCCGCCGCCGTCCGTGGTTCCCGCGGCGCGGATGCTGATCCCGCGCTGGATCCAGCTGGTCGGCCTCCCGCTCCTGCTCCTGCTGCTCTGGGCGGTGGCCGGCGCGGTGCGGCACGCCGTATTTCTGTTCCTGGTGGCGTCGATCGTCGCGCTGCTGCTGAACCCGCTCGTCCGCGTGCTCACGAGGCTGCGGATTCCTCGCGGCTTCGGAGTCGCGATCGTGTACCTGAGCTTCGCCACGATCCTGGTCGTAGCGAGCGTTGCCGTGGCGACGGTGGTCATGGACCAAACCCGCTCGGCCTCCGATCGGATCGACACCTACCTTACGAAGGAGGACGGACAGACAGGCGAGACCGAGGCCGAACGAGACGTGGACCGCTTCCAGGCGTGGCTCGACACGCACCGGCTGGGCCGGATCCAGGTCCGCAAGCAGGGCCGAGACTTCGTCGACAACATCGGGGGGAGCGACGTGCAGGAATGGTCGACCCGGGTGCTCAACTGGGCGGAGGGAGCTGCGCTCGGAGTGGCCGCTTTCCTCTTCGGCCTCGTGCTCGTCCTCGTCGCGTCCATCTACATGCTGCTCGACATGCCGCGGTTTCAGCGCGCGCTCGACCGGCGCTTCCCGCCGCCGCCGGGGTCGCCGTCGCTGCTTCCGAGCGTCGAGCGGGCCGTCGGCGGCTACGTGAAGGGGCAGCTACTCGTCTCCGCGATCATCGGCGCCAGTGCCGGCGTCGGAGTCTGGCTGCTCGGGACGCTCGGCTGGTTCCCGAACGGCGACACGTACGCGGTGCTCTTCGGCGCGTGGGTCGCGTTCACCGAGCTGATCCCGTACCTGGGACCCTGGCTCGGCGCGATCCCGCCGGTCACGTACGCGCTCGTCATCAACCCGATCTCGGCGCTCTGGGTCGCGCTGCTCTTTCTCGCCATCCACCAGATCGAGGGGCACATCGTGGTGCCGAACGTGATGGGGAGTGCGCTGCGCCTCCATCCGCTGCTCGTGATCTTCGGCCTGCTGGCGGGTGCCGAGATCTACGGGCTGCCCGGCGTCTTCGTGGCGCTGCCGACCCTGGCAGCCGTGCGGGCGATCTGGGACTACTTCTCGCCGCGGATCGCGCTCGAGCCGTGGAGGGACGCCGGCCCCGGCCCGGTACCGGTCGAGGTGGAGCCGCATGCCGCAGCACGGCGCTGATGCGAAGATGACAGGCATGAGCGCCTTTCCCGCCACGCGTCTGCGACGGCTTCGCCGCACCGGACCGCTCCGCTCGCTCGTCCGCGAGACGCGGCTCGCGCTCGACGATTTCGTCTACCCGCTCTTCGTCGGGCCGGACACGCGCGCGAACGCCGAGCTGCCGCCGATGGGCCGCTTCTCGGTCGGCGATCTCGTGCGCGAGGTCGACGAGCTTGGGTCGCTCGGAATCTCGGGGGTGATCCTCTTCGGGATTCCGGACGAGAAGGACGAGGAAGCCTCGGGCGCGTACGACGAGGACGGCGTGGTCCAGCGCGCGCTCCGCGAGTTGCGGCCTCGCTTCCCTGAGCTGCTCTTGCTCACCGACGTGTGCCTGTGCGAGTACACGTCACACGGCCACTGTGGTGTCGTGCGCGACGGCGAGGTGGTGAACGACGAGTCGCTCGAGTTGATCGCGCGCACGGCCGTGTCGCACGTCGAGGCAGGCGCCGACGCGGTCTGCCCGAGCGACATGATGGACGGCCGCGTCGCCGCAATCCGCGAGCGGTTGCCCGAGACGCCGATCGTGGCCTACTCCGCGAAGTACGCGTCAGCCTTCTACGGCCCGTTCCGCGAGGCGGCGGAGTCAGCGCCGGCGTTCGGCGACCGCCGCTCGTACCAGATGGATCCCGCGAACGTGCGCGAGGCGCTGCGCGAGTGCGAGCTCGATCTCGGCGAAGGCGCCGATGCGATCATGGTCAAGCCGGCGCTGCCGTACCTGGACGTGATCCGCGCCGTGCGCGACCGGTTCGACGCGCCGGTCGCCGCGTACAACGTCTCGGGCGAGTACGCGATGGTCAAGGCTGCTGCGCGCCACGGCTGGCTCGACGAGCGCCAGGCGGCGCTCGAGTCGCTGACGGCGATCAAGCGGGCGGGCGCCGACCTCGTGATCACGTACTGGGCGAAGCAGCTCGCGGCTTGGCTCTGAAAACCCGATCGGAGCTCTTCTCCCGGGCACGCCGCGTCATCCCCGGCGGCGTCAACTCGCCGGTTCGCGCCTGGCGCGCAGTCGGTGACGACGACCCGTTCTTCGCCCGCCGCGGCGAGGGTGCCTACCTCGAGGACGTCGAGGGCAACCGCTACGTCGACTGGGTGATGTCGTGGGGCGCGCTGCTGTTCGGCCACGCGGACCCCGAGACCGTCGAGGCCGTGCGCGAGGCGGCGCGGGACGGCACGAGCTTCGGCGTTCCGACCGAGCGCGAGGTCGAGCTGGCAGAGGAGATCGTCGATGCGGTGCCGTCGGTCGAGATGGTCCGGCTGGTCTCCTCCGGGACCGAGGCCGCGATGAGCGCGATCCGGCTCGCGCGCGGGTACACGAAGCGCGACCGAATCATCAAGTTCGAGGGCGGCTACCACGGGCATGCGGACGCCCTGCTCGCGAGCGCGGGGTCCGGGCTCGCGACGCTCGGCATCCCGGCGAGCGCGGGCGTCACGACGGGTGCCGCGCGTGACACCGTCGTCTCGCCGTACAACGACCTGGACGCGGTGGCTGCCGCGGTTGAGCGCTACGGCGAGGGCCTCGCCGCGATCGTCGTCGAGCCGGTGGCCGGAAACATGGGCGTCGTCCCGCCGGCCGAGGGCTTTCTCGAGGGGCTGCGCGCGCTCTGCGACGCGTCCGGCGCGCTGCTCGTCTTCGACGAGGTGATTACCGGCTTCCGTGTCGCCCGCGGCGGTGCGCAGGAGCGGTTCGGCGTGCTTCCGGACCTGACTATTCTCGGGAAGATCCTCGGCGGCGGCCTGCCGCTCGCAGCGTTCGGGGGCCGGGCCGAGATCATGGAGCGGCTCGCGCCGAGCGGCGACGTCTACCAAGCGGGAACCCTCTCGGGCAACCCGCTCGCGACCGCCGCAGGGCTCTCTGTGTTGCGCCGCTTGCGTGATCCGGCGGTCTACTCCGGGCTCGAGGACCGTGCGGCTCGGCTCGAGCGCGGACTGCGTCCGTATGGCCGGGTGCAGCGCGTCGGCGCGATGCTGACCCTCTTCCGGCCCGGGTACGATGAGCTCTTCCGCGGGCTCGTTCGCCGCGGCGTGTACGTCGCCCCGTCGCAGTACGAGGCGATGTTCGTCTCCCTCGCACACGGCGATGAGGAGATCGACCGAACGATCGAGGCAGCGCGTGAGGCTCTGGGAGACGATCGCAGCGGAAGCTGAGCGCGAGAGCCCGCTCTGGGGCGAAGCACTCAGCGCGCGCGACGGCGAGCCGGTCTTCTCGGCCCTCGCCGACGGGCGGTACGCGCTCGGCCTCGAGACGATCTACGAGGGCTATCTCGTGCACTACGGCCGGCCTCGCCTCTTCCGGCCGCAGGACGACGAGACCGCACTCCTGCTCGGCGATTACCTCTACGCGCACGGACTCGTGCGTATCGCGCAGCTCGGCGAGGTGGACGCGATCCGCGAGCTCGCAGAGCTGATCTCGCACTGTGCCCACCTGCGCGCGGAAGGGCGTGGCGGCGACGGTGAGGCGTGGGCCGACACGGCCGCGCGCCTGGGCGGCAACGAAGACGAGGATGCGCGCGCCCGCGCTCTCACGGCGCACGCCCGCCTGGTGGGCTAGATTCACGCGCCGTGAGCACGCTTGCCGTTCTTCTCCCGCTCGCCCAAGACGCCGCCGAGGAGGGCAAGCACGTGATCATCGGAATGCTGATCACCGGACTGATCTTCATCAGCGTGATCGCCATCGGCGAGACGTCGAAGTGGCTCCGCCACCGACGCCGCGCTAGCAGCCGCCTCTAGACTCGTGGTGTGACCCCACCCGCCGACCTGCGCGAGTGGATCGCGTTGCTCGAGCGCGAGGGCGAGCTCGTCCGCGTGCGCGCCGAAGTGGATCCCGATCTCGAGATCACCGAGGTCGTCGACCGCACCGTCAAGGCTGGCGGGCCCGCCCTGCTGTTCGAGAACCCGAAAGGCTCGGTGCATCCGTTGCTGATCAACCAGTTCGGCACAGAGCGCCGCATGTGCCTTGCGTTCGGCGTCGACCGGCTCGACGACGTGGCGGCGCGACTCGAGGATGTGCTCGAGTTGCAGCCGCCGCAGGGACTCGTCGAGAAGGTGCGCGGGCTGCGCAAGCTCAAGTCGATCGCCGACTCCATGCCGCGCTCAGTCCGTTCGGGTCCGGCTCAGGAGATCGTGCTCACCGGCGACGACGTCAACCTCGACCTCCTGCCGATCCAGCGCTGTTGGCCGGGCGATCCCGCGCCCTTCATCACGCTGCCCGCGGTGATCACCAAGGATCCGCACACGGGCGTGCGCAACGTGGGCATGTACCGGATGCAGAAGGTCGATCCGCGCACGACGTACATGCACTGGCAGATCCACAAGGACGGCCGCGCGGACTACCTCGCGAGCGGCGGGCAGATCGAGGTCGCCGTCGCGCTCGGGCTCGATCCGGTGACCGCGTACTCGGCGAGCGCGCCGCTCCCGAAGCACATCGACGAGTTCGTGCTCGCCGGCTTTCTCAAGGGCGAGCCCGTCGAGCTCGTCCCCGCGAAGACGGTCGACCTCGAGGTGCCCGCGAACGCGGAGATCGTGCTCGAGGGGATGATCGCGAAGGACGAGGTCGGGCTCGAAGGGCCGTTCGGAGACCACACGGGCTACTACACGCCGGCTGAGCCGTTCCCCGTCTTCCGCTTGACTGCGATCACGATGCGCCGCGACGCCATCTATCCGTCGATCGTCGTGGGCCGACCGCCGCAGGAAGACGCGTGGTTGGGGAAGGCGACGGAGCGCATCTTCCTGCCCGCGATCCGGATGACGGTGCCCGAGATCGCCGACTACGACCTCCCGATCGCGGGCGCGTTCCACAACTGCGCAATCGTCTCGATCAAGAAATCGTTCCCCGGTCAGGCGCAGAAGGTGATGCACGCGATCTGGGGGCTCGGGATGCTCTCGCTGACGAAGTCGATCGTCGTCGTCGACGAGTGGGTCGACGTGCACGACTACGAGCAGGTGCTCTTCGTCGTGGGCGCGAACGTCGACCCCAAGCGGGACGTGCTGATCACCGAGGGGCCCCTCGACCACCTCGACCACGCCCCGACGCGCCAGTTCTACGGCGGGAAGATCGGGATCGACGCCACGCACAAGGGGACGATCGAGGGCACCCGCGAGTGGCCCGAGCTGATCGAGATGAGCCCCGAGGTTCGAGCGCTGGTCGACCGGCGCTGGGAGGAATACGGGATCGGAATCGACGCGACCGGGAACGGCGCCAAGCGGGGCGGTTTGCGCCGTTTGGTACGTCGTTGACACGCGCGGCGCGCCCTCGATTGAATCCGTCATGATCCGCGTGGTGCCCGGTCGAAGGGAGCGCGACTAGGTGGTGGAGACGAGAGGCCCTTCCGGGCCTGCGCACGAGCCGGGGCCGAGCCTCTGGCCCCTCGGCCTTGCGATCGGGCTGACGGTCGCGCTTGTCGGGCTCGTGATCGGCAGCTGGGTGTCGGTCGCTGTCGG
>DASYUZ010000096.1:0-6611 GCA_036000665.1 Gaiellaceae bacterium
GGGCCCTCGTCCTGTTCGCGACGCTCGCCGCAGTCGCGGCGATCGTGCTCGGCGCCTTCCCGCCGGCAGACGTCGTGCGGACATACGTGCTTGCGGTCGTCGCTCTCGCCGGAGCTCTCGTCGCCAGTCGGACGCTCTCGCGCTTCGGCCGCCTCGAGCGATCGCCGTCGCGCCGGAAGCGCGCTATGGAAGCGCCTGAGGCGCCGCCCTTCTTCGAGCGAGCGAAGCGACGGGTCGAGCTCGCGACCACGACCGGCGTGTACTTCGAGCAGTTGCGTCCCCGGCTTCGCGAGATTGCCGAGCAGCGACTCGCCGGCCACGGCCTGCGCTTGAGAAGCGAGGGGGCGCGCGAGCTGCTCGGCGAGGAAGCTTGGCTCGCACTCGAGCTTCCACAGCAAGGGGACAAGTTTGCGCCGCCGCGGGAAGGCGAGCTCATCCGGGTGGTCGAGTCGCTGGAACGGATCTGACGATGCAGCCGCTCGCCACGACCACCGAACTCTCCAAGCGCATCCTCGCCCAGGTCGAGCAGGCGATCGTCGGCAAGCGCGACGCGCTCGAGCTCGTCCTGCTCGGAATCCTCGCCGAAGGCCACGTGTTGATCGACGACTTCCCCGGTCTCGCGAAGACGCTGATCGCTCGCTCGTTCGCCCAGGCCGCGGATGTCGAGTTCATGCGCGTGCAGTTCACGCCCGACCTCTTGCCGGCCGACATCACCGGCTCGGCGATCTACAACCAGCGCGAGAACGAGTTCGAGTTCCGGCCCGGGCCGATCTTCACCAACCTGCTGCTCGCCGATGAGGTGAACCGCGCGCCACCGAAGACCCAGGCCGCGCTGCTCGAGGCGATGCAGGAGCGGCAGGTGACGACCGGGCGCGAGACGCGCCTGCTGGCACGGCCGTTCGTCGTGATCGCGACGCAGAACCCGATCGAGTACGAGGGAACCTATCCCCTGCCGGAGGCGCAGCTCGATCGCTTCCTGCTTCGGCTGCGGGTGGGGTATCCGACGCTAGAGGGCGAGCGGGAAGTGCTTGCGCGCCGGCTGGAGCGTGCAGTGGACGAGGTCGTGATCGAACCCGTCGTCGACGGGCCAACCCTCGTGGAGATGCAGCGCTCTCTCGAGCAGATCCATGTCGCAGAGAGCATCCTCGACTACATCGCGCGGGTCGTTCGCGCGACACGTGAGAACCCGCGTGTACAGGTCGGCTCGAGTCCGCGCGGCGGGCTCGCGCTGCTCAAGCTCGCGCGCGGCCGGGCGATGCTCGAGTCGCGCGGCTTCGTTACGCCGGAGGACGTGAAGGCGGTCGCGGTGCCCGCGCTCGCGCACCGGCTGACGCTCGCACCGGAGCTATGGCTGCAGCGGATCCGGGGTGACGAGATCGTCGAGGAGTGCCTGGACCAGGTGCCGACGCCGGTGGCCGAGGATCTCACGCCGCCGCGGGCGTGAGCCTGCTCGCGACTCCGAGGCTCCGTGCCGCGATCTGGCTTGTGGTCGTCGGCCTCTTCGCCGCGCTCGCGGCAGGCCGCCCGGAGCCGGCGGCAGTCGCCGCGCCGTTTGCCCTCCTCGCACTCGCCGGGCTCGAGCAACGGCGGCTGCGTCCGCTCACGGGCATTTTTCGGCTCGAGCGCGACCGCGTGCAACAAGGCGACCGCGTCGATGGGGAGCTCACGCTCTCCTCCGAAACAGCGAGTGACCGGCTCGAGGTCCGGTTCGCGCTGCCGCCGGGCCTCGTCGTCGAGCGGGAGGAGCTGCACGCGCTCGCGCTGCGGCCCGGCGAGTCGCGCACGCTCGACCTCGTCCTTCGCTGCGAGCGCTGGGGCGCCTACTCGGACGCGCGCGTGCGACTGCGGCGGTACGACCGACTGAGGCTTGTCGCCGATGAGCAGGAGATCGAGCTCGGGAAGCCGCTTCGCGTCTACGCCGAGAAGCAGGCGCTGCGGGCGATCGCTCGGCCGCTCGAGACGGAGGCTTCGGTCGGCGATGAGGTCTCGCGTGCGAAGGGGGAGGGGATCGAGCTGGCGGAACTGCGGCCGTTCGTAGAAGGGGATGACCTTCGCCGGGTGAACTGGCGAGCGACCGCACGAACCCAAGAGCTCGTCGTCAACCAGCTTCACCCCGAGCGGAACACGGCCGTCGTCCTTCTCCTCGACGTCCTCGCCGACGTCGGGAGTCCTCGCGGCGCACCGCTCGACCAGTGCGTGCGGGCCGCTGCCGCGCTGGCGGAGCGCTACCTCGCCAGGCGCGACCGCGTCGGGCTGCTCGCATTCGGCGCGGGTCTCCGCTGGCTCCGCCCGGCGAGTGGCGTCACGCAGGTCCATCGCATCGTCGACACGCTGCTTGAAGTGCGCGAGCTCGTCTCGAGCGGGAAAGAGCCGCGTCCGCTCGCGATCCCGCTGCGGACCATCCCGCCGAAGGCGCTCGTGCTCGCGCTCTCACCGCTGCTCGAAGACGCGATCGTGCGAACGCTGCTCGAGCTGCGAGGCCGCGGCTTCGATCTGGCTGTGGTCGAGATCCCAACCCTTCCCTACCTCGAGATCGAGGGCGACGAGGCGGAGCTCGCGGCGCGTTTGCTCCGGCTCGAGCGCGAACTGCTCCGGAGCCGTCTTCGCGCGCAGGGGATAGCTGTCGTCGAGTGGGGCGAAGGCGGATCTTTGGAGGCCACGATTCGCGCGATGGAGGAGTTCAGACGGCTGGCACGCGTCGTGCGCGCGTAGTGACCGCGTCGGTCGCGATCGTCCTCGCCGCCGCGATCGCGGCGTATGCCGTCGCGATCGCCCCGCACCTGCGGGGGCTCGTCGTACTTGGGGCCGGTGCGGGTCTGGCGTTCGTCGTGGCGGCTGTCATCGTCGCCTGGGACGGCGGTCTCGCCGCCGGGCCTGCACTGCTGCTGCTGGCCTACGCGCTATCGCTCGCGGACAGCGGAACGGTGCTCGATCGAAGCGCACCGCTCGTCGCGGTCGCGCTGCTCGCGGTTGTCGAGTTCGGCTCGTGGTCGCTCGAGTTCCGCGACGGGGCCGAGGAGCGACCCTTTGCACGCCTGCCCTCCATCTTCGCGCTCCTCGTCGGCGGGCTGGTTGCGAGCACGCTCGTCCTCACCCTCGGCGGCGTTCGCATCGAAGCCGGCCTCGCCCTCTGGGCCCTCGGCGCGGCCGCGGCGATCGGACTACTAGCCCTGATTTCGGGGCCTGCGATTTCGCGCCGCACGCGGTAGCTGATTGCAGCTCCCGGCGCTCTCAGTAGTGTCTGCGGCGTGCTCGATCTTGATGTAGCCGACCTGCTCGCCACGTATGACGCGCAGCTGCGCGCGCAGGTACCCGACCGGCTTCCCGAAGGCGTACGCGTCGAGCACGACGGGCCGTTGCTGCGCTTCGTCGGCGACGGACCCCGCGGGTTTGTCGGGTATCGCGACCTCGGTGGCCTCGACGGGCCCGAGCTTGACGAGCTGATTGCGCGGCAGGTGCGGATCTTTGCGGAGCGCGACGAGCCGTTCGAGTGGAAGCTCCACGCGCACGATCGCCCGGCGGACCTCGCCGAGCGGCTGCGTGCGGCCGGCTTTGTCCCTGAGGACGTCGAGACCGTCGTAATCGCGCCGGTGGCCGCCGTCGCTGTCGATGCGAGCGTCCCCGACGGCGTGACACTGCGCGAGGTGCACGAGCGCGTCGATCTGGACCGGATCGCCCGGATGCTGGAGGTGATTTGGAAGAAAGAACAAGGCTGGCTGGCCGACAGCATCGAGCGGGAGCGGGCCGCCGACCCGGAGGGGCTGACGATCGTCGTCGCCGAGCACGACGACATGGTCGTGTGCGCCGGCTGGATGCGATTCCCTCGGGGGACGGAGTTCGCGACGCTCTGGGGTGGCGGCACGCTCCCGGGGTGGCGCGGTCGCGGGATCTACCGGGCGCTCGTCAGTTACCGCGCGAAGCTCGCCGCGCAGCGCGGGCTCCGTTACCTGCAGGTGGACGCCTCCGGCGAGAGTCGGCCGATCCTCGAGCGACTGGGATTTGTCGCGGTGACGACGACGACGCCGTTCGTCTGGTCGCCGCCGGTCGTCGCCTGACGTTCGCGCGACGACCGGCGTCCCGGTCAGCGCGACCAGAAGCTCCCGAAAGCAACAGGGTCGTGGAGGTAATGGAAGAGCCGCATGATGTGGCCCTCTTCGACGGCCACGATGACGGCCTCGTGAGAGTCGAGCCGGCGCTCTCCGCGCTCCGCCAAGAAGCGGTCCATGAGCACGGCGTGCCAGCGACTCGTCGCGATGTCGTAGCTGTCCTCGCGGAGTGGACGCCAGGTTCCGGCAGTGAGCTGATCGATTTGGCGTCGCAGGGCCGCGATGCCATCTGCGCCCACGTGCGTTCCGGAAAGTGCGGTATCGAGCCGCACGATCCACGTCGCCTCCGGTGCGACGACCTCGGCGAGCGCCTCGCGATCGGCAGCGAGGAACGCGCGGTAGAAGCGCGCTACAAGGTCCCCGACCCGCTGCTCGTCCACGGCAAGCATTCTCCACGCCGTCGAGCTCTGCGAGTCTTTGACGGTGGCTCCGCTGGACATCGTTCCCTTCGCGGATGAGCACCTGCCGGACGCCGGCCGGCTGCTCGCCGCTCGGCACGCGCGCCAGCGTAAGGCCGAGGCGCTCCTGCCCGAGCGGTTCGAGGAGCCGGCCGCGGCGTGCGAGCAGCTCGCGGTGGCCTGGCGTGCCGAAGGCGCGTCCGGCGCGGCGGGCTTCCGCAACGGCCGGCTCGTCGGCTACGTCGTCGCGGCGCCGCGTGACGTCGAGGTATGGGGGGAGAACGTCTGGATCGAGACGGCCGGACACGCGGTCGAGGAGGCGGAGGACGTCCGCGATCTGTACGCCGCCGCAGCCGCCGGGTGGGTCGAGCAGGAGCGGCGGCGGCACTACGCGCTCGTGCCGGCGACCGACGCGGAACTTGTGGACGCGTGGTTTCGCCTCGGTTTCGGCCACCAGCAGGCGCACGCGCTCCGGGAGGTTCCTGCGCACGTAGACAGCCGCGTCCCTGACGGCTTCGAGATCCGCGAGCCTCGCGACGAGGACATCGAGGCGTTGGTTGCCGTCGACATCGCCTTGCCGGCGCACGAGCGCAGCTCTCCCGTCTTCTCCGAGCGGCCGCTGCCAACCGATGATGAGCTGCGCCTGGAGTGGCGCTCGACGCTCGCCCGCGACGAGGAGAAGGTGTTGATCGGCTGCCTCGACGGCCGGCCCGTCGCCTGCTGGTCCGTTTGCGCCGCCGAGCTCTCGAGCCAACACCGCGGCCTCGCGCAACCCGAACGCGCGTGCTACCTCGCCTTCGCGTCGACGCTTCCGGAAATTCGTGGCTCCGGGATCGGCATCGCGCTGACGGACGCATCGCTCGCCGCCGCGGCCGCAGAAGGCTATGCCGCAATGGTCACGGACTGGCGCATGACGAACCTCCTCGCCTCGCGCTTCTGGCCGAAACGCGGATTCCGCACGGTCTTCTTCCGGCTCTACCGATCCATTCCCTAGCGACGCGACGAGCTTCCCGGTCAGCGCGTCGTTGCCTCGAGGATCTCTCTGAGTCGGCGGAGGTCGTTCCGATTAGTGCGGCGCATGGCCGTTGCCATCATCGGCGCCACGATTTCGAGAAGCCCCCCGGCTCGCCGCGGTTACGAAGGGTCATCTTCGTGCCGCCGGTCGGCGTATCGGCCCAGCCGTAGGTCGTCTCCATCGCGAAGGGCCCGGAGGCGGTGCTCATCAGGAGGCGCTCGCCGGGGGCGTAGTCGGTGATCTCGTAGACGTACTCGAGCCGCCGGCCGAAGAAGCGCGCGACGAACGCGACTCGCGAGCCGACGGCAAGCAGCGGCGGCGTCTTCCACTCGACGCTCTTGATGTTCTTGTACCAGGCGGTGGCGTTGTTCGGATCGGCGGCGTACGCGGCGACCTCTGCGCGCGGGCGTAGGATCTCGATCTCCGTCTGGACGTCGACCGGCATGGTCAGACGACCCGCTGAAGGTTGTCGAGGCAGTCCGTGTTCACCGTTCGGTGAACTATGGCTGCCGATTAGGCTGGCCGGGTGCCTGCTGCGCTGGTGACCGGTGCGAGCCGGCGTGGCGGAATTGCCGCCGCGGTCGCCCGCCGGCTGGCGGTGGAAGCGTGGGATGTGGCGCTGAGCGGGTGGAGCCGCTACGACGAGACGGAGCCGTGGGGCGCGCATCCGGGGGAGGCGGACGACCTCGTCGCGGAGTTACGTGGCCTCGGCGTTCGCGCCGCCCGGCACGAGGACGATCTCTTGGATCCGGTCGCGCCTGCACGGATCTTCGAGGCGGCGGAGGCGACGGTCGGGCCACTGACGGCGCTCGTCTGCGTGCACGCTCATTCGGAAACCGGTGGCCTGCTGGAAACGGATGCGGCCCAGCTCGACCGTCACCTCGCCGTGAACGTCAGGGGGACCGCCCTGCTGATGGCCGAGTTCGTGCGTCGTTTCGGCGGAGAGGCGGGCACGGGCAGAATCGTCACGTTCTCGAGCGGTCTGCCGCTGAACGGCGAGCTCGCGTACGCGGCGAGCAAAGGCGCGGTCGAGTGGCTGACGGTCTCGGCGGCGGTCGAGCTCGGCCCGCGCGGGATCACGGTGAACGCGAT
>DASYUZ010000097.1:0-17203 GCA_036000665.1 Gaiellaceae bacterium
GCCGACGCCGCAGCGCTTGCCGGCGCGCAGGCCCTCCCGGAAAGCACGGGAGAGGCGCACGCGCTCGCAGTCGAGTACACGGACAAGAACAACATCGCCGGCACGCCGACGATCACGTTCCCGGCCTCGAACACGATCCACGTGCACGTGAGCAAGCCCGTGAACGGCTTCTTCTCGAAGATCTTCGGGATCGATTCGTTCAACGTCGGGGCCGACGCGGCCGCGCGAGCGATGCAGCCCGGCAAGGCGCGCTGGGCGGCGCCGATCGGCGTCGACGTCAAACACCCGCTCCTCAACTGCAAGCCGCTGCCGTGCTTCAACCAGGAGACCGAACTCGATCTCGAGAAGGTGGGCCCCGGAGCCTTCCGCCTGATCAACCTCGATCAGTCGAAGGGCGGCACGGGCCCGACGGTCCTCGCTGATTGGATGCTCAGGGGCTACGACGGGTGGATGCCGCTCAACTGGTACTTCTCGGACCCCGGCGCCAAGTTCAACGCTTCGCAGATCCAGGCCGCAATCGCCAAGCGGCTCGGAACGGAGATGCTGTTCCCGATCTACGACCAGACGGTCGGTGGGGGCGCGAACTTCGAATACCACGTGATCGGCTGGGTCGGCTTCGTGACCACGAAGGTCGAGGCGCGAGGCAACTCAGGGAAGTTGTACGGCCATTTCGTGCGCGTCGTGTGGGAGGGCATCCAGAGCGAATCTGGCGACCCCGACTTCGGCGTGCGTTCCATCGAGCTCATCGAATGAGCCACGACTAAGAAGAGGAAAACGCCGCAATGACATACCGCCTCAGAAACATCCTCCTCGCCGTCGTGCTCGCGGTTCTGGCTGCATTCATGACCGCGCTGTACGTCGCGAGCTACCAGAAGCGCGTCGATCGTGGGCAGGAGAAAGTGAAGGTCTTCATCGCGAAGACCGACATCGCCCCGGGGACGCCGGCCTCCGCCCTCGCCGGGAAGCTCACCGAAAAGGAGATCCCGCGCAAGAGCCTGGTCCCGACCGCAGTGTTCAATCTGCGGGACGTCGACGGCCAGACCACGTCGCAGTGGATCTACGGCGGCGAGCAGGTCACCGCACGCCGCTTCGCCGCAGCCGGTCAGGCCGGCATCCGCATCGACCTGAAAGGAAACCTCCGCGCAGTCCAGATCTCCGGCAACGCACCGCAACTCCTCGCCGGGATCATCAAGCAGGGCGATCACGTCGACTTCGGGGCGAACCTGAAGCTCGGTGACGACAAGCACGCCGCAAGGACGGTCCTCCGCGACCTGCTGGTGCTGAAGGCGCCGCAGTCGGCCGGGATCGACTCGAAGGTGACGGACCCGACGTCCAGCTCGTACAACGTCGTCCTCCAGCTGACGGACGCGCAGGCCAACAAGCTGCTCTTCGTCACGACAAACCAGGACCACGAATGGTCGCTCGAGCTGCGCCCGGTGGCTGACGCCGCCGACAGCCCCGAGAGCCTCGCAACGCTCCCGAAAGTTCTGAACGACGGGCTGCCCGGAAATGCAGGGAGGAATCGATGAACATCCGCATCTACATCACCGGCTCGTGCGACGGCCTCGAGACGCTCAAGGCCGCGCTCAGCGAGCATCCTGAGCTCGATCTCGTCGGCTGGGCCGAGCACGTCGCCGAGGCGGCGCCCGCGCTGACCGGAGGTCACCTGCAGTGCATCCTCCACGCCACGCGGTCGTCA
The DNA here is from genome assembly GCA_036000665.1 of Gaiellaceae bacterium. Classification (GTDB taxonomy): domain Bacteria; phylum Actinomycetota; class Thermoleophilia; order Gaiellales; family Gaiellaceae; genus JACCTU01. The sequence goes on from DASYUZ010000097.1 coordinate 1,700, forward strand.
AGGCTTCCGGACGTCGAGCTCGCGGCGATCCGCGAGCACACGCAGGCGCCGATCGTCATCCTCGCCTCCGGTGAGGCGTCGTCGCTGCTCGAGCAGGCGCTCGACTCGTCGGACGTCGCAGACGTTCTGCTCCTGCCGCAGCTCGCCGACAACGTCGTCTTCGCGATCCGGAAGGCCGCGCACGTCGGCCGTCGCGTCCAGGCCGAAGGTGGCCACGGCCGCCGCGGCCAGATCCTGACCGTGTTCTCGCCCAAGGGCGGGACCGGGAAGACGGTGACCGCGACGAACCTCGCAGCCTCGATCGCGAAGTACGAGAAGAAGCGGACGCTGCTGCTCGACCTGGACCTCCAGTTCGGCGACGCAGCGATCATGCTCGGGCTCGAGCCGGAGAAGACGATCTACGACCTCGTCGTCGCTCCGGGTGAGCTCGACACGGAGAAGCTGGCCGGCTACATCACCCGGCACGCGTGCGGGCTCGACGTCCTGCCGGCGCCGCTGCGCCCTGAGGATGCGGAGCTCGTCACGGAGACGAAGATCACGCGCCTGCTGGAAGTGGCCCGCGAGTCGTTCGACGTCATCGTCGTCGACACCTCGCCCTTCTTCCACGGGCCGATGCTCGCGACGCTGGACCGCACGGACGAGCTGCTCGTCCTCTGCGGGCTCGACGTCCCGACGCTGAAGAACGTGAAGCTGAGCCTCCACACGCTGGACCTGCTCTCGTTCCCGGCGAACAAGATCAAGTACCTGCTGAACCGGTCGAACTCGAAGGTCGGAATGAAGAAGTCGGAAGTCGAGCAGGCGCTCGGCGTCACGATCGACTTTGAGGTGCCGAGCGATCGTGCTGTGCCGCTCGCGGTCAACCGCGGCGTGCCGGCGGTGATTGCCGACGGCGGGTGCGACTTCGGGCGGGCGATCCGCTCCGTGTCGAAGCACATCCTCGTTCCGACCCGGCAGCAGACGGCGAAGCGCAAGATGTTCGCACTGGCGAGGAGCTAGCGATGGGGCTCCACGACCGCATCGCGAAGCAACAGTCGCAGTCGCCGAACGCAAACGGTGACCAGCCGGCCGCGGACCTGCCGCCGTCGCTGATCGACTCCGGGCCGGCCCACCAGCCGGCCGCACGGGCCCCGCAGGACCCGTACGGCGAACTGAAGTCGCGGATTCACCACGCGGTGATCGCGAAGCTCGGTCCGGAGCTCTTCAAGCGCGAGACGACGGAGGACCTCTCCGAGCGCGTGCTGCATGCCGTGACGGAGCAGCTCGCCCTCGACCGGACCCCGTTGACCCGCGAGGAGCGGCGCGAGATCGTCCGGCAGATCACGGACGACATCCTCGGCTACGGGCCGCTGGAGCCGCTCCTGCAGGACGACTCGGTCACGGAAGTCATGGTCAACGCGTCCGACCGGATCTACGTCGAGCGCCACGGCAAGATCGAGAAAGCGCCGATCGCGTTCCTCGACAACGCGCACCTGTTGCGCATCATCGACAAGATCGTCTCGCAGGTCGGCCGCCGGGTCGACGAGGCCTCGCCGATGGTCGACGCGCGCCTCCCTGACGGGAGCCGTGTGAACGCGATCATCCCGCCGCTCGCACTCCGCGGGCCGACGCTCACGATCCGGAAGTTCGCCCGCGACCCGTACACGATGGACGACCTGATCTCGTTCAACTCGCTGACGCCGAAGGCGGCCCAGTTCCTCGCCGCGTGCGTCAAGGGCAAAATGAACGTGCTCATCTCCGGAGGTACCGGCACCGGTAAGACGACGATGCTGAACGCGATGTCCGCGTTCGTCCCCGGCGACGAGCGGATCCTGACGATCGAGGACGCGGCCGAGCTCCAGCTCCAGCAGGAGCACGTGATCACGCTCGAGTCGCGGCCGCCGAACATCGAGGGCAGCGGCGAGGTCCGCATCCGCGAGCTCGTCCGCAACGCCCTGCGCATGCGCCCTGACCGGATCATCGTCGGTGAGGTCCGCGGCCCGGAGACCCTCGACATGCTCCAGGCGATGAACACGGGCCACGAGGGTTCGCTGACGACGATCCACGCCAACTCGCCGCGCGACGCGCTGTCGCGTCTCGAGACGCTCGTCCTCACGGCCGGCGTCGAGCTGCCGCACCGGGCGATCCGCGAGCAGATCGCGAGCGCGTTCGACGTGCTCGTGCAGATCTCCCGCCTCGTCGACGGCTCGCGTCGCGTCACGCACATCTCCGAGGTGCTGGGGATGGAGTCCGACGTGATCACATTGCAGGACGTCTTCATCGCCCGCCCGCCGGACGAGGACGCGGGCGCCGCCGGACACGGCTCGCGCCTGCTGTCGCCGCTGTCGTGCTCGGGGCTGAAGCCGCACTTCCTGAACAAGATGGCCGCGAACGGCGTGATCCTGCCCGGGAACTTCTTCGAGCAGGACAACCCGATGCGTCCAACCTTCGCAGCAGCGGCCTACGGGAGCTGACGATGAGAGCCGCCTCTTTCATCGTCATCGCGGCGTTGCTTCTGGCAGCGCCCGCGTCTGCTGCGAATTCTCCCCGGCTGACGGGACTCGACGTCTCCGGGTATCCGACGGTCAAGGTGTCGGTCATCACGCCGACCCCTTCTTCGAGCGCACCCCGCGTGCGCGAGAACGGCGAGCCGGTCGTCGGCTTCAAGGCGCAGAACCTCGCCCGCGCAAAGAGCATCGAGGTCGTGATCGACCGCTCGCGCTCGATGGAGGGCGCCGCCTTCGCGAACGCGGTGGCGGCCGCAAGGTCGTTCGTCGCCTCGAAGTCACCGTCTGACCGCGTGGCAGTGATCGGGTTCGGCCGGCAGGCACTCCGCCTGACGGGTTTCTCGTCGTCGACGATCGACGCCGACGCCTCGCTCGGATCGCTCACCGTGGACGGGAATCAGGGCACCGCCCTCTTCGACGCGGTGGCGCTCGGTTCCCGGTCGCTCGCCGCGGAACCGCTTCCGGGCCGGGTCCTGATCGTCCTCACCGACGGCGACGACACGACGAGCCGTGCGACGCTTCAACGCGCCGCGGTCGAGGCTCGCCGGGCCGGTGCCACGGTCTACGCGATCGGGATCGAGGGCGAGGGCTTCTCGCCCGCCGCCCTGCAGGAGCTCGCCCGCGAGTCCGGCGGCGCGTACTTCCCGGCGGCCTCCAGCGGCGCGATCGATGCCGCGTACCGGTCGATCGCGGAGCAGCTGCGCCGCACGTGGCGCGTTACGTACCTCTCGTCGGGCACGCCCGGTGAGAACGTCCGCCTGGACGCCTCGGTTCGCGGCTTCGGGACGACGAGCCTCCAGGCCCGCCTGCCCGGAAACGCGTCCGACGCCATCGTCGAGACTAAGGGACCGTGGAAGCTCGTGCCGGGCTTCGTCTACGACAACAACCTCGGCACGCTCTTCCTCGCGCTGCTGGTGGGCTCGTGCGCGATCCTGGCCGTCGGCCTGCTGACGGCCACGCCGGGCGGCACGCGGCTGAAGCGGCGCCTCGAGCCGCACACGAGTGCGACGAACAAGCGACGGGCCCGGACGACGCCGCGTGAGCGCTTCGCGGCCGCGTCCGGGATGCTGTCCGCGACGGAGAAGTGGCTCCAGCACCTCAGGTTCTGGGCTGCCCTCCATCGGCTGATCGAGCGGGCCGACCTGCCGCTGCGCACGGTGGAGTTCTTCTACATCTGCGTCGGCAGCGGCTTCGTGCTCGGGCTGATCGCAGCGATTGCAGGGCTATCCTCGGTGGTGATCCTGGGGACGCTCGGGCTCGGCATGGCCGCGCCGATCGGCTACGCGACGTTCAGGGCGAAGAAGCGTCTGAACCAGATCGAGGAGCAGCTCCCGGACATCCTGATCACGATCGCCGCGTCGCTGAAGGCGGGGCACAGCTTCCGCCAGGGCCTCCAGGCCGTCGTGGAAGAGGGGACGCCGCCGGCCGCGGACGAGTTCAAGCGCGTGCTCACGGAGACGAGCCTGGGTCGCCCGATGGACGACGCACTCGCAGAGATGTCGCAGCGCGTCGGGTCGAAGAACCTCGACTTCGTGATCACCGCCGTGACGATCCAGCGTCAGGTCGGTGGCTCGCTCGCCGGGATCTTCGACATGGTCGCGGACGCCGTTCGTCAGCGACAGCAGTTCATGCGGAAGATCAAGGGACTGACCGCGATGGGCCGGATGGCGGCCTACGTGCTCGTCGGCCTGCCGTTCTTCCTGGCGCTCATGTTCACGTTCCTCAACAAGACGTACATGGACCCGCTTTGGCACTCGTCGGCAGGCCACAAGGTCGTCTTCGTCGGACTGGCGATGATGGCCTGCGGAAGCCTGATCCTTCGCAAGATGGTCTCGTTCAGGGGGTAAATCGATGCTGCTACTCGCACTTGCACTCGGGTGTCTCTCGGCTTCGGTTTACCTCGTAGCCGAGGTCATGAGCTTCGGTGGCCGCCAGCGCGCTCTCGCGCTGAGGCGCGCCACGACGTACGCACGCGGCCGCGTAGCCACGGGCCCGGAGCGGCTCCGCTTCAGCCAGCGCGTGCTCACGCCGGCCGCGAACCGCCTGGCCGGGCTCGCGTTGCGTCTTAACCCGCGCGTCAGCGTGGAGTCGGTTCGGCTCAGGCTGATGACGGCCGGGCTGGCGCGCACGGTCACGCCGACGACGTTCCTCGCAGCGAAGGCCGTCTTCGCGATCGGGTTCGGGTTCGTGGGCCTCGTGCTCGGCGGACTCGTCTCGCCGCTCGGGGCTTTGATCTTCGGCGGGTCGTGGGCGGTCGGCGGGTTCGCGCTTCCCGGCATCGTCGTCTCGCAGAAGGCACGCTCGCGCCGTGAGCGGATCCGCGCGGAGCTTCCGGACGCGCTCGATCTGCTCGCCGTGAGCGTCGAGGCCGGTCTCGGCTTCGACGGCGCGGTCGACAAGCTCGTCGACCATATGGACGGGCCTCTCGCCGAGGAGTTCTCGCTGACGCTTGGCGAGATGCGCATCGGCGAGAGCCGGCACGACGCGCTCAAGAAGCTCGCCGAGCGGGTCGACACGGCGGAGGTCGCCGCGTTCGCGCGCGCGATCATCCAGGCCGACCAGCTCGGCATCTCGCTCGGCCGGATCCTCAAGGTGCAGTCGGCCGACTCGCGCAACCGCCGTCAGATGGCGGCCGAGGAGAAGGCCATGAAGCTGCCGATCAAGATGATGTTCCCGACGGTCGCGTTCATCTTCCCGGCGATGTTCCTGGTGGTTCTCGCACCGGCCATCCTCAACCTCAAGGAGATCCTCTGATGTCCGACAAGGGTGAGAATCTCGAGACCGAGGGCGGCTTCGGAACCGGTCTGCGGCGCCAGCTGCAACAACGGCAGGACGTCGCTCCGGAAGAGGTGCCCCCGCAGATCATCGCCGAGGAGGTGCTCGCACAGACCGAGGCGCAGCCCGAGCACGAGGAAGCGTCGAACGGCTCGCGTCCGGACGTCGACCTCGTCCGCTCCGAGTTGGCGTCCGCGCTTGCACGCGAGCGGGACCTCCGCGCGGCGATGGCCGAGCAGGCGGCGATGCTCGAGCGTGAGCTGGCCGGGCCGCAGGGGCTCAATCTCCGCGCCGCGGAGCTCGATCAGCGCGCCGCGAACGTCGCGGCGAAGGAGAACGACCTGGCCGCCCGCGAGCGCGAGCTCGGTGAGAAGGCCGAGGCGATTTCCGAGGAGCAGGCACGGCTCTCCGAGCTGAAGACCGAGATCGCCGAGGCCGAAGCGCGCGGCGCCGACCGCGAGCGCCAGATCCAGTCGAAGTTCCGCGAGCTGTCGAGCGTCGACCGCGAGCGGACCGAGGCGCACGCCCAGCTGGCGAAGCAGGAGGCTGCGCTCGCACAGCGCGAGCGTTCGATCGAGAAGTCGGACAAGGACCTCCAGGCGCGCGAGCAGGAGCTGCTCGCGAAGGTGGAGGCCCGCGAGGCCGCGCTCGCCGTGCGCGAGAAGGCGATCGTCGACCGCGAGGACGAGTACGGTGCGCGTGACACGAGCGTCCTCGAGCGGCAGCGCGAGCTCGCGAGGACCGAAGGACGGCTCAACGCACGTGAGGAAGTCGTCGAGCAGCGCGAGGCGGAGCTCCGGGAGCGCGAAGAGCGCCTCGCCGCCGAGCGGCGCAAGCTCGAGACCGAGCAGGTGTCGGTCGGCGAGCTCGACGAGACGACGAAGTCGCGGATCGCGAACCTCGACACGCGGGAGACCGAGCTGGCCGCCCGCGAAGCGGAGCTGAACCGTCAGGTCGCGACTGTTCGCCGTGTCGAGCGCGACGAGAGCCGCGCGGCAGAGATCGAGTCGAAGCACCAGCTCATCCTCGAGCGCGAGCGGGAGCTCGCCGCGCGCGAGGCCGAGCTCCAGTCGGGAGAGACGCTCCACACGTCACAGCGGGAGCGCCTCGAGCGGCGTGAGCAGCGCCTGAACTCCACGGAGCAGTCGCTTTCCGACCGCATCCGGGAGCTCGATGAGCGAGAGGCTGAAGTCGAGGCGCGCGAAGCGCGCAGCGAGGCCGACCTCGAGCTCCGCGAAGAGAAGCTCGAGAGGCGGGAGCTACGCGTCGCGGAGCTCGAGGAACGGCTCGGCAAGAAGGAGCACCAGCTCGCGGCGTACGTCGGCCAGCTGCAGGGCCAGTTCGACAAGCGGGAGTCGGACTGGTGGGAGAAGCAGCTTGGGCGGCCGCTGACCGAGAAGGTCTAGACGCGAGCGGGGCACGCATCTGCGGCCCCGCTCACACCCCCCGGGGGTATAGTGGGGCTGTGACCGAGCTCACCTACACCGTTCTGGGTATGCACTGCGGGAACTGCGAGGCCGCCGTGGAACGCGAGCTACGCCTCGTCCGCGGCGTCCAGGACGTCGACGTCGACCTCGACACCAAGCGGGTCGTCGTGCGCGGCGCGGGTCTCGACGACGGCGCCCTTCGAGCCGCGATCGAGGAAGCCGGCTACGAGGCGGCCTGATGGCCGCGACCCAGGAGACCGTTCGCCTTGACGTCGAGGGCATGACCTGCGCCTCATGCGTGGCGCGCGTCGAGCGGAAGCTGAACAAGCTCGACGGTGTCGACGCCGAGGTCAACCTCGCGACCGAGTCCGCGACCGTGCGCTTCGACCCGGCTCGCGTGCAGCTCGCGGAGCTCGTGGGCGCCGTCGCAGCGGCCGGCTATCACGCGTCGCCCGCGGCGCGCGCTCGCCGCGAGCGTGCCGGCGGCTACGGCCTGCGGCTCGCCGTTGCGGCGGCGCTCTCTGCCCCACTCGTCGCGCTGATGGCGCCGCCGCTCCAGTTCGAGGGCTGGGAGTGGCTTGCACTCGCGCTCGCCACCCCGGTCGTGCTCTGGGCCGGTGTGCCCTTCCATCGCACCGCGCTGAAGGGTGCACGGCATCTCACCGCAACGATGGACACCCTGATCTCGATCGGGACCCTGGCCGCCTGGGCCTGGTCGGTCGTGGCGCTCATCGCCGGCGCGGGTCACACGTACTTCGAGGTGGCTGCGGTCGTGACGACGCTGATCCTCCTCGGTCGTTACCTCGAGGCGGGCGCGCGCCGCCGCTCGGGCGCTGCGCTTCGCGCGCTGCTCGAGCTCGGGGCAAAGGATGCCCGGGTGGTGCGCGACGGCCGCGAGGTCGTGGTGCCGGTCACGCAGCTCGCGGTCGGCGACCGCTTCGTCGTCCGGCCGGGCGAGAAGATCGCGAGCGACGGCGTCGTCGAGGAGGGCGAGTCGGCGGTCGACCGCTCGATGCTGACCGGCGAGCCGGCTCCCGAGGAAGTGCGACGCGGCGAGGAGGTCGCGGGCGCGACGATCAACACGTACGGCCGCCTGGTGGTGCGTGCGACGAAGGTCGGCGAGCAGACAGCCCTGGCGCAGATCGCCCGGCTCGTCGCCGATGCCCAGTCCGGCAAGGCGCCCGTGCAGCGGCTCGTCGACCGCGTCTCCGCGGTCTTCGTCCCCGTCGTGATCGCGCTCTCGCTCGCGACGCTCGTCGGCTGGTTGCTCGTGACCCGCGATGTCTCTTCGGCTTTCACGGCCGCGGTCGCCGTTCTGATCATCGCCTGCCCGTGCGCGCTCGGGCTGGCGACGCCGACCGCGCTCCTCGTCGGCACCGGCCGCGGCGCGCAGCTGGGCATCCTGATCAAAGGACCCGAGGTGCTGGAGCAGACCCGCCGGATCACGACGATCGTGCTCGACAAGACCGGCACCGTGACGGAGGGGCGAATGCGCTACGTCGGCGACGGCGTGCCGCCGGACGCGCTGCGTCTGGCAGGCGCAGTCGAGGACGCGAGCGAGCATCCGGTTGCGCAGGCCGTCGCCGCGGCCGCGCGCGAGCGTTTCGGTTCGCTGCCGCCGGTCGAATCGTTCCGCAACGTCCCCGGGCGCGGCGCGGCGGGAGTCGTCGAGGGGCGCCGCGTCGAGATCGACCGCGGCACGCTGCTCGTCGACGGCGCGCATGTTGGTGACCTGCACGTCGAGGACACGGTGAAGCCGACGAGCGCCGAGGCCGTCGCACAGCTCAAGGCGCTCGGACTGACGCCGGTCCTGCTGACGGGCGACGTCGAAGCGACAGCCGGCCGTGTTGCAGCCGAAGTGGGCATCGAGCGCGTGCTTGCGGGAGTCCTCCCGGACGGGAAGGCGGCCGAAGTGCGACGGCTGCAGGAGGCCGGCGAGGTCGTCGCGATGGTCGGCGACGGAATCAACGACGCGCCCGCGCTCGCGCAGGCCGATCTCGGACTCGCGCTCGGCACCGGCACGGACGTCGCGATCGAGGCGAGCGATCTCACGCTCGTCTCAGGTGACCTGCGCGCCGCGCCCGACGCGATCCGGCTCGCCCGCCGCACGCTTCGCACGATCAAGGGCAACCTCTTCTGGGCGTTCGCCTACAACGTCGCCGCGATCCCGCTCGCCGTCGCAGGCCTGCTCAGCCCGATCGTCGCCGCAGCCGCGATGGCGTTGTCTTCCCTCTTCGTCGTCACCAACTCGCTGCGGCTTCGCCGCATCAGGAGCACACGCACATGACCGAGCACGGATACGACAAGGACGCGCTGATCAAGCGCCTGCGCCGGGTCGAGGGCCAGGTCCGCGGCCTGGAGAAGATGGTCGAGGACGACCGCTACTGCATCGACGTACTGACACAGGTCTCGGCGGTCTCGAAGGCGCTCGAGAGCCTGTCGTTCGAGATCCTCGACGACCACGTCCGGCACTGCGTCGCAGGAGCGATCGCGTCGGGCGACAAGCGCAAGGCCGCCGAGAAGAGCCAGGAGCTCCTCGACGCAGTCCAGCGGTTCGCCCGAACCCGCTAGTAGCCGTCGACAATCGGCGCTTCGCGCCTCAATTTTCGCGGCGAGACGCGCATCCGAGATTGCCAAGGAGGCGGCACCGGCAAAGCCGGTACCGCCGGCGAACTACTCTCGCTGCTGGGCTCGCCGTTCTTCGGGCGACGTCTCCTCCTGCGGAGCGCCGCCGGGGCCGCTCATCGTCACTCCCTCTACCTGGACGACGTCGCGCGGGTCGGCGGTCCGGTACTGCTCGTCTTGCAGCCCTCCGCGCGGGTCGCCCTCGACCTCGAGCGCGCCCGGGTAGCCCTGCTGCTTGTCCGCCCGGTGCGGCTCGTCGCTGGCCCAGGCGCCGACACCGCCGGCGCTCTCGCGCTTCCCGCCGCCCAAAAGCTTCCTCAACCATTCCATGGGCGCCATCTCCCCCGGCAGGGCGCTCGCTACACTGAGCGTCCCCACGGGGCGCATTCGTCTAGTGGCCTAGGACACCGCCCTCTCACGGCGGCGGCACGGGTTCGAATCCCGTATGCGCCTTCAGACCCCGAAAAGTCGGCGCCTTCGGCGCCTCAACTTTTCGGGGTTTCGTTCTTACGGGATTGCCCTGGAGGCGGCGCCGGCAAAGCCGGCACCGCCGACGACATTCAGCCGCCGAGCTCTGCGAGCAGCGGTTTCGTGTCGTACGGGTCGAAGCCCACGCGCCCCGCGATCTCCTCGCTGGACGGCTTCGTGCCTTCGCGGAAGAGCTCGCGGAGGTAGTCGCCCGTCTTGTCGTTCGACCACCAGTCGGCGCCCACCTCGCGCTCGAGGTAGGTGCGCAGCTGCGCGGAGCGGATCCACGCGCGCAGGTAGTCGGCCGAGTAGAAGCCGCCGTCCATGTCGGCAAGGAAGTTCTCCGCCGGGTAGCGGATTCCGGTCGCCTCCAGCAGCCGGCGCGCGTAGTCGTCGCCGCCCGTGCCGTTCGGGAAGCCTGCCCAGAAGCCAAGCTCGAACTGCAGCTTCGCGACGTACCGGCGATACAGCAGCGCCTCGAGGAACCGCGCGGCCTCGGCGTTCTCGGGCGCGCGGAAGTAGCGCTCGTGCCAGCCCGGCTCGCGCGTGACCGCCTCGAGGATGTACGAGTAGATCTCGGTCAGCGCGTGGTCGCGCGAGATCTTCCGAAACGTGTACGACAGGTTCGGATCGCAGCCCGCGTAGTGGAGCGCGTGTCCCGCCTCGTGCATGAACGCGGCGTAGTCGTGGAGCCCGCCCTGCGCGCGCGTGATCAGGTGCACGACCTTCGGCGGATCCGACGCGATCACGCAGGCGCGCGGCGACTTCTGCGGCCGGTCCTCGAGATCGAGCCGCACGTTCGGGTCACGCTCGAGGTCGAACCCGAGCCGCTTGAGCGTGTCCATGCACACCTCGACGGCGCGGTCCTTCGGGTACGTCGACTCGAGCGGCGACAGGCGGCGAAGCCAAGCGACGTGTGCGTTCGTCGGCACCTCGTCTCGCTTCGGACCGAGCAGCCGGTCGAACCACGTGTTGCGCAGCTCGTCCCAGGCGCCGCTGATCGCATCGCTCGCCGCCGCGAGTGCACGCTCGAGCTCCGAGAGCGAGATCTGCTTCTCCTCTTCGGTGCGCGCGATCGCGTCGGGCTCGCCGGTCAGCTCGGCCTCGAGCTCCTCGTAGGCGGTGAGCAGCTCGAGCCGGGTGTCGTTGAACTCGGCTGACTTGCACGTCTGCAGCTCGCCGAGCTCCTCGCGGTCACGGTACTCGGGGAGTACCGCGAGCTGCGCCTGGGCATTGCGCAGCGGCATCGACTCGCCGCGAAAGTCGACGCGCGCCGCCAGGATCGCGTTCTCGAGCTCGTCCTCGCGCTCGGCGAGCTCGGCTGCGATCAGGCCCGACTCGCACGTCTTCCGCAGCCGATAAAGGCGTTCGCGCTCTTCGCCCGACGCACGCGCCTCGGCCTCGCGGAGCGCGTGCAGCTGCTCGCGCGAGAACAGCGACGCGTAGCGGGCGACGATCGCCGCCTGCTCCGAGATCTCCTTCTCGCCGACGCGGACCGCGCGACCCTCCTCCGAGCGCTCGTAGAGGTAGCGCTGGAGCTCGGCTTCGTACTCGGCGGGCTTGCGAACTGCTGCGACGCTCACGCAGACGAATCTACATGAGCAACCTCGGCCAGCTCCCGGACGGACGCGATCAGGTCGAGCGGCTCGAACGGCTTCGCCAGCACGCGGTCGGCCGCCTCGAACCGCGCGCTTCTCAGGTCTGCGCTGCCGGTGAGCATGGCGATTCGCACCGGCGAGCTGGTGGCGCGGAGCTCGTCGAGCAGGTCGCGCCCGTCCTCTCCCGCGATGTGCACGTCGAGGATGAGCACGTCGATCGGCTCGGACAGGAGCAGCGACCGCGCGGCGGAGACGGTCCCCGCCTCGAGGACCCGGAACCCGTCCAGCTCCAGGTTGACGCGGCAAAGAAGCCGCAAAGACGGCTCGTCGTCCACGACGAGCACGGTGGGGACCCCCGCCGTCATGGAGGCCGCACTTTACCTGGGCCGGCGTACCCGTGGAGGCCGCCCGCCCGTTTTACTCCTTGTAATGAATAGAGGCGAGCCTCGAAACGTCGAGGAGGCCGTGGAAGACGCAGTACGCAATACGATGAGCAGGGGCCTCCCACAACCAACGGTTGCCTTCCGGTGGCGCGCCTGGCTGCAGTTCCAGCGCGCGCTCGATCCGCTGGCGCCGCCGAAACGGCTCAGGATCGGGCGGCGCTGAGGCGCGCGAGCGCCCGTTCCTTCCCCAGAAGCTCCAGGCTCTCGAACAGCCCCGGTGAGACCTTCGAGCCGGTGACCGCGATCCGGATCGGCTGGAAGGCATCCCGTGGCTTCAGGCCGAGCCGCTCGGCGAGCGAGCGCAGGGCCGCCTCGATCTCGTCCGCGGTGAACGGCTCGACGCCGGCCAGCTGGCGCTCGGCCTCCTCGAGCACCCGCCCGTCGAGCTCGTAACCGTCGAGGCGCACGTCCTCGAACAGGAAACGCGCGAATGCGGGAAAGTCGCCGAGCTTCTCGATCTTCTCCTGCACGAGCGGCGCGGCCTTATGCACGAGCTCGGCGTCCCAGTCGTACCCCTGCTCGCCGAGGTAGAGGACGACCGCGTGCGCATATTCGTCAGGGTCCATCGCCCGCAGGTAGACGCCGTTCATCCAGTCGAGCTTCTGGAAGTCGAACGCAGCGGGGCTCGGCTGCACGCGCTCGAGCGAGAAGCGCTCGATCAGCTCCTCGCGGCTCATGATCGTGGTCTCGCCGTCCGGTGCCCACCCGAGCAGCGCGAGGAAGTTGACGAGCGCCGGTGCGATGTACCCGGCTGCGCGGAACTCGTCGACGGTCACCGCGCCGTGACGTTTCGAGAGCTTCTTGCCGTCGGTCCCGAACACGCTCGGCACATGGGCGTACACCGGCGGCTCGGCGCCGACGGCGCGGATCAGGTTGATCTGCTTCGGGGTGTTGGAGACGTGGTCGTCGCCGCGGATCACGTGCGTGATCCCGTCCCACACGTCCTCCATCGGCGACGCGAAGTTGTATGTCGGGCGCCCGTCGGAGCGCACGAGCACCAGGTCCTCGAGCTTCTCGTTCGGAAATTCGATCCGGCCCCGCACGACGTCGTCCCAGGCGGTCGTCCCCTCGTCGGGCATGCGGAAGCGAATCGCGCCCTCGTCCGCGTACGCCTTTCCTTCGACGACCAGGCGCTCGGCGACCCGGCGGCAGTCGTCGATGCGGTCGAGCTGGAAGGTATGCGGCCCATCCCAGTCGAGCCCGAGCCAGCTCAGAGAGTCCTGGATCTGGTCGACCGCCTCTGCGACCTCGCGCGAGGTGTCCGTGTTCTCGATCCGAAGCTTGAACTCCCCCCCGTGGTGGCGTGCGAACAGCCAGTTGAAGAGCGCCGTGCGGACGTTCCCGATGTGGAGGAGCCCCGTCGGGCTGGGCGCCATGCGGACTCGAACGGCCATCCCGATAGCGTAGGCGCGTGCGCGTCCTGACGCTTCGCGAGCTCAACCGGGCGACCCTCGCGCGTCAGCAACTGCTCGAGCGCCGCCGCGTCTCGCCGCTGAAGATGATCGAGCGGCTCGCCGGGATGCAGGCGCAGTGGGCTCCGGCGCCGTACGTCGGGCTCTGGTCGCGCTTGGAGGGGTTTCGCGCCGAGACGCTCGAGCGGGCCATCCGGCGGGGCGACGTGCTCAAGCCGACAGTCATGCGCGGGACGCTCCACCTCGTCACGGCGCGCGACTACCCGCTGTTCTTCGCCGCGCTCCGCGACTACCTCTGGTGGGCCGACGCCGACGCCGCCGCGATCGCCGAAGGCGCCGTCCCCGGCGTCCGAGCGCTCTACAGCGACGGCGCGCAACCGTGGCGAGTCGGGGACGAGTTTCTGAGCTCCGAGCACGGCGTCGCCGACGAGCTGACGCGAAGGCGCGCGTGGCACATCGCCCGGATCCGCGCCCACGTGCTCCACGCCCCCGAGACGGCGCTTCGGAAGGCGCTGCCACGGACCGTGTTCACAGCGGTGGCCGAGCCCGAGCCCGTCGATCCGCTCGCGGCACGAATCGAGCTCGTGCGGCGCTACCTGGCCGCGTTCGGACCGGCGAGCCGTGCGGACATCGCGTCCTGGAGCGGGATGCGCGTCCGCGACTTCGCGCCGGCCCTCGACGCGCTCGAGCCCCTGCGCCGGTTCCGGGACGAGGACGGGCGCGAGCTACTCGACCTGCCTCGAGCGCCGCTGCCTGCCGCGGACACGCCGGCGCCGGTGCGCTTTCTTCCGAAGTGGGACAACGTGCTCCTGGGCTTCGCCGACCGCCGCCGCCTGCTGGCCGACGAGCAGCGCAAGAACGTCGTGATGAAGAACGGCGACGTCGCGCAGACGTTCCTCGTCCACGGGTTCGTCGCCGGGATCTGGCGCGCGGAGAAGGGCCGCGTCGTGCTCGAGCCGTTCGCACCCCTGCCCCGCGCCGTGCGCCGTGAGGCCGAGGGCGAGGCAGCCCGTCTCGCGGAGTTCCTCCGCTGATGCTGATCGGCGCGCACTGCGCGGGCGGCGTCAAGGGTTCGCTCCACAAGGCGGTCGACATGGGCGCCGACGCGGTGCAGCTCTTCACGCAGAGCCCGCGCGCTTGGCGCACGTCCGAACCCGACCCGGAGGTGTACGAACACTTTCGAGTCCAGCGCGAGGAAGCAGGGATGGGGGCGGTCGTCTGCCACGCGATCTACCTCGTCAACCTCGCGGCGCCGAACGACGAGGTCTACGAGAAGTCGGTCGCGACGATGCGCAGCACGATGGAGATCGCGTGCGCGATCGAGGCCGACGGCGTCGTCTTCCACATCGGCTCGCACCTCGGCTCAGGGTTCGAGCACGGCCTCGAGCGCGTGCTGCCGGCGATGGAGCAGGTGCTCGAGCTCTGCTCGGAGCGCACGTGGCTCCTGATGGAGAACTCGGCCGGCGCAGGCGGAACGATCGGCCGCTCGATCGAGGAGCTCGCGACGCTCTACGAGCGCCTCGACCGGCATCCGCGCCTGGGCGTCTGCCTCGACTCGTGCCACCTGTTCGTGTCCGGCGCGGACGTCACCGACGAGGGCGTGCTCGATTCGGTCCTCGAGGAGCTGGACGACGGCGTCGGCCTCGACCGGCTGCGCCTCCTGCACGTGAACGACTCCAAGGCGCCGCTCGGCTCGAACCGCGACCGGCACGACAACATCGGCGAAGGGCTGATGGGCGAAGGCCTCGGCGTCTTCCTCGGCAACCCGAAGCTGCAAGGGCTCCCCGCGATCCTCGAAGTTCCCGGCGCCGACGGCAGAGGCCCGAACGCCGACGAGATCCGCAAGACGCGCGAGCTCCATGCCCGCTGGGCTCCGAAGCGAGCGCGAACGTCGCGCCCGCGAGCGCGTCGCTAACCGGCCCTGTGCCAGACACTGTTGAGAAGCTGTGTGGGCGGGGCGCGGGACTCGGTCGGCTACGCGCGTTCGGCACGATCCGCACGACGATTCGGACGTTCGGCTGGGCATCGAAGCAACGCGTCCGTTAACGAACTTTTGAGGGAATTCACAGCCGCGCGCGCAACACTCGGAAGTGACCCGGCTCTAAGCAACGCGGTCCAGGGGCGCGGCGACGCGCAGTCGTCGCCGGCGCGAGGTGGTGCAGCCATCCAGCCTCGTCGGGAGGTGATCCGATGCCCAAGCTCGCGGTCGTTGCAGTTGCGATCTTCGCGTCGTGTTCGTCGGCGGCGTCGCCCGCGGCTTTCGAGACGCGCTC
>DASYUZ010000098.1:0-17828 GCA_036000665.1 Gaiellaceae bacterium
TCCGTATGCGACCGTGCCGAACGCCTCGCGCATCCAGTGGCTGTCCGTGAAGCCCGCGAGGCACACTGGCGCGACCCGAGCTTCAGAGTCGGTCTCGGCGACCCACGACTCGATCACGTCGAAGAGCGCCGACTCGAGCGGCGAGCGCGTGCCGCCGGAGGCCTCGATCCACTCCAGCTCGTAGTCGCCGTCTCCGAGCACCTCGCGCACGAGCGCGGCCGAGTCATCCGGGGTCTGGCCGGGCAGCAGGCGCGAGTCGACGGTCACCTCGCACACCGCCGGGATGACGTTCCGCCTGAGCGAGGCGGACGCCATCGTCGGCGCGTACGTCGGGCCGAACAGGGCCAGCGTCGCGTCCGCGAGCAGCGCGTCGAGCTCGCGCAGCCGGCGATAGCCCCCACGCGGCTCGGGCACTTCGCCGAAGACGGCGCGGAAGAACGCCTCCGTCTCGGGGATGTGCCGCAGCTCCGGCTCGAACGCGCCGAGCTTCTCGATCAGCGGCGCGGCCTTCAGCAGCGCGTTGTCGCCGATGTGCGGCATCGACGCGTGCCCGCTGCGGCCGCGCATGCGCAGGACGAAGGGCGCGCTCAGCTTCTCGGCCGCGCTGAGGAGATAGAACGGGTGCCCGCCGAGCGCGATCCTCTCGCCTCCGCCCTCGTTCAGGGCGTACTCGGCCTGCACGGCCTCGGGATGCTCCCGGCAGAGCCACGAGAGGCCGAAGTCGACGTTCACTTCCTCGTCGGCGGCCGCCACGAAGATCAGGTCGCCGCTGGGCTCGAAGGCCTCCCGGGCGAGCGAGGCAAGAGCGACCGCGCTGGCCGCGACCTCGCCCTTCATGTCGAGCGCGCCGCGACCCCAGATCTCGCCGTCGCGAAGCTCGCCCGACCACGGGTCGATCTCCCACTCTGCAGCGTCGGCGAGCACCGTGTCGGTGTGCGAGAGCAACGCGAGCCGCGGCCCGCCGCCGCCCCGGATGCGCGCGACGAGGTTCGCGCGCTCCGGCACGCGCGTACAGCTCGCACTGCACGCCGTGCGGCTCGAGGTAGTCGCGCAATAACTCCGCCGCCGCGGTCTCGTTACCGGGCGGATTCACCGTGTCGGCGCGGATCAGCTCCTGCAGGAGGTCCGCGACCTCGTTACGGAGCGCGACAGTCGCCATCAGCGCCGCGTGCCGGCGATGAGCAGGTACTCGCGCGTGTGCACGATCTCGGCGTCCGAGCGGTAGTTCGTCTCGAAGAAATCCACCCATGCCCGGTGCAAGTCCTCGCGGCGATCGCCTAGCGAGTCGGCGAGGGTCTTGGTCGGCCCGTAGCTGGACGAGAAGAGCTGCCAGAACTCCTCGCCCGAGGAGAGCCGCAGCGGTGACATCCGTTGCTCGATCTCGAGCTCGAACGCGTCCCCGAGGAGCTCCCGCACGCGGTCCTCGCGCCCCCAGTCGAACGGGCTGCTCGGCGGCGGCGGCGGCTGGAAGGGCGCCATCATCGCGAACATGCGGCCGACGCCGCCCTCCGGCGTCCAGTTCGCGAGCGCGATCCGGCCGCCCGGGGCGGTCACTCGCGCGAGCTCGCGAGCGGTCGCCTCGTGGTCGGGGGCGAACATGATCCCGCAGGTCGACGACACGCGGTCGAAGCTCGAGTCGTCGAACTCGAGCGCCTCGCAGTCGCCGACGACGTAGTCGATGTCGAGGCCGCGTTCTGCAGCTCGCTCCTTGGCTGTGTCGATCAGCGCCGGCGCGAGGTCGAGCCCCGTCACGTCGGCGCCGCGCACGGCAGCCTGCTCTGCAACCGCGCCGGTCCCGCACGCGAGGTCGAGCCATCGCTGCCCGGTCTGCGGATCGAGCTTGTCGATCACCCCCTTGTGCACGTCGGGGATCGTTTCCGTGATGCGCTGGTAGGGACCGGTGCCCCACATCTTGCTCTGACGCTGCTTCAGCTCTTCGTAGGGCATCGTCATTCCTCCTGTTTCGCGAGTTCCGTGAGCTCGTTGCGCACGTCCCACAGCTCGGGGTACAGCCGCGTGTGGATCAGCCGGCCGAGCAACTCCACAGGCGTCCCCTGCGTACCGACGACCTCGGCGCCGATGATCCGCTCCACGACCTTGAAGTGGCGGACGCGCCAGAGCGTTACGCGCTCGTCGAACTCCGCGAGCGCCTCGGCGAGCTGGTACAGCTGCTCGTGGTCGCGTCCCTGACGGTAGACGTCAACGATGGTGAGACCCGCGTCGCGCCGCAAGCGGTGGAACGCTTCCCCGAGCAGTGGCGCCACGCGACGGAGCTCGCGGAACCCCGGCGAGTCGAACCCGCTGCCGTGGCCGAGCTTCGGACGCACGAGCGACGTGTACTCCCACGGCGACATGTGTTCGAGCATGTCGAGCGCCACGATCACGTTCTTCAGGCAGTCGGACGCACGCCGCAGCAAACGCAGCGACGCGGCGACGTCGCCGCCGTTCAGCAGCTCGGCCGCAGTCCCGACCTCGAACGCCGCGAGCTTCAACCACAGCTCGGAGCTCTGGTGCACGGTCATGAAGAGGAGCTCGTCGCGATGCGCCCACTCCTCAGGGGTCCGCTGCAGGGCGAGCAGCTCGTCGGTCTGCAGGTAGCGCTCGTAGTCGCTCGCCGCGTTTCCGGGCAGGATCGGCGGGAAGTCCTCGACCTCAGCCACGACCGGGGGAGCATACTTTTCTCCGTGAGCGACCTCTTCAGCGACGCGGCGCGCGAGCGCACGGGAGAGGTCGCGCCGCTTCCGTACCGCCTGCGGCCGCGCACGATCGACGAGTTCGTCGGCCAGGAGCACATCCTCGGCGAGGGCTCGGCACTACGGCTCGCGATCGCCGAGGACCGCGTCGGCTCGATGGTCCTCTACGGCCCGCCCGGGAGCGGGAAGACGACGCTCGCCCGGATCGTCGCCAACGTCACCGGCGCCACGTTCGAGGAGCTGTCTGCCGTGTCGGCGACTGTCGCGAACGTCCGCGACGTGATCGCGCGCGCTCGCGAGCGGCTCGGCGCACACGGACAGCGGACGATCCTCTTCCTCGACGAGATCCACCGCTTCAACAAGGCGCAGCAGGACGCGCTCCTGCCCGCGGTAGAGGAGGGGACGATCACGCTGATCGGCGCGACGACCGAGAACCCGTACTTCGAGGTCAATTCGGCGCTGATGTCGCGCATGCAGCTGTACACGCTCGAGCCGCTTACCGACGACGAGCTCACGACGATCGTCAGGCGCGGCGGCCAGGCGCTCGAGATCGAGCTGCCGGACGAGATCGTGTCCCTGATTGCGCGGCTCGCAGGCGGCGACGCGCGCAACGCGCTCTCGATCCTCGAGCTCGCGGTCGACACCGCGCGCGCGGAGGACGTGCCGCTCGAAGCGCGTCACGTGGAGGACGCGTCCACGAAGCGGCCGCTCGTCTACGACAAAGGCGGCGACCGCCACTACGACTTCATCTCGGCGTTCATCAAGTCGATGCGCGGCTCCGATCCGGATGCGTCCGTGTACTACCTCGCGGCGATGCTCGAGGCCGGCGAGGATCCGCGCTTCATCGCTCGGCGCATGATCGTGCTCGCATCCGAGGACATCGGCAACGCCGACCCGCGCGCGCTGCAGGTCGCGGTCGCGGCCGCGCACGCACTCGAGCACGTCGGTCTCCCCGAGGCGCGGCTCAACCTCGCGCAGGCGGCGATCTACCTCGCGCGGGCACCGAAGTCGAACGCGAGCTACGTCGCGCTCAAGGAGGCGACGAACGACGTGCACGAGCGCGGGAACCTGCTGCCGCCGAAGGAGCTCCGCGACGCGAGCTATTACGGCGCGAAGAAGCTCGGGCACGGGCAGGGCTACATCTACCCGCACTCCGACCCGCGGGGTTTCGACGTCGACTACCTCCCCGACGAGCTGAAGGGCACGACGTACTATCGACCCTCCGGATCAGGCGAAGAGGAGGCTGACGATGGCGACTGAGCGCCGTGCGCACACGACGTGGGAAGGCGATCTGATGAACGGCTCCGGGACGGTCACGCTCGGGAGCGGCGCGACCGGCCCGCAGCAGGTGAGCTGGCGAGCGCGCACGGAGCTGCCGGGCGGCCACACGAGCCCGGAGGAGCTGATCGCCGCGGCGCTCTCGAGTTGCTTCTCGATGGCGTTCTCGAACGGGCTCGCGCAGGCGGGCACGCCGCCGACGAAGCTCGAGACCGACGCCGTGGCCACGTTCGACCGGACCGACGAGGGCTATCGCATCACGAAGATCGAGCTCACCGTCCGCGGTCAAGTCGAGGGTGCCGACGAGGAGGCGTTTCGCCAGGAGGCCGAGAAGGCCAAGGACGGCTGCCCCGTCTCGCAGGCGCTGAAGGGGAACGTCGAGCTCTCGGTCGACGCGGCGTTGGCCTAGTCGGAACCCTTCTCGATCCGCAGCGCGGCGAACTCGCCGAAGTCGCCGCCCATCGCGCGGTACCCGGCCGCCGCTCGCTCGACGTCGTACTCGCTGCGCCGGAACTCGAAGTCGCCGTTGCGCAGCGCCCACGCCGCGCGCCGGTCGCCGTCGAGCGGCATCCCCACGCTGCCCGGGTTGACGAGCGTCGTCGCGTTCGGGCCGGAGCGCCTGAACTGCAGATGGCTGTGGCCGAAGACGACGGTGCGCTCGCGCACCCCTGCCAGCATGCGCTCGTCGTCCTCGCTCGGCTCGGTGGGAAAGCTGTCGACGTCGGAGAGCGGCGAGCCGTGGACGTAGAGGATGCCGTCGAGTTGCGCCGACTCCGGCAGCGCGTAGAGCCGCTCGATCTCCTCCTCGGGGAAGTCGGGGAGGAAGCGGTCGTAGACCTCGCCGACCTCGGGCCGGTCGCCGGGCGGCTCGCGCAGCCAGCGCTCGCCGTTCCCACGGATCCACGTCGCGTTCGGAAGCTGCCGCAGCAGCGCGAGCGTCTCCAGCGGCCAGGGACTCGGCGTGCCGTAATCGCCGCCGAGCAGCCAGCGGTCGGCGCCGGCGGCCTCGGCGTCGCCCAGGACGACCTCGAGCGCGGGCAGGTTGCCGTGAATGTCGTAGAGGATCGCGAGGCTCATGCGCGGGCGCGCTCGACCCGGTCGGCGAAGGGCTCTGCCCACGAGCCCAGTGCGCGCAGGGCCGCAGCGGCGCCGATGTGGTCGTAGTCGATTCGCCGCTGGTCGAAGCGTGCGCCGTCGACCAGCGCGTACGCGGCACGCGGGTCGCCGTCGAGCGGCTGGCCGACGCTGCCCGGGTTGACGAGCCTGGTGCCGTTCGGTCCCTCGCGGACGAACTGCAGGTGGCTGTGGCCGAACACGACCGTTTGTCCGGACACTCCCGCGAGCAGGCGCTCGTCCTGCTTCTCCGGATCGGGAGCGAAGCTGTGGCTGTCCGCGAGCGGTGAGGCGTGCACGTAGAGCACACCATCGTGTTCGATCCGCGTCGAGAGCGAGTACAACCATTCGATCTCGTCCCAGCGGAGCGTCCGGCGCGTCTCGTCGAGCGCCCGCCAG
Source organism: Gaiellaceae bacterium (assembly GCA_036000665.1). Classification (GTDB taxonomy): domain Bacteria; phylum Actinomycetota; class Thermoleophilia; order Gaiellales; family Gaiellaceae; genus JACCTU01. Next base: position 5,484 of record DASYUZ010000098.1, read on the forward strand.
AGGAACGGAGGCGCGTCGACGGGCGTCTCGAGCAGCCAGCGGTCGGTGTTCCCGCGCAGCCAGCGTACGTCTCGCAGCGCGCGCAGCCGCTCGAGCGTCCCGGACGGATCGACGCCGAACGCGACCAGGTCGCCTCCGACGAGATAGCTCCGCGCGCCGGCCCGCTCGGCGTCGGCAAGCACGGCCTCGAGTGCGGACGCGTTGCCGTGGACGTCGTAGAGCAGCGCCAGCAAGCTAGAGCGCTGCTGTGACCGCGTGCTCGAGCAGCTCGGAGGCGACGGGCTTCGGCAGCACCTGGAACCGCTTCGCCTGACCCACGGTGCGGGCATAGGCGCCGACCGGATCGCCCGTGACGATGATCACGGGGACGTCAGGCGCGAGCTCCTCCACAATCGCAAAGCCGTCCATGCCGGGGAGCGTCACGTCGAGCACCGCGAGCTGCGCGGGTTCGTTGCCGAGCAGCTGCAACGCCTCCTCGCCGGACGCCGCGGCAATCACGCGGTAGCCCTGTAGCTGCAGCACCGAGATGAGGAACGCCCGCACACCTGCGTCGTCCTCGACCACGAGAACCGGCCGCGCGCGGGGATCAGGCGACCGAGGTGTCAGCGAGGCTTCCGCCTTCGCGACCACCGTCATGCCACTGACGGTACTCCGTCGGCGTGTGGTTTTCTAGAGCCCGTGCTCCATGTGCACGAGTGGGGAGACCCGGACGGCCCGCCGGTCATCTGCCTGCACGGCGTCGTCGCGCACGGTCGCCGCTTCCGCCGGCTCGCCGAGGAGCGCCTAGGCCACCTGCGGGTGCTCGCCTTCGACCTGCGCGGGCACGGGCGCTCGACCTGGGAGCCGCCCTGGACGCTCGCACAGCACGTCGAGGACGCCCTCGAGACGATGCGCTCGGCGGGAATCGAGCGGGCGCCGCTGATCGGCCACAGCTTCGGCGGCCGGCTGGCGCTGGAGCTGACGGCCCACGGCGTGGTCGAGCGCTCGGTGCTCATCGACCCGGCGGTGTGGGTGCCGCCGCCGATCGCGCTCGAACGCGCGGAGCTGGAGCGAGTCGACCGCTCGTTCGCGAGCCGCGCCGAGGCGCTCGAAGCGCGGATGCCGACGGCGCGGCTCGCCCCGCGCGAGGTCCTCGAGCAGGAGCTCGACGACCACCTCGTCCGGGACGGCAACGGTCGCTGGCGTTACCGGTACCTCCAGAGCGCGGTCGTCGCGGCGTACGGTGAGCTCGCCCAGCCGCCGCCGGACTGGGAGCGCCTGCGCGTGCCGACGCTTCTCGTCGCGGGTGCGGAATCGGACGTCGTGCCCGAAGTCGTCGTGGATGTTTTCCGCCACGAGCTCGGTGACCTCATCGAGGTCGCCGTCGTGCCGGGAGGACACATCCCACTCTGGGACGCGTACGAGGAGACCGCCGACGCGATCGAGCGTTTCCTCGCGTAGACGTCGGGCCGCGGCAGTGGCCGCAATGTTTGCACTGGGAATGGCCTTGTGAGAACATCGCGCGTCCGCCCGTCCACTGCCTTGGCCCGCGACTGGACGGGTCCTGCGGTACGGGAAGGAGGGCCGATGACGAAGGTGAAGCGTCTGGCTGCAGTGCTGTTCGCCGTGTGCCTATTCGCCGCCTCGGTGGCGCCGGCGGCGTTCGCAGACGCCGGAGGTGGCCCCGGCAGCAACAACGGGTGTCCTGGACACCAGCCACCGCCTCCGCCTGGTGGAGGCTGCGGCAACTAGGTAACCGAGTCGTTGCTGCAAAGAGCCCCGCGCCCGGCACCTCGCGAGGCGCGGGGCTCCGCTACAGGATGCGTGCGCCGAGCGCGCTCGCGACGAGCTCGACGGCGAGCTGGCCGGTCTCGTTCTGCCGGTCGAAGATCGGGTTCACCTCGACGACGTCGATCGAGCCGACGAGCTCCGCCTCCGCGATCACCTCGAGCGCCAGATGCGCCTCGCGGTACGAGAGCCCGCCGCGGACTGGAGTGCCGACACCGGGAGCGACCTCGGGGTCGACCGCGTCCATGTCGACGCTGAGGTGAGCGAAGCCGGAGCCTGCGACGCGAGCGAGGGACTCGCGGACCGCGTGCTCGACGCCGAGGCGGTCGACGTCGCTCATCGTGAACACCTTCACGCCGAGCTCGTGCACGCGCTCACGCTCGCCCGGGTCGAGCGAGCGGACACCGATCAGCGCGACGCGCGACGGGTCGACCGCGGGCAGCGGCCACGCACCGCTCGCGAAGGTGTCGCCTGCCAGCCCGAGGGCCGCCGCGAGCACCATGCCGTGCACGTTGCCGCTCGGCGTCGTCTCGGGCGTGTTGAGATCACCGTGGGCGTCGATCCAGATCACGCCGCCGGGACCGCACAGTGACGCGAGCCCGCCCAGCGAGCCGAGCGCAACAGAGTGGTCACCGCCGAGCACGAGCGGCACGTAACCGCCTTCCGCTGCGCGCGTCACGAGCGCAGCGACGCGCTCGCAGGTACGCAGGACCTGCTGCAGGAAGCGCACGCTCGTGTCACCCATCTCTGCTGCCTCGGCGACAGCGGACTCGACGTTCCCCCAGTCTTCGATGCGCCGGCCGAGCTTTGTCAGCCGCGACTCGAGGCCCGCGTAGCGAATCGCCGACGGACCCATGTCGACGCCGCGACGCCCGGACCCGAGGTCGAGCGGCGCGCCGATCACCGCGACGGGCTGTTTAGTGTCGGCCGCCAAAGGCGAAGTAGGCTACCGCTCCCAATGCCTGCGGCCACGGTCCGAGTCCTCCTCGCAGACGACGACCCAGCGTTCCTCGAATCGCTGCGACGCCTGATCGACGAGCAGCCCCTCCTCGGCGTGGCAGGCACGGCTTTGGACGGGCTCCAGGTGCTCGAGCTCGCCGACCAGGTGGAACCGGACGCAGTCGTGATCGACCTGCACATGCCGCTCCTCGACGGCGTGACCGCCGTCGCCCGCCTGCGCCGCGACCACCCGAGCCTCTGCGTGATCGTCCTGACGGCCGACGCCGAACGACGCCTCCACCAAGCGGCGACGGAGGCCGGCGCCGACGCCGTCTTCCTGAAAGAGGACTTCGTCGAAGTCCTCATGGACCGCCTCCGCTCAGTCAAGAAAGGCTGACTCACCGAGCACGCGCCCCGACGAGGCGGCAGTGGCGAGGGCCGGAATCGAACCGGCGACACCACGGTTTTCAGCCGTGTGCTCTACCAACTGAGCTACCTCGCCAGGCCCACAAAGTCTAGCCTCGGCCCTTTGCGGGCGGGTTTGCGAAGAGCCGGGCTTTGCCCGGCTCGACTAGTACGCGTCCCAAAGATCCGAACCGACGAGAAAGCGCAGCTTTCAAGGCGGGAGTCGCAAAGAGCGGCAACTTTCGCGGCGCACATTGAGGTCTAACCGGTGCGCCGTTTAGGTTCGCCAAAGCGGCCTTTCCACGTCCAGGGAGATTGAAGGAGGACCTATGACCACACTGGCGGCGCGACTCGAGACCGGGCCGCTCGAGCGCATGTTCCGCTTCTCGACGCACGGCACCACGCTGGCCCGCGACACCGTCGCGGGGATGACCACCTTCGTGGTGATGTCCTACATCATCTTCGTCAACCCCTCGATCCTCAGCTTCGCCGGGGTGAAGGGGCTCGAGAACGCGGGCCTGCCGTTCGAGGCCGTGCTCGCCTCGACCTGCCTCGTCGCGGGCACCATGACGATCGCGATGGGCCTGTTCACCAACCGGGCCTACGCGATTGCCCCGGGGATGGGCCTGAACGCCGTCGTCGCATTTGGACTCGTCGCCGGCGCCGGCCTGTCGTGGCCGGAGGCGATGGGCATCGTCGTGCTCGAGGGTCTCGTCGTGACGCTGCTCGTGCTGACGGGGCTCCGGCAGGTGATCATGGAAGCGATCCCGCTCGAACTGAAAAAAGCGATCGCGATCGGGATCGGCCTCTTCATCGCGTTCATCGGGCTCTACAACTCGGGCCTGATCGCCAAGGCGGCGGCGCCCGGCCTGCCCGTCGAGCTCGGCCGGTTCACGACGTGGCCGGTGCTGACGACGATTTTCGGCCTCGCCGTCACGATCATCCTTCGCGCCCGTGGGTTCCGCGGCGACCTGCTCGTCGGGATCATCCTCACGACGGTCTTCGCCACGCTCGTGAACAAGGCCGCGGATTACGACGCGGGGTACACCGCGGGCGCAGTCTGGCCGAGCGACATCGTCGACTCGCCGAACTTCTCGCTGCTCGGCGAGTTCAGCTTCGGCGCGTTCGCGACGCTCGGGGTGGTGTCAGCGGCGGTCTGGGTGTTCGCGCTCTTCCTCTCGGACTTCTTCGACACGATGGGCACGCTCGTCGGCGTCGGCAAGCAGGCCGGGTACCTGACCAAGGACGGCCAGCTGCCCGAGGTGAAGAAGCCGCTGCTCGTGGACTCGCTCGCGGCAGTCGCGGGAGGGGCGGCCTCGGCCTCGTCGGCGACGACCTACATCGAGTCGGGCGCCGGAGTCGCTGCGGGAGGGCGCACGGGCTGGACGAGCGTCGTGACCGGCATGCTCTTCTTCCCCTTCCTCTTCCTCGCGCCGCTGATCGGGATGGTCCCGCCGCAGGCGACGGCGCCGGCGCTGATCATCGTGGGCTGGCTCTTGATCAGCACGTTGACCGAGGCGGAGGGCGAAGCTGATCCGAACGCCGACGACCAGTCGACACGAAAGCTCGCCGGTATCGACTTCCACGATCTCGCGATCGGACTCGCGGCCGCGCTCGTGATCATGATCATGCCGTTCACGTGGTCGATCACGAACGGGATCGGCTTTGGGTTCATCGCCTACACGGTCGTGCGCGTGGCGCAGGGCCGCTGGCGCGACGTGCATCCCTTCATGTTCGCGGCCGCGGCGGCGTTCACGCTCTACTTCCTCGTCCCGCTGCTCCAGGACAACCTGAGCTGGGTCTAACGCGGACGTAGCACCGGTCCGGGCGCAAAAAAGAGACGTCCGGACCGGTGCTACCGCGTCGCGAACGTCTCCGTAGGCCGCAGCCTAGCGTTTTCGAGCGAGAAATGACGTTCCACGCGCGGCCGCGAAGTCCGCAAAGTCCGTGAACCCGCGCGCTGCCAGCTCGGAGCGCAGGCGCTGCGGGGGGACGTAGATCGGGGTCTCGGGGCCGACCGACCAGGCGAAAAGCGCCCACCCGCCTGGTGCCGTGACGCGCTCGACCTCGTCGAAGAACGGGATCATGTTGGCGTGCGCAACGACCTCGAACGAGCCGTCCGGGAAGGGAAGCCGCGAGGCGTCTGCGCGTTCGAAGCGCAGCTCTGGCGCCTTGCGCCGGGCCAGCTCCAGCATCCCCTCGGCGAGGTCGACGCCGACCACCTCGGCAGCCGGGAACCGGCGCGCCAGCGCGAGCGCGCCGTCTCCGGTGCCCGTCCCGACGTCGAGCGCGCGGCGGACGTCCCCGTCGATCGCCGCGAGCGCGGCCTCGTACGCAGCGAGATGGGTCGCGTCGCGCCCGTGGTCCCACACCGGGGCGATGCGGTCGAACTGGGTACGCGTGAGCCCCCGAAAGAGCGGCCAGAGCGACGGCCGCCGCACGACCGCGTCCGTCGTCAGCCGCGCGAACCGCATGCCGAGCGTGCGCATCATGGGGCGTCGAGGTTGATCCGGAGCTCCTGGCCCGCCTTGGCGGCGAGCATCTCGGCCGCATTGCCGCGGTTCATCGCGACGGCGATGTTCCCGTACGAGTCCTCGTACAGGATCAGGTCGCCGGCGCGCGCGTCCGAGAACGTGCGCGCAGCGACGGCGTAGTAGCGCTGCCCCCCGGCGACCTCGAGCTCGACGCGAGTCCCCGGCTGCACGTTCGCCTCGGTGAGATGCTCGCGCGTCAGGTTGAGCTGCATGTTCCCGAAGGCGTCGACGTAGAGAACGCACGCGGCGATGCGGTGCGTCCGGAGCTCCGGCTCGGGCAGCTCGAGCTGCACGAGTGCGCTCGGGTCGATCGGCGGCCCGAGCTGGTCGAGCCCGATCCCGCGCGCGAGATGGGCGGCCGCGGGCGCAAAGATGTCCCGCCCGTGGAAGGTTGGCGACACAGGCTCGAGCGCGAACTCCGGGTTGACGATCTCGTGCGCCTCCGCAATTCCGGCAGCCTCCGCCGCCGGAAGCAGGAGCCCATTGTCGGGACCGACGTACGCGCGGCCCTCGCGGTCGCGGAGCGCAAGCGCGCGGCGCGGTCCGCCCACGCCCGGGTCGACGACGGCCAGATGCACGCCGAGCGGCATGTACGGCACCGTGTTCGCGAGCACGAGCGCGCCCTGGACGATCTCCCGCGGTGGGATCCCGTGCGTGATGTCGATCACCTCGACGTCCGGCGCGATCCGCTTGATCACGCCGTGGCAGGTGCCGACGAAGTCGTCCTGCAAGCCGAAGTCGCTCAGGAACGTGACGAACATGCCTCTTCCACCGCGGCCACGAGCCCGTCGAGGTCGTGCGTCCGCGCCTCCGCCACGATCTTGACACCCGCGGCACGGGCGGCGCGCGTGGTCTGCGGCCCAATCGAGACCGCGGGGATGTCCGAGCCCAGCTCGCCGAAGGATCGCGCGGCCGACCCCGAAGCGAGCACGACCAGATCGCCTTCGGGCGGGTCGGGCCGCAGCAGCCGCGTCCGGTAGAGCGGACGAAAGTCCGCGCCGAGGGCGTCGATCAGCGTCCGCCGGGAGCCCGCGGCGCCGACGAAGAGCACGCGGCCGGGTTCCGCCGGGAACTCGGCGAGCAGCCCCTCCTGCGTCGAGACGACCGGGACGAGATCGGGTTCGAGCCCGCGCGCGAGCAGCGTCTCGGCCGTGCCGGGCCCGATCGCCGCGAGTTTCGGCAGTGTGCCGCTGCGCTGCGCCGCGAACAACTCGGCGCCGTTCGGGCTCGTCACGATCACCCAGTCGTAGCCGGAGGTGTCCACCGGCACGCCCTCGAGCGGCTCGATCTCGATCAGCGGGCATTCGACGACCTCGTGGCCGAGCGCCTCGAGCCGCTGCACGAGCGGCCCGGCCTGCGCCTTCGGCCTCGTGACGACGACTCTCACGCGCCGGCCCGCGCGCCGGCGTGCGCGCAGGCGGCCACCCGCCCCTCCCCCCTGGTGGTGGGGGGAGGCGCGAGGCCCCCTACCAACGAACGTAGCGAAGATCGTGTCACGTGTCCGTCACAGCTTCGTGCCGACTTCGTGACGATGCGAGCTCGGCGAGCGCGCGGCCGAGCTCGACCGGGTCGTCGCCGCTCAGGCGCTCCAGCCACGCGCCGTCCTCGTCCGCGACCAAGCAGGTCAGCCGCTCGCCGTCGTGGTGCGCGGCGACGGGTGCGAGACAGCCGCCTCCTACCGCCGCGAGGCACGCTCGCTCGGCCTCGACCCTGCGCCGCGTCTCGGCGTGGTCGGCGGCCGCGACCCGCTCTTCCTCGCCCGCGCGCACCTGGAGCGCCAGCGCACCCTGCGCCGCTTCGGGCAACAGCTCGGCAGGATCGAAGCGGCGGCCGATCTCGCCCGCGAGCCCCAGCCGGTCGAGACCGCACGCCGCGAGCACGACCGCGTCGAGTCCGCGCTCGCCGCGTTTACGCAGGCGTGTGTCGATGTTGCCGCGCAGCGGCTCGATCACCAGCTCGGGTTCGAGCGCGAGCAACTGCGCGCGGCGCCGCACCGACGCGGTCCCCACGCGCATCCCCGCCCACAGCTCCGTCGCGCCGCAGAGCGCATCGCGCGGGTCGTCGCGCTCGAGATACGCGCCGACAACGAGACCCTGCGTGTCTGTCGAAGTCATGTCCTTCGCGGAGTGCACGGCGACGTCGATTCGGCCCTCGAGAAGCGCCTCCTCGAGCTCCTTGACGAAGACGCCACGTTCGCCGATCTGCCCGAAGGGGCGTGTGCGGTCGCGGTCCCCGGCCGTGGTGATCGGGACGAGCGCGATCTCGACCGACCCCAGAGCCGCCCGCAGCACGTTCGCCGCGAGCTCGGCCTGGGTGAGCGCGAGCCTACTGCCGCGGGACCCGATGCGGAGCAGCACTGCAGCGCCTGCGGATCGCCCGCGGCTCGCCGCACGAGCGGCCCCGCGGCCGGATGCGCACGAACGCCGTGGGTGCCTGGACGGGGAGGGGCCGACCCGTGAGCCAGCGGGCCGCGGTGCTCACCGATCGTCCTCGAGCCCGAAGAGGTGCCGCACCGCGTCAGCATAAACCACCCCATCCGCGCCGGCGGCGGCCTCTTTCATCCGGATCGTGGGCAGATGGAGGAGCTTGTTCACGATCTGCGCGGTTACCGACTCGACCGTTCGGCGCTCGGCATCGGAGAGCTCGCCCAGCCGCGCCTCGGCCTTCGCCAGCTCGTGCCGGCGGATGTCCTCGGCCCGCGCGCGCAGGGATGCGATCGCAGGCACGACGTCGAGCGAGGCCTGCCACGCGTGGAAGCGCTCCGCCTCCTCGGCGACGATCGCCTCGGCCGACTCGGCCTCACGCCGACGACCGGCGAGCGACTCCGCAACGACCGTCTCGAGATCGTCGATGTCGTACAGGTAGCAGCCGGTGAGCTGGTTGATCTCGGGGTCGAGGTCGCGCGGCACGGCGAGATCGATCAGGAAGAGCGGCCGGCCCTTGCGCGCCCGCAGCGCCCGTTCGACCTGTTCGCGCCGCAGCACGAGCTCGGCTGCGCTTGTCGACGAGACGATCACGTCCGCGCGTCCCAGCTGTTCCTCGAGGCGCTCGAGCGGCAGCGCTACGCTGCCGAAGCGCTCCGCGAGCTCCTGTGCGCGGTCGAGAGTGCGGTTTGCGACGACTGCGATCTCCGCGCCACGCGAGAACAGGTTGCGCGCGGCCTGCTCGCTCACCTCGCCGGCGCCGATCAGCAGGATGCGGCGGCCGCGAAGATCGCCGAAGACCTGCTGCGCCAGCGCGGCCGCTGCGGCGGACACGGAACTGGGCGACTCACCGATCGCAGTCTGGGCGCGCACCTTCCGGCCCGCGTGCAACGCCTCGCGGAAGAGTCGTCCGAGCGCGGGACCTACCGAGCCCGCCTCGAACGCCTTGCGCACCTGGCCGAGGATCTCGCCCTCGCCGGGAACGAGGGAGTCGAGCCCGGCAGCGACGCGGAACAGATGCAGCGCGGCTGCCTCGTCGCGCAGGCGGTAGAGCGCGTTCGCGAGCTCGGGCTCGCGCTCGAGCAGCACCGCGGTCACAGGGGCCTCCACCTCCAGCGCGTCGTCGTGCGCGACGTAGAGCTCGGTGCGGTTACAGGTCGAGAGGCAGACCGCCTCGCCAAGGTGTGCGGCGAGCTCGGAGGCGACTGCCGACGCCTGCTCGAGCGGCAACGCGACGCGCTCGCGAAGCTCGACCGGCGCACGGTGATGGGAGACCCCGACGAGCGTGATCTTCATCCGAGGTGCCCCGCGGGTAGCCCGAGCAGTGCGACGAGAGCGAAACCGGCGACCATCAGGTAGGCGGGGCGGCGGCCGCTCCAGCCGAGCTCGCGGCGCAGGAGGAGCGCGGTTGCGAAGACGCACCACACCGCGAGCGCACCCACCACCGCAAGATCGAACGGATGGCCGCCCACGAGACCGAGGCCGATCCCGGCGGTGAGAAAGACGAAGGAGACCGCCGCGATCCGATTCGCGAGCTTGTCGAGCCCCAGGAGCGAGGGTGGCCCCAGGCGCAGGACGCCCGCAGGGTGCCGCTTGAGCCGCCGCTCCTGCCAGAGGTAGAGCGCCGAGATCGCCGCCGCGAGAGCAAAGCCCGCGAAGCCGGAGAGGAGCAGCGCCACGTGCACCGCGACGAAGAGGTCGTAGCCGTGCTCGGAGGCTGCGCCTCCGAAACCCGCGATCGCGAACAACGCCGCCGCCGCGGGCATGACCGCGAGACCGAGCAACCGGTAGCGCGGCGAGCAGCCCCAGATCAGGTACACACCGACGGCGAACCAGACGAACAGGTTGAGCAGCCCCGACCAGCTCGCCCAGGGGAAGCCGTCCGCGCGCACGGCCTCGGCGACGAGCATGCCCGTCTGCGCCAGCCAGCCGAGCCGAACGCCCCAGATCGCGAGGCGAGTGGCGAGCTCGGGACGGCGGAGAACGGCGCCGTACGCGATCGCCGCTTCGCCGTACGCGATCAGCGCGGGCCAGAAGAGAAGCTCAGCCATGCCGCTCCCGCGCGAGCTCCGCGAGCTCCCCCAACTCGCGCTCGATACGCGCCAGCTTCGCGGAGATGATCACGACGTACGCGAGCAGCGCGCCGAGAAAGACCAGGTACGCGGCGGCGAGGTACTTCTCGCCAGAGCTCATGCCAACGCCTCCCGCAACTCGCGCAACCGAGCGTCCAGGCGCTTGCCGGTCAGCTCGTTTCGGTACAGCGCGCCCGCGAGCAGCAGCATCCCCGCCAGGCAGACGCAGAACGTGAAGAACATCGAGCCGTCCATCTGCGGCCCTTCGCGCGTGAAGACGACGGGGTGGATGAAGTTCTCCGCGAGCCGGATGGCGAGGAAGCTGATCGGGATCAGCACGACGCCGAACAGCGCGTAGACCGCAGAGATGCGCGCTCGGGCCGGACCGTCGGCGAGCGAGTACCGGAGCATGAAGTAGGCGCCGTAGAACAGGAACAGGACGAGGAAGAGCACGAGCTGACGCTCGCCCCAGTTCCACCACACGCCCCACGACGTCTTCGCCCAGATCGAGCCCGTGACAAGCGTCAGCGTTCCGAAGATCGTTCCCATGTGGACGCCCGTGTAGCTCTCGAGGTCGTAGCGCGAGTCGCCGGTCCAGAGCAGCCGGAGCGCCTTCCACGCGCCCCAGGCGAAGCCGGCGTACGCGGTCAGCGCGATCGGCACGTGCAGGTAGAAGATCCGCTGGCTCGGCCCCTGGTCCGCGTCCTCGGGCGCCCACAACAGTGCGAGCGCGATGCCCGTGAACAGCACGACGGCGGCCGCCGCCGAGAGGGCGACGTCCCTATTCCGTGACCACGTATTCAAAACTGGCCCACGCAAGTATCGCGAAGACGGCGTCGTAGAGGCACAGAAAGCCCAGGTAGCGCCCCGGCTCGTCGGTGACGCCCGCGCCGACACCCCCGACGAGGATCGGAATCGCGAGCGGCAGGAAGAGGAGCGGCAAGAGCAGCTCGCGCGCGCGGCCGGCGACCGCCATCGCGGCCAGAAGCGCTCCAACGGTGCAGATGCCGACGTCCGCGAGCACGACGGCGGCGAGTGTCGCCCAGCTCAGGCCACCGAAGAAGAGCGCGTACGCCGGTAGCGCTACGGCCTCCGCGGCGACGAGAAACGCAAGCGTTGCTGCGACCTTGCCGAGCCAGATCGCGCTCCGGTCGCTCGGGGCGAGCACGAGGCCGTCGAGGACGCGCTGCTCGCGTTCGGGGACGAACGCGCGCGTGAGGCCGAGCAGAGCCGTGAACAGAATCGCAACCCAGAGCAGCCCGCCCGTTGCATCCTTCGACGCCTCCGCGGGGAGCGCGAAGCGGAAGACGACCAGCATCGCGATCACGAAGAGAAGCATCGCCGGCAGCGTGTCGCGGCCGCGAAGCTCGAGCAGGAGGTCTTTGCGCGCGAGCGCGGTGACGTCGTGGAGGTAGTTCACGCTGCCAACCTCAGCTGGTCGCTCGCCAGCGGCGCAAGCCGCTCGGGGTCGTGAGTCGAGACGAGGAAGGTTGCGCTTGCCCGCAACTCCGCGAGCTCGCGGTCCAGCAGCTCCGCGCCCTCCGCATCGAGGCCGGAGAACGGCTCGTCCAGCAGGATCAGCGAGGGATCGTGCAGGAAGACGCGGCAGAGCGCGAGCCGCTGTTGCATCCCACGCGAGTACGTCGCCACGCGCTCGCTGCGCGCCTCCCAGAGTCCGAAGCGCTCGAGCAGCATCCCGATCCGTTCCCGCCGCTCGGGCACGTGGTAGAGCCGCCCGTAGAGGTCGAGGTTCTCGAGAGCCGTCAACTCGCGATAGACGAGCGGCTCGTGTCCGAGGAAGCCGAGGTCGCGCCGCTCCGCGCGCACCTCGAGCACGCCGCCCGTAGGGGCCGCAAGCCCGGCGACGAGGCGCAGCAGCGTTGTCTTCCCGGACCCGTTCGGACCGGTCACGAGCAAGAAGCCGCCCTGCTCGACGTCGAGGTCGAGGTTCCGCAGGACCCGTTTCGCCCCGTAGCGCTTCTCGAGGCCTACCGCGTGAATCACCCCTCGAGTCTAGAGTCCAGGCCCCTGGCCTTCGAGTCTAGGTTCTTACAGGACCTCGAGCAGCACGAAGACCGAGAAAAGCACGCTGATCACGCCGTTCACCGTGAAAAACGCGGCATCGAGGCGCCGCAGGTCGTTTGGGGAGACAATCGCGTGCTCGTACGCCAAAAGCCCCGCCACGGCGCCGACACCGAGCCAGTA
>DASYUZ010000099.1:0-4864 GCA_036000665.1 Gaiellaceae bacterium
GGCGGCTGCTAGTCGACGCCGATTCGGTCTGCAAGCTCGCGCGAGATCGCGTGGTCGGCTCCGCGCGCGCGCACGGTGACCGGCCCGCCGAACGGCGCGGCCTCGGTCACCTCGATGCGTTCGCCGGGGACCAGCCCGAGCTCGTCGAGGTAGTGGAGCAGCGCGCGGTCCGAATCGGGTACTCGGCGCACCGTTGCCGCGGCGCCCGGCTCGACGTCGGCAAGCGATCGCTGCTCAGCCCTCGTGAGCTCGAGCGCCGCGCTCGGGATCGGATCGCCGTGCGGGTCGTGGGTCGGGAATCCGAGGGATTCGTCGATCAGCGCCTCGAGTTCCTCCGACAGCGCGTGCTCGAGCCGGTCGGCCTCCGCGTGGACCGCCTCGAGGGGCAGGCGGAGGGTCGTCGCGAGATACTGCTCGAGCAGCCGGTGGTGGCGGATCATCTCGATCGCCGCTCGCTCGCCCGTGGCTGTGAGGCGGGCGCCGCGGTAGGGCTCGTGGTCGACGAGGCCGAGCTGCGCGAGCTTCTTCAGCATCGCCGTCGCCGAGGCCGGGGCGACGCCCATCCGCTCGGCGAGCGCCGATGTGGACGCGCGGCCGTCGGCCTGGAGCTTGAACAGCTCCTTCACGTACTCCTGGACGGACGCAGAGAGATTTGCGGTCTCACTCAAGGCTTGTCTAAACTATAGTTTAGCCATGGCAAAACTCTCTCGTCGAGGCCTGATCGTCGGCGCCGCGCCGCTGGTGGCTGCAGGCCCCCTCGTCCGGGCGGCGCTGGGCGAGACCGAGCGCTCCGCGACGCACGAGCACGGCCATTCCGCGGTCTCCGGCCACGCGGCCATGATTGGCGACGAGGTTCCGGCGCCCGACCGTAACCCGGCGACCGACGCGCTCCTCACGCCCCCGCCCGCAACGCCGCACCGTCCGGGCCGCCTGCGCGAGTACGAGCTCGTCGCGGTCGACGTCGAGCTCGAGGTCGCGAAGGGCGTCTACTACCCCGCGTGGACGTACAACGGCACGGCACCGGGCCCGGTGATCCGAGCGACCGAGGACGACCTGCTGCGCGTCCGGTTCCGGAACGAGGGCTCGCATCCGCACACGATCCACTTCCACGGAATCCATCCCGCGAACATGGACGGCGTCTTCGAGGTCGTCCCGCCGGGCAAGGAGTTCGTCTACGAGTTCCCGGCGCGCCCGTGGGGAATGCACCTCTACCACTGTCACGCGACGCCGCTGAAGAAGCACATTCACAAGGGCCTCTACGGCGCGTTCATCATCGATCCGCCGAAGCCGCGCAAGCCGGCGCAGGAGCTCGTGATGGTGCTGAACGGCTTCGACACCGACGGCGACGGCGAGAACAACTTTTACGCGGTCAACGGGCCGGCGTTCTACTACGCGCGCCACCCGATCCAAGTCTCGCGCTCGCAGACGGTGCGGATCTACCTCGCCAACCTGACCGAGTTCGACCCGATCAACTCGTTCCACCTACACGGCGACTTCTTCCGGTACTACCGCACCGGGCGCGATGAGCTCGTCGAGTACACGGACACGGTCGTGCTCGGTCAGGGCGAGCGCGGGATCCTCGAGATCGACTTCGCGAGCACGGGGCACTTCATGTTTCACGCGCACCAGTCGGAGTTCGCCGAGCTCGGCTGGATGGGGTACTTCCAGGTGACCGAGTGACGTCGTTCGCCGCGCGGGCGCAGCAGTCCCGGTGGCGACTGTGGGCGTTCGTTCCGCTGATCGCGCTCGTCGCTGTGGTCGTGGGCTTCACCGCAGCGGGGTCGTCGGTCATCGACCTGCTGGGACGCACGCCTCCGCAGGCGGACGAGTTCGAGATTCGCCGCGTCGAGCTGAGGCCGGGCGAAGTCAGGATCCGCGTCACGAATCCGCAGCGTGACGAGCTGACGATCGCTCAGGTCACGGTCGACGACGCCGTCGTCCCGTTTTCCGTCGACGGCGGCGCGACGCTCGGTCGCCTTCGCTCGGCGACAATCGTCGTACCGTACGACTGGGTCCGTGACGAGCCGCTCGCGGTCGGCGTGACGAGCTCGACCGGGATCCAGACGACGCACGAGCTCGCCGCCGCGGTCGAGACGACGCAGCCCTCGGCTCGGGGCTTCTTCGGCTTCGGGCTGATCGGATTCCTGGTGGGCGTCGTTCCCGTGGCCCTCGGCCTCCTCTGGCTTCCGTCGCTCCGCCGTGCACGGCCGGAGTGGCTCGCCGCATTCATGGCGCTGACCGCCGGGCTCCTCACGTTCCTCGCCGTCGAGGCGCTCTCGGAGGCGCTCGAGCTGCAGGCCGTATTGCCGTCCGCGCTCGGCGGAGCCGGCATCGTGCTGCTCGGCTTCGCGCTCTCCTACCTGACCCTGACCTTCCTCTCGCGCGCGCTCGCGGCGCTGGCGACGCTCGTCGCGATCGGGATCGGCCTACACAATCTCGGCGAGGGTCTCGCCATCGGGACGTCGTTCGCGTTCGGCGAGCTCGCGCTCGGGACGTTTCTGATCGTGGGGTTCATGATCCACAACGTGACCGAGGGACTGGGAATCGCGACCGCCGCGGCGGAGGAGCGGCGCGTCCACTGGAAGCGGCTCGCGCTGCTCGCGCTCGTCGCCGGCGGGCCGGCGATCGCCGGCGCGTGGATCGGCGGGTTCGTGCGCAACGACGTGCTGGGAGTGCTCTTCTTTGCAGCCGCGGCCGGAGCGGCGTTCGAGGTCGTGGTCGAGGTGGTCCGCTGGCTTCGTTCGCGCGCGCCTGGAGGCCTGACGAGCGGCTACGCGCTCGGCGGCTTCCTCGCAGGCCTCACGATCATGTACGCGACGGGGCTGCTCGCCGGCTGACCGCACGCGCAGCGACCTCTGCAGCTGCCGCGAGCGCGAACGCCACCACGAAGCTCGGGATCGACGACCCGATCGCATCGAGGCCGCCCGTCGGCGGACGGACGCGCTCGACCAGATCGACCCACCAGCCGGGGCCGATCGGAAAGATCCACTGGTAGACGGCGAACCCGACGAGCCAGGCGAGCAGGAGCTCGACGCGCAGGGTAGGCGTCTCGAACACGTCCGGGCGGTCGTAGTGCGCGCCGTTGAGCAGCCAGTGGGCGAGGAGGACGCCGAGCAGCGGCACGAAGAACGCGCCCAGCAGGAGCAGGAAGCTCTGGTAGTTGCGGAGATCGATCACGAGTGCGCCGATCGTGGCCGCGACCGACACGGCGAGCACGAGTCCGCGCTGGGAGGCGCGGGGGACGAGGTTCTGCAGCGAGACCGCGCTCGAGTAGACGTTCGCGAACGCCTCGTCCGCCTCGTCGACCGTGACCGCGAGCAGCGCGAGCGCTGCCGCGAGCCCGGCCGCGACCACCGCGGCGGGCAGCTGCGCCGGATCGGAGAGGCCCCGAGTGAGCACGAGGAACACTCCGAGCAGCAGCATCCAGGTGCCCGCGACGAAGTAGCCGAGGCCTGCCCCGGCGAAGGCGCTGCGCCGGTCGCGCGAGAAGCGCGTGTAGTCGGGAATCAGCGGCGCCCACGAGACGGTGATCGCGATCACGAGGTCCATGCCGATCCAGAGCGTGATCCCGCCCTCGGGCCGCGCGTGCCAGAGCCGCGAGAAGTTCGCCTCGGAAAGCGACCACCAGGTCAAGTAGGCGACGGACGCTAGGACGGCCCAGACGGCGAAGCGGCGGATGAACCGCCGGACGACGCTCACGGGGCCGAGCACTGCGAGCGTTGCCGCAACCGCGCCGAAGACGAGCGTCCACGCCCACTTCGCACCGACGCCGAAGAGGTCGTCCGAGAGCGCCGATGCGGCCGCCGAGATGATGATCAGCTCGAACGTCGCCCAGCCCCAGCACTGGAGCGCGTTCAAGAGCGTCGGCGCGTACGAGCCGACGCGTCCGAGCGGCGCGCGCATGAGCACCATCCCGGGCACGCGCGCGTCGGCGCCGATCAAGCCCGCGGCGGCGAGCATCAGGTTTCCGACGATCCCGCCGAGGACGATCGCCACGATCGCGTCGCGCAAAGACAGCGCCGGGACGAGAAGCGCGCCGACGACGATCACCAGCAGCGACACGCCGAGGGATGACCAGAGCAGGAAGTGATCGAGCGCGCCGAGCACCCGTAGGCGATCTGGCACCGGCTCGATGCCCCAGGACGGTGTCTGCTCGCTCAGTCTGCCTCCCTTCGCCGGCATTACCCGGATCAGGTTCTACGGGTGTGATCTCAGCCGCTCGTGGCGCGGCACCCCGGTCGGGACGATGGTAGCGTCGGGCTGGTAGTTGGGAGCGAGGCCGGTGAAGCGGGCGCTGGAGGAAACCGCATTCGTCTGGCTCTTAGGGACCTTCGTTCGCGGTCATGGCTGGTCGAGCCTTCATCACCAGCCTCGCGGTCTTCCTGATCACCGTCGCGCTCGTGCTCGTTCTGCTTCGGCGCGTGCCTCCAGTGGATTGACGTCAACCGGCACGATGTAGCGGTGAACGTCGCCGCTGCGATTTGGGACGACCTGCTCGAGGGCGAGGAGGTCGCGTACGTCACGACCGAGCCTGCCCGCGGGCCGCGCACGGAGCCGGTTCCGGACGGCGTCGATTCGCGCGTCCGCGAGCGGCTCGGCGTGGACTCCCTCTACGTGCACCAGGCGGAGGCCTGGGAGGCGACTCGACGCGGGGAGAACGTCATCGTCACGACTGGCACCGCCTCGGGGAAGACGCTCGCGTTCAACCTGCCGGTGCTCGACGAGCTCGCGCGCGAGCCGAAGAGCCGGGCGCTCTACCTCTACCCGACGAAGGCGCTCGCGCAGGATCAGCTGCGGACGATCCAGGCGCTGAAGGTGCCGAAGGTTCGCGCCGCGATCTACGACGGCGACACCGAGACGGAAC
>DASYUZ010000100.1:0-40902 GCA_036000665.1 Gaiellaceae bacterium
GGCGGCGTCTCGGGCCGGCGCTCGAGCACGCTCGGCGGCGGCTCGTTGACGTGCTGCAGCGCGACCGCGACGAAGCTCTCGCCCGTGAACGGCACCCGTCCGGTCAGGAGCTCGAAGAGCACCACGCCCAGCGAGTAGACATCGGTCTCGCGGCTCACGGCTTGCCCGCTTGCCTGCTCGGGGGCGATGTAGTCCGAGGTGCCGAGCACTGTGCCGGTCTGGGTGACTCCCTTCTCAACGTCGAGCGTGCGCGCAATTCCGAAGTCTGTGACCTTTGCGTGGCCGTCACCGTTCAGAAGCACGTTCTGCGGCTTCACGTCGCGGTGCACGATGCCGTGCTCGTGCGCGAACGCCAGACCGCGCGCGATCTCGAGGCCGAACGAGACGACCTCGTCCAGCGCGAGCGGTCCCTCCCGCTCGACGATCTGCTTCAGGTTCTCGCCGTCGACGTATTCGAAGACGATGAACTGGCGCCCGCCGTCCTCGCCGCGATCGATCACGGTCACGATGTTTGGGTGCGCCAGCTGCGCGACGGCACGCGCCTCGCGCCGGAAACGCTCGACGTACTCGTCGTCCTCGCCGTAGCGCTCGTGGAGGATCTTCAGCGCGACCTTGCGCTCGAGCAGCTTGTCGTGCGCACGGTAGACGCTCGACATGCCGCCGCTGCCGACGAGCTCCTCGAGCTCATAGCGGCCCCCGATCACCTCGACGCCCACGGAGGGGACGCTACCTTCAGGTCGTCGAGGCGGCCGCATGGACGAGCGGCGCGTGCGCGTGCTCGAGCGCCTCTTCCCAGACCGTGAGCGCCTCTTCGAGCTCGTCGTCGGAAACGACGAGCGGGCACAGCACGCGAATGCAGTTCGAGTAGATCCCGGACTTGAGCAGGAGGAGGCCGCGCTCGGCGGCGGCTTCCACGACCGCCGTCGCGAGCTCGGCGTACGGCTCCTTCGAGTCGCGGTCGCGGACGAACTCGAGGGCGAGCATCGCGCCCAGTCCCCGCACGTCGCCGATGTGCTCGAACCGTTCCTGCCAGGACACCATCCGCTCGCGCATCCGCTCCCCGAGGTGCTGCGCGCGATCGAGCAGGCTCTCCTCCTCGAAGACGTCGAGGACTGCGAGTGCGGCCGCCTGGGCCACGGGATTGCCGACGTACGTCCCGCCGATCGCCGACTCGCCCGGCGCGTCCATGATCGCGGCCTTCCCGAGCACGGCTGACAAGGGGAGGCCGCCGGCGATCGACTTCGCGATCGTCATCAGGTCGGGCTCGATCCCGTAGTGCTCGACCGCGAACATGCGGCCCGTGCGGCCGAACCCGGTCTGCACCTCGTCGACGACCATGATGATGCCGTGCTCGTCGCAGATGCGCCGAATGCCGACCAGGAACTCGCGCGGCGCGACGACGAATCCGCCCTCGCCCTGCACGGGCTCGATCACGATCGCCGCGACCGACTCGGACGCAACCTGCGTCGTGAACATTCGCTCGAGCGCGGCGAGCGCAGTCTTCGTGTCCGGGCCGCGATAGTCCTGCGCGAACGGGACCCGATAGATCTCCGGCGCGAACGGCCCGAGACCGGCCTTGTACGGACGCGTCTTCGAGGTCAAGGTCATCGAGAGCAGCGTGCGGCCGTGGAACGCGCCCTCGAAGCAGACGACCGCCGGGCGTTTCGTGTACGAGCGCGCGAACTTGATCGCGTTCTCGACGGCCTCGGTGCCGGCGTTGAAGAACGCGGCTTTGGCCGGGCCGCGGAACGGGGCCAGCGCGAGCAGGCGCTCGGCGAGCGTGACGTAGACCTCGTAGGGAACGATCGTAAAGTCGGTGTGGCTGAAGCGCGTCAGCTGCTCCTGCGCGGCCTCGATCAGGCGCGGGTGTGAATGGCCGACGTTCAGGCAGCCGACGCCGCCGGTGAAGTCGAGAAACGTGTTCCCGTCGACGTCCGTGATCGTCGCTCCGCGGCCCTCCTGGATCACGACCGGGAGGAAGATCGAGAGCGGATCCGCGATCACCTTCGCCTTGCGCGCGAGGATCGCCCGCGAGCGGGGGCCGGGGATCTCCGTGCGGAGCGCGATCGTCCGAGTCGTCGCCACGCGCGTGAGCCTAGCGGCAGCGCGTTACCGAGCGTTCCAGCGGGAAACCTCGACCGCGCCAGGTGTGTAGACGCCCGCGGCGTTCCAGAGCAGGTAGCCGCCGGTCTTGGCGCGCCGGGCAGAGTCGATCTGGGCCTGGATGTCCTCGAGCGTGTACGGCGGCCCGTTGAGCGTGAAATCCTGGAGCCAAGGGATGATCTTCGCCTTCAACGGGGCGACCTGCTCGTTGAAGTCGCGGAGCGAGTACGCCACCGTCGCGCCGGGGTTCGCGTTGGGGTCGAGCAGGTCGTACTCGCCGGAGCCGTAGTGCGAGGGATAGACCATGGGGTAGATCGCGTCGACGTAGCGGCCGATCCGCCGCGGGATCTGACCGATGCCGAGATCGCGCGTGGCAGAGAGCCCGAAGACGTCCGCCGACACGCGCACCCCAAGCGGCTTCAACCGCTTCGCGGCGTACTGCGCGAATTGCGCGATCACCCAGCCGGGCGGTGTCGAGGTCTTCCCTGGATACACGATCGCCTCCACGTCGCCGTCGCTCGGAAACCGCACGTAGTCGAACTGGATCTCGTCGAAGCCGGTGCGCGCCGCCGCCTCGGCGATGTCGACGACGTAGTCCCAGACGCGCTGGTCGTACGGATTCACCCAGCCGAGCCCGGCATGATTCAGCCAGCGGCTTCCGTCGGTCGTGCGAATCGCCAGGTCGGGGCGCTCCGCAGACAGCACCGGGTCTTCCATCACGACCACGCGGCCGATCAGGTACACGCCGCGCGCGTGGATCTTCTTCGCCATCAGCCGCGGCTTGTAGTACGGCTTGGCCGCACCGATGTCGCGCGCAAGCGGGACGGCCGATGCCACGAATCCGACCTCGCCGTTCTCGTCCTTGACGTCGAGCTCGATCGTGTTCAGGCCCGGCAGGTTGAGGTACTCGTCGATCTTCCCGGGAGTCGACGCGAGCGCCATCGTCACGTGCACGCCCCGCATCGTCTTCGGCGGCTTGAGGGGGCTGACGCCCTGCGTCGGGCCCTGGGCGACGTTCACGCGCTCCGTCGGCCCGCCCGACTTCTGCCGATCGGAGATCGTCCGCGCCGCGTACGCCACACCCGCAGCGCAAAGGACGAGGACCACCGTGACGCCGGCTCGGCGGATGCGCCTCCGGCGGCGCGCCTTCCGCCGTCGGGCCCGGTAGTGGGCGTTCGGGTCGACGGGATGGAGGACCAAGGACCGGGGAGTATGCCCCGTTTGACCCCCGGTCCGCTACTCCCCAAAGCCTCCCTGGACGGGGGCGAGCACCGTGACCTCCTCGTACGTGGCCGGCATTCCGGGCAGGAGGGTGCCGAACGGCACGTAGTGGTTATGTGTGTTGTTCGAGATAAAGAGCTGGCGGGCGATCACCGGGCCCCACATGTCGGCGCTGTTCGACTCGGAGTAGTCGTTGACGGCGTAGACGGCGCCCTGAAACTTCGCGTTGTTTGCAAGTGAGAAGCCGACGTCGTCCGTCGAGCTGCCGGCGATGAACGCAAGCAGGTCCTGGTTCGCGTTCCAGGTCGCGTCGCAGGCCGCCGAGCCGCAGAGCCTCGCGTTGTTCGAGAAGGTGATCTTCCCGGAGGAGTAGATCGTCGCGCGCCCCGAGTAGACGCCGAACGAGTTGCCGGTCAGCGTGATGTCGCCGTCGAAGTAGATCGTGCCCTTCACGAGCAGCGAGCCGGGCCCTTGGCCCTGGCCGGGTGTCCACGTCAGCTGGCCGATCACGTTCCCCTGACCGTCGAGCACGCGGCAGTCGTACGCACTCGTCGGCATGAGGTCGACGGGGCCGCGGCTGCGGTTGAGTACGCCGTCGTTGTCGAAGCCTCCCGGGAACGAGCCCACGGAGCACGTCTTGTGCGGGCCCACGTCGGCGTTCGCGTACCAGTTCGCGAGGTCGACCGGCGGCTTCGTCAGGCCGCTCGGCGAGGAGTCGATCGCCGCCGCGTACACGTGATCGGCGCCCGAGCACGGGTTGTGGAGCTGGCCGCCGCCGAGCCGGCAGCCGCCGCCGATGTGCGCCTCCGTCACCGTCGAGCTGACCTGCGCGGTGTTGTTGATCGTGACAGTTCCGCCGACCTGCAGGTGCGAGCCGATCACCTGCGCCGAGTTGTTCAGGCAGAGATCGCCGCGCACGTACAGGGGGATGTCGATGGTGACGCTGTTCGAGAGCGTCGTGCAGCTTGTGAGCGAGTCGGCGTAGAGGTAGTTCCAGATCGCGTTGTTCGCCGAGCCCTTCTGTCCGCTTTGGATCGCGACCTGCCCACTGCGGCGACGCACGAGCGCCTGCGGCCCCGCCGGGTTCCGGACCGTGCCGCGCCCGACGAGCGCCCAGGTCGAGCCGCCGAGCGTGCCCCACCACTCCGCGGTCCCGCCTTCCATCTGCCGCGAGCCGAGCGGCACGGCCTGCCCGTTGCGTGGGTCGGGCGCGTTGTAGAGCGTGGCGTACGCGATGTTCAGCCCGGCCTCCGCGAGTGCCTCGGCGGTCTTGTCGGCAGACGAGCGGGAGGCTGAGGAAGCGTTCGACGTGGCGTAGTAGGCGATGGAGGCGCCGGTCGCGCCCAGCACGAAGAGGGCGCCGAGCGCAAGGATCAGCGCAATGCCGCGCTCGTCCGAGCGCAGACGTGCCCGCAGGCGGTGGAGCCGCAATCCACCCTTCACAGCCTTTGTATCGACAGGAAATGCCCGACAGCCCACCCGCCCGATGGGGGTACCTAGAATCGGCGCGTGGTCCTCTCCGACCGAACGATTTCGCGGCTGCTCGCCGAGGGCCGGATCGAGATCGATCCCTACGACGAGTCGCTCCTCCAACCCTCGAGCGTGGACGTCCGAGTAGACCGCTTCTTCCGGGTCTTCCACAACGCGCGCTACCCGTACATCGACGTTCGCGAGCCACAGGACGAGCTGACGGAGCTCGTCGAGGTCGACGGCGAGCGGCCGTTCATCCTCCACCCGGGCGAGTTCGTGCTCGGCTCGACGCTGGAGCGGATCAGGCTCCCCGACGACCTCGTGGCCCGATTAGAGGGGAAGTCGAGCTTAGGCCGGCTCGGCCTGCTCATCCACTCGACCGCCGGCTTCATCGACCCGGGCTGGAACGGCCATGTGACGCTCGAGCTCTCGAACGTCGCGAACCTGCCGATCACGATCTACTACGGGATGAAGATCGGGCAGCTCTCGTTCGTGCAGATGACGGAGCCGGCAGAGACGCCGTACGGGGCGGACAAGCTCGGCTCGAAGTACCAGGGGCAGCGAGGCCCGACGCCGAGCCGCTACTGGCAGAACTTCGAGCGGGTCGAGTCGTGATCCTCGTCACCGGCGGGACCGGCTTCGTCGGTCCGCATGTCGTGCAGGCGCTGCGCGAGCGCGAGCGCGACGTGCGCTGCCTCGTACGGGACCGCAAGAAGGGCACGAAGGTCGTCGCTCTCGGCGCAGAGGTCGTCGAGGGCGACATGACCGACGCCGCGAGCCTGCGCATCGCCGTGCAGGGCTGCGACACCGTCGTGCACCTCGTCGCGATCCGGCAGGGATCCGAGGAGCAGTTCCGGAAGATCATGGTCGAGGGGACGAACCACCTGCTCTCCGCAGCAACCGAAGCCGGTGTCGGGCGCTTCGTGCACATGAGCGCGCTCGGCACGAGCGAGGAGACGAAAGACCTCGTGCCCTACTACCGCGCGAAGTGGGAGCAGGAGGTCGCAGTCGCGAGTTCCGGGATCGAGTACGTGATCTTCCGCCCCAGCTTCATCTTCGGTCGCGACGGCGGCATTCTGCCGACGTTCAAGCGCCTCGCGAAGCTCTCGCCCGTGACGCCCGTCATCGGCTCGGGGCGGCAGCGGATCCAGCCGATCTGGGTCGACGACGTCGCCGCGTACTTCGCACGGGGGGTCGACGAACCTGCAGCCGCGAACCGAACCTTCGAGCTCGGCGGACCGGACGTCGTCACCTGGAACGAGTTCTGGGTGCGCCTCAAGCGGGCGCTCGGAATCCGGCGGCCGAGCGTCCACATGCCGATCTCGTTGATGCGCGTCAACGCGCTGATCACCGAGCGGCTCCCTGGGAACATTCCGCTCACCCGCGACCTCCTGAAGATGCTCGAGTACGGCGACAACGTCGTGAAAGACGCCGCTGCCGTCGAGACGTTCAAGCTGCCGCTCGTGCCCCTCGACGAGCAGCTCCGGCGCGCGGCCTGACGCCCTTGAGCGGCGTGGGCGGCCCTGGCAGGGTGGACGCGTGAGCCTGACGGAACGGATGGCCCGCGCGTGCGCGGCCCGCCCGGGCCGGACGCTGGCCGCTTGGGGCCTCGTGCTCGCCGCCTCGATCGCCGCACTCGCGTTTCTGCTGACGGGCCTCACGAGCGAGGGCAAAGGGACGAACAATCCGCAGTCGGAGCGCGCCGACGATCGCTACCTCGCCGCGTTCCCCCCGGATCCGCAGCGGATCGTCACCGACGTGATCGTCGTGCGATCCGACCGCTACACGGTCGACGACCCGCAATTCCGAGCGTACGTGCAGCACCTGAGCCGAGATGTCCGTGAGAGCAAGGGAGTGGCGAGCGTGCACACCTGGTACGCAACACACGATCCCTCGCAGGTCTCTCGCGACCGCGACGCGATGTTGATTCCGCTCTTCATCTACGACGCGGACTACGCGGGGGACGTGATCGCAGAGGTCGAGCGCGTGGATGCCGACCACGCCTTCAGCGCGGCGATCACCGGCAACCAGACGCGCGACTACGACTTCAACAAGCTCTCGGAGAGCGACCTGCGGAACGGCGAGCTCAAGGTGGGTCTGCCCGCGGCCCTGATCGTGCTGCTGCTCGTCTTCGGGACCGTCGTTGCGGGGTTCGTCCCGCTGTTCATGGGAATCTTCTCGATCATCGCCGCGCTCGGACTCGTCGCCGTGCTCTCGGAGCAGTTCGAGCTCTCGATCTTCATCGTGAACATGCTCACCGGCATGGGGCTCGCGCTCGGGATCGACTACTCGCTGTTCGTGATCTCGCGCTACCGCGAGGAACGCATGCTGGGCCGGGAGCCGCTCGACGCCATCGGCGCCGCCGGGGCGACGGCGAGTCGCGCGGTGCTGTTCAGCGGCTCGGCGTTCGTCGTCGCGATGTTCGGACTGCTACTCGTGCCGTCGACGATCATGCGTAGCCTCGCCGTGGGCGCGATCCTCGTCGGGGTCACCTCGGTGCTCGCGGCGATGACACTTCTCCCGGCGCTGCTCGGCCTGCTGCGCGACCGCGTCGACGCCCTCCGCCTGCCCTACTTCGGGCGCCGGCGGGCAAGCTCTGAAGGACGTTTCTGGCGCGCCGTGGTCAACCGCGTGTTGCACCGCCCCGGCTGGAGCCTCGCCGTCTCCGTCGCCCTCCTAGTCGCGGCGGCCGTGCCGATCTTGGGGATGAACATCGGCACCGCCGGCGTGAGCACGTTCCCGGACGACCTTGCCTCCAAGCGCGGCTATCTCGCGCTGCAGCGTGACTTCGGGGCCCAGACGACCGACCCGACACACATCCTCGTCGTCGGCAGCTCCGATCGGCTCGCCCGCCTTCGCGATCGGCTCGGAGGCGACCCGCGCTTCGGCCGCGGCGTCATCAGGCGCGGAAGGGGCGGCGTCTCTGACCTCCAGGTGCCCGTGCGCGGCGACCCGGCCGACGATCGGGCCGTCGCCGCGACCAGGGACCTGCGCGATCGGATCGTCCCGCAGACGTTCGCGGGCACAGACGCCGACCCCCTCGTCGGCGGGACGACCTCGGAGAACATCGACTACTTCGACAACGTCACGAAGCCAGCGCCGTACGTCTTCGCGTTCGTGCTCGGGCTGACCCTGATCCTGCTCACGATCGCGTTCCGTTCGCTGGCGATCGCACTGGTAGCGATCGTGCTCAACCTCCTCTCGGTCGGAGCGGCATACGGGCTGCTGGTGCTCGTCTTCCAGCACGGGGTCGGCGCTGATCTGCTCGGCTTCCGGCGGTTAGACACGATCGAAGCGTGGGTGCCGCTCTTCCTCTTCTCGGTCCTCTTCGGCCTGTCGATGGACTATCAGGTGTTCCTGCTCAGCCGGGTGCGCGAGCGCTACGACCAGATGAGAGACACGCGCGACGCCGTCGGTTGGGGCGTCGCGTCCACAGCGCGCATCATCACCGGGGCTGCACTGATCATCGTCGCCGTCTTCTCGGGGTTCGCGCGCGGAGAGCTCGTGATGTTCCAGCAGATGGGCTTCGGCGTCGCCGCTTCGCTGCTGATCGACGCGACCGTCATCCGCACGATCGTGCTGCCGAGCGTGATGGCGCTCCTCGGTGACCGCAGCTGGTACCTCCCGCGCTGGCTCGAATGGATTCCGCACCTCGAGGTCGAGGGCCACGCCGCGCCAGAAGCGGCTCCTGCAGCGCGCCCTGGGTAGCAGGAAGAGCGCCGCGCGCGGGCGAACATCTGCCCGTCACCTGAAAGGAGACGCATGTTCGGTTTGCGCGCACTGCTGCTGCTGATTGCCTTGATCCTGTTCGTCGTCGCCGCAGTCGGCGACACGACAGGGGATTGGATCGCCTGGGGCCTCGCCTGTCTCGCTGCCGCGTTCCTCGTCGGCGAGGCCGGGCTGGACAGGCGTTTCGGCACCCGGAGGTAGAGCCCGAAACGGATTGAGGGCCGGTCTCCCGGCCCTCAATCTCGGTTACCAGCGGTGGATTGATAGGGGCGCTTCCTGCCGGTCAGACCGGCGGCGCGAGACGCGAGTCCCCCACGCTGGCTAGGCGGTTCCCCGTAGGTCCCGGGGACACGCCCCTACCCGCTGGTACCTCCGCTGCCCGTGCTACTGGAAATCTCCAAGTCCGGACCACCTCCTTTCCGCGTTAGGCCGCAATGTAGCGGTCCGGGCGGCGGGGGACGATGGTCCCCGGCGGCAGCCTTGTGGACGCTTCATCACGCTCTCGGCGCTCTCCGTGACAGACACGGCACAGGGGACGGGGCTAGACTCGTCGCCAACGGGGAGGGAGGTGGGGTTCCCGTGTATGACGCGTCAACCTAGAAAGCGGCGCGTCAACGCAGGACGACCGAGAGCTCCAGCCCGCGGTCGAGCGGGACGGTCGTCGAGACGAGCGTGGGGTCGGCCTGGCGCGCCCGCGAGTACGCACCGAGCGTGTCCTCGTGCGAGAGCACGTTGTCGGCGATGATCACGGCACCGGCTTCGACCTTGTCCCGCGAAAGTCCGAACAGCACTTCGTAGTCGCCCTTCTCCGCATCGAGGAAGACCACGTCGAACACGTCCTGGATCATCGGGAACGTCTCGAACGCGTCGCCTTCGACCAAGTCCGCCCACTCCTCGAGCCCGGCGTCCGCGATGTTGCGCCGCCAGGCTTCGATCTTGGCAGGGTCGTTCTCGAGGGAGACAACGCGACCGGAGAAATAGCGCACGCCGGCCGCGAGCCAGATCGTCGAGTAGCCGCGCGAGGCGCCGACCTCGAGCACGCCGCAGTCGTTCATCGGGGTCACCAGCGCGAAGAGGAACTGGCCCGTCGTGCGGGGAATCTGCCGCGAGCGCTCGGCGGCGGTGACCCCGCGCTCGCGCTCATCTGCGTCCTCGGCCTCGAGGCGGGAGAGGACGTCGAGCACGCGGTCGTCGAGCATCCGGCGCACGGTACTACGTCTGCGTCGAGGGGCTACGTGGGGTTCGCTGCCGTCATCCGACGTCGACCTTGACGAACCCGTTCTCGACCGTGACCGGAAACGTCTCCACCGGAAGGTACGCAGGCAACGTCAGCGGTCTGCCCGTTGTGATGTCGAACGTTGCCCCGTGGCGCGGGCACGTCACGACGCACGAGTCCTGCTCCCAGTCGCCCTCTGCAAGCGGCCCGTCGTCGTGCGAGCAGCGGTCCTCGATCGCGTAGAGCCGACCCCCGCAGTTGTAGACGCCGACGGTGATCGACCCCGCCGGGACCAGCTTCATCGTTCCCGGCGGCAGCTCCTCGACCGGGCAGACGTCGATGAGCGCCACGGTGGCTAGGAGAGTGTCAGCTCGTCGAACCCCGCGAGGCCTTCGGGAAGAGGCGTGCCCTTTGCCTTGTGCAGAGCCACCTTCAGCGTGGTCAACCCCAGCATCGCGCACTTGAGCCGGATTGGCGTCAGCGGGATGCCGATCTCGTCGAGCAACGCGTCCTTTTCGAGCGTCGCCACCTCGGTCGCCGTTCGACCCTGCACCATCTCCATGAGCATCGACGTGGCCGCCTGCGAGATCGCGCAGCCCCGCCCGGAGAACTTCACCTCGTCGATCGTCTCGCCGTCGTCGCCGAACGCGACGTAGATGGAGACCTCGTCGCCGCAGAGCGGGTTCTGCCCTTCGGCCTCCGCGTCGGCACCCTCGATCACGCCGTGCCCGCGCGGGTTTTTGTAGTGGTCGAGGATCACTTCGCGATACAGCTGGTCGAACTCGCTCATGCGAACACCTTACGCACACGCTCGAGCGCGGCGACGAGCTGGTCGATCTCTTCGCGGATGGTGTAGAGGTAGAAGCTCGCGCGGTTCGTGGCGGCGACACCGAGCTTCCGCATCAACGGCTGGCAGCAGTGGTGTCCGGCGCGGATGGCGACGCCTTCCAGATCCAGGATCTGCGCCACGTCGTGTGGATGAATTCCTTCGACGTTGAACGACACGATCCCGGCACGCCGGTCGGCGGGAGGCCCGTACGTCGTCACCCACGGCAGCTCCGCGAGGCGATCGAGCGCGTAGGCGGCGAGCTCGTGCTCGTGCTGCTCGATCGCGTCGAGCCCGATCTCCGTCAGATAGTCGATCGCCGCGCCGAAGCCCACTGCCTCCGCGATCGGCGCCGTGCCGGCCTCGAACTTGTGCGGCAGCTCGCCCCACGTCGTCTTGTCGAAGCTGACCGCACGGATCATGTGTCCGCCGACAAGGAACGGCTCCATCGCCTCGAGCAGCTCCGCACGGCCCCAGAGGGCGCCGGCGCCGCTCGGGCCGCACATCTTGTGGCCCGAGACCGCGAGGAAGTCGCACCCGAGCGCCTGCACGTCAACGACCTTGTGCGGCGCCCCCTGGGCTGCGTCGATCACGCTGATCGCGCCGTGCTCGCGCGCCCACGCGGTCACGCGCTCGACCTGATTGATCGTGCCGAGAGAGTTGGAGACGAGGTTCACCGCGGTCACCTTCACGTCGCCGTCGCGCGCGATCTCGTCGAGCGCATCGAACTGCAGCTCGCCGCTCTCGTCGAGCGGGATCATGCGGAAGCCCGCGCCCGTCCGGCCCGCGATGTACTGCCACGGCACGTAGTTCGAGTGGTGCTCGAGCTCGGTCACGACGACGAGGTCGCCCGGCCGAAGGTTGTTGAGACCCCACGCGTAGGCGACGAGGTTGATCGCCTCGGTCGCATTTCGGGTGAAGATCACCTCGCGCGTCGAGGGAGCGTTCAGCAGAGCGCGCACCTTCTCGCGCGCACCTTCCAGGCCGGCGGTAGCGCGCTCGGCGAGCTCGTAGACGCCGCGATGGACATTGGCGTAC
This sequence comes from Gaiellaceae bacterium, assembly GCA_036000665.1. Classification (GTDB taxonomy): domain Bacteria; phylum Actinomycetota; class Thermoleophilia; order Gaiellales; family Gaiellaceae; genus JACCTU01. Next base: position 11,604 of record DASYUZ010000100.1, read on the forward strand.
GACGTCTCGTAGAACTCGCGCATCACGTCGAGCATCTGCCGCGGCTTCTGCGAGCTCGCAGCCGAGTCGAGGAAGGCGAGCGGCTTGCCGTGGAACTCCTGCTCGAAGATCGGGAAGTCCGTGCGCAGCTTGTGCGCGTCGAGCTTCGGGATCGTCTTTACGGCCACCCGGCCCATGCTACCCCTGGCTAGACGCGCGACGGCGATGCCGCCCGGGCGAGGAGCGCCAGGCCGACGAGTGCGACCGCGACCTGCAGCGGCCCGAGTACGAGCAGGCCGTCGGGCGTTCCGGGGACGTACCTGCGCCACTCGAACCTGAGCACGGTCCCAAGGGCGCCGGCAAGCCCGATCGCCGCGAGCGCAAGCGTCGCCGGCCAGACGAGCAGCCGGCGGTCGCGGAGATAGCCGCCGAGCGCCCCGGCTCCCGCAACCACCGCGAAAAGGAAGAGGACGACGATCCATTCCCGCTTCCAGGCCAACTCCGGTGGCATCGCGTCGACGTTCGGCCAGGGAGCCGGCGGAAGCGAGTTCTCCGGGATCGGGTAGCTGAGGACGGGGTAGGCGAGAGCGGCAAGCAGGCCGAGAGCGGCGTGCACCCAGCGGACGCGCCCGCGGTACGAGTCGGCGAGCGCCTGGACGGGCCCGAAGCGGGCGACGGCCTCGTCCTCGCCGACCTCACGGGCCGACTCCCGCAGGTGGTCCTCGACCTCGGCGAGCACGCGCGAGCGCACCGTCAGCGGCAGCCGCCCCCGGAGCTCCTCCAGATAGCGTTCGACGGCGCTCACGCCGCGCCTCCCACGACACGCTCGACCGCACGGGCAAAGAGCCGCCACTCGCGCAGGTGATCCTTGAGCACTGCGCGGCCGCGCCGGCGCATCGAGTAGATCCGGCGGCGCCGCGCGACGCCCGTCGACCAGCGGCTCGTCAGCAGCCCGCCCCGCTCGAGCCGGTGGAGCGCGGGGTAGATCGTCCCCTCGGGGAAGTCGAACGCACCCCCGCTCCGCTGTCTCAGGCGCTCGATCAGCGCGTACCCGTGACCTGGACCCCGCTCGAGCTCGGCGAGCAAGAGAAGATCGAGATGTCCCTTGACGGACTCCCCGCGCATTACCTAGGGATCCTAGGCATAGCCGTCGTAGGCGTCAAGCCTCGCTACGCTCCCGCGCATGTACGCAGACGCCGCGGAGCTCCGAGTGCTCGGCTGCCTGATCGAGAAGCAGCGTACGACTCCCGACGTCTACCCGCTCTCGCTGAACGCTCTCCGCCTGGCGTGCAACCAGTCGACGAACCGTGAACCCGTCGTCGATTACGGTGAGCCGACGATTCGCGCGGCGCTCGAAAAGCTCTCGAACAGGCAGTGGGCGCGCCTCGCGAGCGGGCCGGGCAGCCGTGCCGTCAAGTACCGGCACCTGCTCGACGACGCGCTCGGGCTCGCGGGCCCGGAGCTCTCGCTGCTCGCGGTGCTGATGCTGCGCGGGCCGCAGACGCTGGGCGAGCTGAAGCAGCGCAGCGATCGCCTGTACTCATTCGGCTCGCTCAACGAGGTTGCGGAAACACTCGAAGGCCTGATCCAGCGCGAGCTCGTCGCGCGGCTCCCGCGCCGCCCGGGTCAGAAGGAGGAGCGCTTCCAGCAGCTTCTCGGCGAGGACGAGCTGCCGACCGTCCCTGTTGCTGCGGCTCAGCCGGACCTGGAGGAGCGCGTGCGTCGGCTCGAGGAGCGCGTGTCAGCGCTCGAAGAGCGGCTCTAGCGGTCCTGCAGCGCGTCGAGCGCGATGGCAAACGCGAGCACGAGCCGGCGGTCGGCGTCGAAGCCGGGCTCGAGCTCGAGCACGTAGCGGTCGCGGAGCTTGCCAAGCACTCGGCGATACGTCCCGACCTGCTCGTCACCGTGCTTGAGCACGAAGTTGAACGGGAGCCAGGTCAACGCAGCCAACCAGTCGGAAACGAGGTCGGCGACGCGACGAACGATCGCAATGATCCAGTTGGCCTCGTGCGCCTCGAAGAGCTCGTCCCCGGCCGGATCGCGCACGCGCCAGTGGCTCCGGAGCAGGGAACGGGCAAAATCCTTCTCGAGCAGGCCGATCACGTTGCCGTCGGCGTCGAGCACCTCGTACCGGCCGCGCACCTCGAACACGCTCTTCGCCTTGATCATGAACAGGTAGGACTCGTCGTCGGGTGACGTCCGGAAGCGGATGTCCTCCTTGACCTTCAGCTTCTTCTGCTTCACGAAGAGGAGCGGCCGGCCTTCCTCCGTCGAGCCGGGTGTGGGAATGCTGATGCGGTACTCGTTCGCGATCGGCTTGAAGACCTGCTGGATCAGGAGGCGATTCGAGCTCTCGATCTCCGAGAGGACGATCTGCGGATCAAGCACCGAGGTCATCAGGCGGCTCCCAGCCAGGAGTGCCCGGGGAACTCGAGTCCTACTCCTGCCGGGAGAACGCTCATCGTGCCTAGGCCGTGGCCGTGATGGTGATGCCGCCGCGCGCCTTCTGCTCGAGGGTCACGGCCACGCGATTTCGGTCTATTTGCAGCGCCTCCGCGATATCGTCGCGGATCTTTACCGCGAGCGCCTCGCAAAAGGCCCCCTCGTTCCGAAACCGCGAGAGGTAGAGCTTGAGCGACTTCGACTCGAGGCACAGGTCCTGCGGGGAGTACTCGATCGAGGCGACGTAGAGGTCCGGCTGTCCGGTGATCGGGCAGACGGCCGTCAGCTCGTCGCTCGTCAGCTCAACCGAGACCACGCCGGGATTCGGAAAGGTCTCCAGCCCGGCGTAGTGCTCGGAGCCCGCGTGGCCGAGAGCGACGAATTCCGGCAGCTCACTCACGAGACCCAGAGTGCCATGAGAATGCGGTTCGCGACAGCCGCAACCGCAGTCCTAGCCGAGGAAGACGTCGGTCAGGAGCACGACGATCCCGCTCAGCAAGAGCAACGCCGCGACGAGGTTGGCGCGGCGCGGAGGTTGACCCGCAGCGCGCGAGACGTCGGTGGCGGCACGCCGGTACAGGTAGGCACCGACGACGAGGAGCGCGGCCTCGGCGAGCGCCGCCGCCCAGTGCGATTTCCACAGTCCGAAGCCGACGCGCATGTCGCCGATGTTCCCGGGCAGGATCGCCAGGTCGTCGCGGTGGACGATCAGGTCGAGGACCCAGTGGGAGAAAACGACCGCGCCGATCACGATCCCGCCGCGCCCGCCCCACCAGCGGGTTGCGATCCACCCGGTCACGACCGCAATCACAGCCGCACCGACCAACGAGTGCGTGTAGTCGGCATGGATGATCACGTCCCCGTAGCCGCCGTCCGTCCCCGGCGCATCGTCGATCGTCTCGGCACCGGTCGCAAACAGCGGGATGAAGAGGACGTCGAGCCAGACGGTCGCGAGCATCAGCGCCCACAAGGGGACGAACCGCTCGCGAGCCTTCACGGCTGCAGCGAACCCGAAATGGCCCGTGACCACTAGCCGGGCTCGTGAGGCCAGGGGATTCGACGATCGAGCCAGCCGACGACCCCGACAAAGAGGATCAGGCCGAGGATGAACGCCACGCGCCCTACCCCATCGCGAGAGCGACCGTCGACCAGAGCCCGCTGCGCTGTCTCGCCACTGGATGGAAGCCGTGGCGCTCGGCGACCGCGATCATCCCCGCGTGCGAGTGCGCGTAGATCCGGAACTCGCTTCGACTCAGCCGCAGGAACACGTTCATCAGCGCGACGAACGCGCCCGCGGCCCAGCCGTCCGGGGGAAAGGACACGACCAGGAATCGCCGGGCCTTCGCTGCGGCAGCCTCGAGCAGACCCGGGTAGTCCGGATAGCAGCACACCACTCGGAACAGGACCACCGCGTCGGCGTCGCTCAACGAGTCGGCGTTCGTTACGAAGTCGCCGATCCGCCGCTCCACCCGCTCCTCGGACACGCCCTTCTCTTCGCGCAGCGCGGCAGCGGCCTCCTCGTACTCCGGCGAAAGCTCGACACCGCAGACGTGATCGGCGCCGTGCTCGACGAGCTCGACTTGCACTGCGCCGATCCCGCCGCCGACCTCGAGCACGGTTCCGCCCGTGATCCCGCGGCCGGCAAGAAAGTCGATTCCGAAGCGCGCGTCGGCCGGAAGCCCCTGTTTCCGGTATTTCCGAAGGTACTTCCGCGCCTGTTTCTTCCCGAAGACCTTCCCGTAGGCGCCGGGAGTGCAGCACCCGCTCATCGAGGCGACTTTACGCCCTCCGGTCCCGTACCGCCGCTATCGTGGCGCGGCTGTGAGTGACTACGTCTTCACGATGTACCGCGCCGACAAGTTCTACGGTCCCGAGCGGCAGGTACTCGCGAACATCTCGCTCTCATTTCTCCCGGGAGCGAAGATCGGCGTGCTCGGGCCGAACGGCGCCGGGAAATCGACGCTGCTCCGGATCATGGCCGGCCTGGAGGAGCCGTCCTCGGGTGTCGCGCAGCTTGCGCCGGGCGCCACCGTGGGGCTGCTCTCCCAGGAGCCCGAGCTCGACCAGTCAAGGGACGTGCGCGGCAACGTCGAGGACGGAGTGCGCGAGGCGCGCGACCTGCTCGACCGGTTCAACACGATCTCAGCTGCATTCGCAGAGCCCGACGCCGACTACGACGCGCTGCTCGAGGAGCAGGCGAAGGTCCAGGATGCGATCGACCGGCGCGATCTCTGGTCGCTCGAGCAGACGCTCGACCGGGCGATGGACGCGCTCAGGCTGCCGGAGGGCGACCGCGACGTGACGACGCTCTCGGGCGGCGAGCGGCGCCGCGTCGCGCTCTGCCGTCTCTTGCTGGCGGCGCCGCACCTCCTGCTGCTCGACGAGCCGACGAACCACCTGGATGCCGAGTCGGTCGCGTGGCTTGAACGCTTTCTCGCGGAGTACAAGGGAACGGTCGTTGCCGTGACGCACGACCGCTATTTCCTGGACAACGTCGCCGGCTGGATCCTCGAGCTCGACCGCGGCCGCGGGATCCCGTTCGAAGGCAACTACTCGTCGTGGCTGGAGCAGAAGCAGGCGCGACTCGCGGCCGAGGAGAAGCAGGAGTCCGCCCGGCGCCGCACGCTCGCGCGCGAGCTCGAGTGGGTGCGGATGAGCCCTCGCGCGCGGCATGCGAAGTCGAAGGCCCGCCTCGGCGCGTACGAGCAGCTGCTCGCGGAGGAGCAGGCCGTGCGGCTGGACAAGGTCGAGATCCACATCCCTCCGGGCCCGCGTCTCGGCGACGTCGTGATCGAGGCGGACGAGGTTGCGAAGGGCTTCGGCGACCGCCTCCTCTTCGAAGGACTTTCCTTCTCGCTCCCGCCCGCGGGAATTGTCGGCGTGGTCGGTCCGAACGGCGCCGGCAAGACGACACTCTTCCGGATGATCGTCGGCGAGGAGCACCCCGACTCCGGAGCGCTACGCGTCGGCGAGACGGTCGAGCTCGCGTACGTCGACCAGTCGCGCGCCGCGCTCGATCCTGCGAACACCGTCTGGAAGGAGATCAGCGGCGGTCACGACACGATCGAGCTCGGCAAGCGCGAGGTGAACTCTCGCCAGTACGTGAGCTGGTTCAACTTCAAGGGTGGCGACCAGCAGAAGCGGGTCTCGAACCTGAGCGGGGGCGAGCGAAACCGCGTCCATCTCGCGAAGCTGCTTCGCAGCGGCGGGAACGTGCTCCTGCTCGACGAGCCGACGAACGACCTCGACGTCGACACCTTGCGCGCACTCGAGGAGGCGCTTCTCGACTTCGCCGGCTGCGCCGTGGTGATTTCCCACGACCGCTGGTTCCTCGACCGCATCGCGACGCACATCCTCGCCTTCGAGGGCGACTCGCAGGCGACGTGGTTCGAGGGCAGCTGGCAGGAGTACGCGGATTGGGTCAGGGAGACTCGAGGCGCCGAAGCGCTCGAGCCTCATCGGATCAAGTACAAGCCGCTAGTTCGCGCGTGAAGCCGTCGGGCGCCGCGTTGACTACGTTCGGGGAGTGGGCCGGGTGACCCGCAGGACGGCAGCTCCACCGATCCGCTTGACGAACTGGATGATGAAAGCGCCTTTGAGCTTGAAATGCTCGCCGGGCAGCATCGCCGGACGGTCGCGGGCGCTCGGATCCAACAGCAGGATCTCCGGCGGACCCTGCCCCGCGACGATGTCGAGCTTGTCGACAAACCGAACCAGGAGGCCACCCGGCAAGCCTGCGTGATCGGGATTCGTCACGTGGGGCGCCGGGCGGTACTCGAACCAGTAATCGACCTGACCCATGGGAATCCGCAGGCCCACGGGGAGCGAACCCGGACGATCGGCCCGCCCGAGCGTGAACGTGCCTCCGCCGCGGACGACCTGGACGCGCGGCTGCCAGCCCAGCGAGAGCTTCTCGAAGACGGTGAAGTCGTCCATTCCCTCGCCCATCACGCTGTAGAAGTCGCCGTACTCGTCCCGGCCACAGAGCACGAGGCACAGGGTCGATTTCGCGTGTGCAAGCGACCACGTGTGGCCGAGCTCGTGTAGGAGCAAGGGAGTGCTGAAGGCACCGTCGAGCATCACTTCGTGTCCGTCGGCGACGCCGCCCGAGACACACGGCGAGGCCGGAATGACGTAGACGACTCGGTCGTAGGCCCCGAGCCGGAAGCCTGCAAGCTCAGCGGCGCGTTTCCCCGGCACTGTCACCGCGCGCGGGACGCCGCCGTCCCACCAGTCCACCGAGCATCTCGCAGGCCGCACGAGCACGTCCGACCAACGCATGATGTCGATGCGCAGCGTCAGGCGTCCGGACGAGGACCTCTGAACGAACCGCTCGGCCTCGCGGACGACAGACTGAATCTGCCCGGGTCCGTAGGGCTCCGGCCCCCACGTCGCGGGCACGAGGAGCACGCGTTGTTGGCCGGTGACGGGCGCAGCAGGCGTGGCGAGGAAAAGCGCGAGAAGCGCCGCGACCGGCGCGACCCAGCGCACACGGAGCACGCTTCGACGCTAACACCGAAAGCTGTGAAAGGCGACCTCCCGGTTGGAGGGCCGCCCTTAACCTCCTCTACGCAAACTCCTTGCAGCTCCGGACTACGCTGTGCCGATCCGCCTGGGCCTCCTAGCACCGCTCCTGATCGCAGCGACGCTGCCTGTCTGGGCTTCAGGCTGCAACAGCTCCGAGCAGAGCGAGCCCACGAGGCCCGCCACGACCGGCACGAGCACGCGCACCGAGACGAGCGCCGGCGGCATCGACACGCTCGAAGGGGCCGGGACCGAACCGGTGAGCGTGCAGCCCGAAGGCAAGAAAACGGCGCTGCTCGAGCGGGTCTCGGTCGGCCGCCATGAGGGGTACGACCGGGTCGTCTTCCAGTTCAAGGACGTCCTCCCGGGTTACCGCGTCGAGTACGTCAAGCCGCCGCTCCGCCAGGACGGGTCAGGCAACGTGATCAAGGTCTCCGGGGAGGTTTTCGTGCACGTGCGCATGGAGCTCGCCTCGGGCTTCGACCTGAGCAAGAACGAGGGCGAGCTCGTGTACAAAGGCCCGCGCAGGATCGGCGGCAAGCAGGCCGGTACGTCCGTCATCGTCGAGGCCGTGCAGATCAGCGATTTCGAGGCCGTTCTCTCGTGGGCGATCGGGCTGAGCGACCGCGTCGACTTCCGCGTGACGACGCTGGACGATCCGGCGCGGCTCGTCGTCGACTTCCGCAACCACTAGGTACCTCGGCGAAGGCACCCGCTTTGCCCCGCAGGACGCCTACGAGCGCGCGCAGGTGCTGCAGTGGATGTTCTTCGAGCAGTACGACCACGAGCCGGCGATCGCGGTCGTGCGCTTCTGGCTCGCCTACTCAGGCCGCGCGGAGGCGTTCGCGGATCGTGTTCCGGAGCGGCAGGCGGCGGGACACAGGGCGCTCGCTGTGCTCGAGCAGCATCTCGACGGCAGGCAGTTCTTCGTCGGGAACGGCCTCACGCTCGCGGACATCGCGCTCTACGCGTATACGCACGTCGCGCACGAGGGCGGCTTTGATCTGGGCCCCTACCCCGCAGTGCGTGAGTGGCTCCAGCGCGTCGCAGCCGAGCCGGGGCACGTCCCGATCGAGGCCTGAAGGGGAATCAGCGGCGCGGTCCAGGATGCGCCCTCGCTCGCGTTAGTCGCTCTGCGGCGACGCCTCGCTCTCGGACGCACCCCCGGGAGCACTCCCGGTCGCCTCGGCGACCTTCGCGGCCGCCACGGCCTGCTTCTTCTCTTGCTTCCGCGCGCGCTTCTCCAGGACCCGTCGTTCGCGCGCGAACTTCGCCATTGTCGTCTGTCTCTTGCTGGCCATCCAGCTCCTTTTGTCGATGCTGATTACGCCTTCGCCCGACACATGTTAGGTGCGGACAACGTCGTGCGGTCCTTCCGCGCCCGCTAGGCCTGAGGAATTCGTGCTTCCAGCGCTTCACCGAGCGTCTCTCTCACAGGCTCGAGCTCGATGCGGTCGAGGATGTCCTGGAAGAAGCCGCGCACGATCAGGCGCTCCGCCTCCGCGCGGGAGAGGCCTCGCGCCATCAGATAGAAGAGCTGCTCGCGGTCGACCTGTCCCAGCGTCGCGCCGTGGGTGCAGCGGACGTCGTTCGCCAGGATCTCCAGGCCCGGGATCGAGTCGGCATGCGCCTTCTCGGAGAGCATCAGGTTCCGGTTTTCCTGGTACGCATTCGTCTTCTGGGCGTCCTTCTCGACGCGGATCATCCCGCGCCAGACCGCGCTAGCCGAGTCGCGCAGCGCCCCTTTGAAGGCGAAGTCCGACGTCGTCGACGGGGCGATGTGCTCCTGAAAGGTGTCGTAGTCCAGGTGCTGCTCCCCGTCGGCGAAGTACGCGCCCGTGACTCGGGAGGTCGCGCCAGGCCCTGCGAGGTCGTTCTGGATGCGGGTCTTGCCCTTCTTCGAGCCGAAGCCGCCGGCGACCCAGTCGAGCTCAGCGTCGCGGCCGACGCTCGCATGGTGGGTCGCGAAGTGCCACGTCTCCGTCGAGAAGCTCTGGAGGGAGACGTACTCGAGCTTCGCGGCCTGCTCGACGAAGAGCTCCGCGACTGCGTTCGAGTAGCCCGAGAGCTCCGGGGACGCGGACGTGTACTCCTCGATCAGCGTCGCCCGCGATCCCTCTTCGGCCACGACCAGCAAGCGGAAGAACACAGAGCCGTTCTCGACCGAGTTCGCGATCCGCACGTAGAGCGGCTGCTCGACCACGACCCCGCGCGGGATCACGACGAGCAGGCCGTGCTTCCACAGGGCCGCGTTGTGCGCGGCGAACTTCTCGTCGTGGCCGACGAGAGTTCCGAGGCGCTCGAAGTCCTCGGGAAGCGGCTCGAACGTGATCCCTTCCGGAGCCTTCTCGATCTCAATCCCTGCCTCCGACACGGTCGCGACGCCGGCGACGTCGATGTCCAGCATCCCCGGAACCGTCGCAATAGACGACGCGCCGTTCGCGCTGAACGAATCGGGATCGAAGCCGCGCAGGTCCGTGAAGCGCCACGGCTCGTCCGACGTCGTCGGTAGCGGCAGCGACCGGTACCGCTCGAGCATTTCCGCTCTGTCCACCGGGCTACCGGTTCGGAGCGCCCATCAGCCGACCGACCCCTCCATCTGGAGCTGGATCAGCCGGTTCATCTCGACCGCGTACTCGAGCGGGAGCTCCTTGGTGATCGGCTCGACGAAGCCCGACACGATCAGCGCAGAGGCCTCGGCCTCCGAGAGACCGCGCGACATCAGATAGAAGAGCTGCTCCTCGCCGATCTTCGAGACCGTCGCCTCGTGGCCGATGTCGACCTGGTTCTCGTCGATGCGGATGTACGGGTAGGTGTCCGAGCGCGACTCCTCGTCGAGGATCAGCGCGTCGCAGACGACCTTCGACTTCGAGCCCGTAGCGCCCTTCGCGACCTCGAGCAGACCGCGGTAGCCGGCGCGCCCGCCGTTCTTCGAGATCGACTTCGACGTGATCACCGACGTCGTTTTCGGCGCGACGTGCACCGCCTTGCCGCCCGCGTCCTGGTGCTGGCCCTTGCCGGCGAACGCAATCGACAGCACCTCGCCGTGCGCCCGCTCGCCGAGCAGCCAGATCGCGGGGTACTTCATCGTCAGCTTCGAGCCGAGGTTCCCGTCGACCCACTCCATCGTCGCGTCCTCGTACGCGACCGCGCGCTTCGTGACGAGGTTGTAGACGTTGCTCGACCAGTTCTGGATCGTCGTGTAGCGGCAGCGTGCGCCCTTCTTGACGATGATCTCGACGACGGCCGAGTGCAGCGAGTCGGACGAGTAGATCGGCGCCGTGCAACCCTCGACGTAGTGCACGTATGCGCCCTCGTCGACGATGATCAGCGTGCGCTCGAACTGACCCATGTTCTCGGCGTTGATCCGGAAGTAGGCCTGGAGCGGCATCTCGATCTTCACGCCCGGCGGCACGTAGATGAACGAGCCGCCAGACCAGACGGCGGAGTTCAGTGCCGCGAACTTGTTGTCGTTCTGCGGGATGATCGTCCCGAAGTACTGCTTGACGAGGTCCTCGTGCTCGCGCAGACCCGAGTCCATGTCGAGGAAGAGGACGCCCTGCTTCTCGAGCTCCTCCTGCAGCTTGTGGTAGACGACTTCGCTCTCGTACTGCGCGCCGACGCCGGCCAGGTACTTCTTCTCCGCCTCCGGGATGCCGAGCTTGTCCCACGTGTCCTTGATGTCGGCCGGGAGGTCCTCCCAGGAGTCGGCCTGCTTCTCGGTCGGGCGGATGTAGTAGTAGATGTTGTCGAAGTCGATGTCGGAGACGTTGCCGCCCCACATCGGAAGCGGGCGCGCAAGGAAGTAGTCGAGCGACTTGTGGCGGAACTTCCGCATCCAGTCGGGCTCGTTCTTGTGCGAAGAGATCGCGTCGACGATCTCGTGGTTCAGGCCGCGGCCGGACTTGAAGAAGTAGTCCTCGGCCTCGTCGGGGTTCGAGAAGCCGTACTTCGCCTCGTAGTCGGAGCCGATCCCCTGGACGACTTCGGTCTCGGTCTGTGCCACTACGCCTTCACCTCCGCAAACGCCTCGTACCCTTCTGCCTCGAGCTTATGCGCCAGCTCGGGCCCGCCTTCTTCCACGATACGCCCGCCGACGAAGACGTGCACGAAATCAGGGGTGATGTAGTTCAGGATCCGCTGGTAGTGAGTGATCACGACCGCCCCCATCTCGGGGCCGACGAGGTCCTTCACGCCCGCCGCGACGATTTTCAGGGCGTCGATGTCCAGGCCCGAGTCGGTCTCGTCGAGCACGGCGATCCGCGGCTTCAGCATCGCCATCTGCAGGATCTCGACCCGCTTCTTCTCGCCGCCTGAGAAGCCGTCGTTCAGGTAGCGCTGCGCCAGCTCGCGCGGCACCTTCAGCCGGTCCATCGCGGCCAGCAGCTCGGTCCGGAACTCCTTGACCGCGATCGGGTCGTCCTCGCCGCCCTTGCGGGCCTTGCGGATCGCGTTGATCGCGCTCCGCAGAAAGCTCGTCACGGTGACGCCTGGGACGGCGTGCGGATACTGAAAGGCCAGGAAAAGACCCCGCTGGGCACGCTTGTCGGCGCCCACGTCGGTCACGTCCTCGCCGTCGAAGAGGATCTGCCCCTCGGTGATCCGATAGGCCGGGTGGCCCATCAGCGCGTAGGCGAGCGTCGACTTGCCCGAGCCGTTCGGGCCCATGATCGCGTGCACCTGGTCGGTGTCCACGGCAAGGTCGACGCCCTTGACGATTTCCGTTCCGTCCTCGAGCGCTACGTGCAGATTTTTCAGCTCTAGCAGGGCCAAGAACCCAATCCCCTCCAAAGGTGAACGGCGGGACGCCGTTCGCCGATCCAGTGTAGCCGAGGGGCGCGCTGCTACTTCACGACCAGGACGCCTTTCATCCCTACCGCGGCGTGGCCCGGGATTGTGCAGATATAGGCATACCGGCCCGGTTTTCTGAAGATCACCTTCAACGTCCCGCTTTGCCCCGGCAGGAGCGTCCTGCTCTTCTTCCCGGCGATCTTGAAGTCGTGCGTGAGCTCGCCGTTGTTTCGCAGCCGGAAGGTGACCGCGCCTCGGGGAACCGTTTTCTTGCTCAGAGCGAACTTGAGATCTGTCATGACGACCCGATCCGTGGTTGCCGCCCAGGCTGCCGGCGCGGCGACCGCGGCAGCGAGCAGCGAGACCAACACCCAGCGCAGCACGACGCCTCCTTCAGTTTCTTGACCCTTACTTGAAAATATTGGACACTCGCGGTCGTCGTCAAGAGGAGGTACCTATGGACACGACCGAACGCCGCGGGTGGTCACGACGCGATCTCCTGCGTCGCGCCGGGGTCGCCGGAGTCGTCGCGACCCTTCCGGCCGGGGTGGCGATATCGCCCGCGGCCGCGGCACTCGAGCGCGAGCAGCGCGAGACGTTTACATCGACGGAAGCCGCGACCGTCGATGCGATCGTCGCCAGGCTGATCCCCAGCGAAGGCAGCGGTGCCGGAGCGGCGGAGGCCAGGGTTGGGCGCTACATCGACCTCGCACTCAACGGCGAGCTCAGGAGCTTGCAGGGCTTTTACTCCGCCAACCTCGCGGCGCTCGACGAGTACGCGACATCGATGCACGGTGCCGCGTTCTCGGCATTGCCGGCCACCAAGCAGGACGCCGTGCTCGCAGCGCTGGAGACGAACATGGCAGCCGGCTTCGTCCCCAGCTCCAGCGCGTTCTTCGAGACGATCCGCGAGCACGCGATCCAAGGAATGTTCGGCGACCCGTACTACGGCGGGAACGCGAACTTCGCGGGTTGGGACCTCATCTCCTACCCGGGGATCAAGCTCCACCTGCCCGCGGCAGACCAGCGTCTCGAGGCAACCGTGCAGCCGGTGCACAAGTCGACCTATGACTTCGCGATCTTCAGGCCGGGAGGGAGCGACCATGGCGATTAGGCTCAAGAAGACCGACGTCGTGATCGTCGGCCTCGGGGCGGCGGGCGGGATCGCAGCGCTCCCGCTCGCACGGGCAGGCCTCGACGTGATCGGGCTCGAGGCGGGCCCGTGGCTCAACGTTCGCGACTTCCCGTCCGACGAGATCCGTAACGACATCCGCGCGTGGATGTCGCGAAACAAGTTCAACAAGGAGCTGCCGACTCACCGCCTGAACGCGTCACAGACCGCCGGGCCGCCGGCGATCGCCATTCCGATGGTGAACGCGGTCGGGGGCTCGTCGATCCATTACGGGATGGAGAGCTGGCGGCTGACGCCGTTCAACTTCAAGACCCGCTCGCGGACGGTTCAACGCTACGGCGCGGGTGCACTCCCGCCGAACTCGACGGTCGCCGACTGGCCGATCAGCTACGCGGAACTCGAGCCGTATTACGACAAGGTCGAGTACGAGATCGGTGTATCCGGGAGAGCAGGAAACATCAGGGGGAAGCTCGATCCGCGCGGCAACGTCCTCGAAGGTCCGCGCGCACGTGCATACCCGAACCCGCCGCTCCGGCGCACCGGCTGGACCGAGCTGATGGCCGATACGGCGCGGCGGCTCGGCTGGAAGCCGTACCCGGGACCCGCGTCGATCCTGTCCAGGACCTACCGCGGGCAACCGGCGTGCGAGTACTGCGGCCATTGCACGTTCAACGGCTGCCATGTGAATGCCAAGGGCTCGACGTTCCTGAACGCGATCCCGCACGCACGGAAGACCAAGAAGCTGACGGTCGTCACGCTGGCCCGGGTCACGCAAGTGGTTGTCGACCGCAACGGGCGCGCAACGGGTGTGCGCTACGTACGCGGCAGCCAGGAGTACTTCCAGCCGGCGAGCGTCGTGATGCTCGGGGCATACCTGTACGAGAACGTCCGCCTCATGCTGTTGTCGAAGTCCGCCGCGTATCCGAACGGACTGTCGAACAACCACGGCCAGGTCGGCAAGAACTACATCAGCCACATGTACGGCGGCGTCGACGGCGTTTTCCCGGGGCGAAAGCTGAATCGGTTCGGTGGCCCGGGAGCGCAGCGCACGTCGAGCGATATGTGGACGGATGACCAGTTCGACCACACCGGTCTCGGCTTCGTCGGCGGCGGGATTCTCGACGCGCGCATGGAGGCCAAGCCGATCGGCACAGGGCGGACCGCTCCGCCCAACGGGCCGCGCTGGGGAGCCGAGTGGAAAGAGTGGCTCCACAAGAACGCCAACTCGATCGGCGGCGTGGGGGTGCAGATGGAGAGCCTGCCGTACGAGGACAACTTCCTCGACCTCGACCCCGTCGCCAAGGATCAGTATGGACAACCGGTACTACGGGTCACGTTCGACCTTCATGACCAGGAGAAAAAGCGCTACGAGTTCCTCCAGGAGAAGTCGGAGCAATGGGTGCAGGAGGCCGGAGCGGCTGAGACGTGGACCACGTTCCCCGCGTTCCCGATCGCGGTGAACAGTCATGCCTATGGCGGCGCTCGGATGGGGAACGATCCAGAGACGAGCGTCGTCGACAAGTGGGGGATGTCGCACGAGGTCCCCAACCTGGCCATCCTCGGCGGCGCCGTGTTCCCGACGAGCGGGAACAAGAACCCGACGCAGACGATCCAAGCACTCGCGTGGCGTACCGCAAAACACGTCGCGAAACGCTTCACGTCGATCGTCGAGTGACGAAGAAGGGGCGGAGGCAAAACGCTTCCGCCCCTTCTGCTCTAGCCTCTTCGGGTGTGATCGAGCCTGAGCTGGGTTCGAAACTCCGCGCGCTGCGGCTCAAGCGGGGTCATTCGCTCGCGGACGTTGCAAAGGCGACGGGTCTCTCGTCGTCGTTCATCTCGCTCGTCGAGAACGGCAAGAGCGACCTCACCATGGGCCGCTTGGTGCGCCTGCTCCAGTTCTACGGGGTCTGGTTCGAGGAGGTCTTCGAAGATCGTCCGCAGGCGGATCCGATCGTCGTCCGCAAGGATGAGCAGCGACACCTCTACTCACGGGGCGAGCATCTCGACGTCAGCCTGCTCTCGCCGCAGACCTCGCACACGATGTTGCCTCTGCTCGCGGTCCATGCGCCCGGAAACGAGTGGGTAGAGAGCGGTCTCCACGGCGGCGAGGAGTGGCTCTACGTGGTGGAGGGCAAGCTGGAGCTCGAGCTCGAGGGCCACGAACCGATCGTGCTCGAGGCCGGCGACGCGGCGTACTACCGGGGCGACCGGCCCCGGCGCTCGCGGAACCCAGGGAAGAAACCGACACGCGTGGTCGCGTGTGTCAGCCCACCCCACTGGTAGACGGCTACGGGCGAGTGACGTTCAGCACAAACGCGGACCGCGGTTTTCCGGTCAGGGCGACCGGTGTTCGGCGCACTCCACAGACGACGCGGCGAGCCGTCGCCGAGCCGCCGCCGACCGTCGCACCCTGGGCGGCGAGCTCGAGGTTGCCGTCGAGCGGCGTCGACACGGTCACCTTCACGTGACCGGTCGCATCGAGACGACCCGCGAGGCGGACGTTCGTCGGCTGAGTCCACGGCGCGAGCACGTCGCGGCGCGCCGCCTGCAGGGCGCGTGCGTCCGGGTAGAACAGCTCGTCGACGATCGGCCAATCCATCCCGACGGTGCCGGTCGGCTGGCCGTTCAAGAAGCGGTAGGTCTCGGCGAATCCTTCGCCGGGGTTGAGGGGATACGCCCAGTCCTCGGCGCCGGGGAACATCTTGTGCTTGCGCGTACGTGCACAGACGTTCATGGCGGATGCCCAGCGCTTCGTGCCCCAATCGAGCGCTCTCCAGGGCGAGTTCTGCCGATGGGCGGCGATGTAATGGCCGTACTCGTGCGTGACGACGGCTTCGGGCCGGACGCCCTCGGAGCTCTCGCCGACCGCGACGATCCGCGTCCAGCCTGGCGCGTAGCAGCCGAGGGCGTCGTAGGACCCACAGAGCTCACTCACCTCGGAGGGAGTTCCGAGGTACAGCGTCATCCCCCCGAGCTCCTCGCCGTGCACGAGCTGCGTCAGGAAGTTGCCCCAATGGACCGCGGTCTCCTCCGGGCTCGCGTAACTCGACGACACCGCGACCGACGTTACCCCGGTGCTGAAGAGGCGCCAGGAGCCTTCCGGCGGGTCGTCCAGGAACCGGGCCGACAGCAGTTTCACCGCGTGCGCCGGAAGCGGCGTGGCAATGTGTGCGCGGTCAGGGACGACGAGCTCGCGCGAGGCTGCGGACCCGGGTTCGGGAAGCGCGCCGAACACGAGCGCAGCAGCCGTTCCGAGGACTGCAACGAGGAGTCGCGATCTACTGCCGGGGTGCCTCACGGGCGGGGTCTCCGTGGTTCGTAGGCGTGGCCTGCGCGCAGAAGGCCACCGGTGTAACGGCGCCGGACGCAAAACGGGTACGGCCTCGTTTCGGCCCAGGAACGCTGCTATCCTCGGCTCGTGCCCTTCGGCATCGGCGTCCCTGAGATCCTCGTCCTCCTCTTGATCGCACTGCTGGTCTTCGGGCCGAAGCGCCTGCCCGAGATGGGGCGTTCGCTCGGCCGCGGGATGCGCGAGTTCAAGGACTCGATCCAGGGCAAGGACGACGACGAGGACGACCGCCGGCCCGAGCTGACGGCCACGCCGACGCCGGAAGCCGATCCGGTTGTCACCTCGCGCGAGCGCGACACCGCGTAAGGCCCCCATGGCGCGCAGGCTGCCGCGTCGCCTGACCCACGGCGAGGAGGCGACGCTCGTCGAGCACCTCGGCGAGCTCCGCACACGCCTGTTGATCGCGCTCGGCTCGATCGCGGTCTTCTTCCCCTTTACGTTCGCGTTCCACGAGCGGCTCGTACGCTGGCTGAGCAAGCCGCTCCCCCCCGACAAGAAGCTCGTCACACTCGGCGTCACGGAGGCGTTCACGACGTCGGTCAAGGTGGCGATCTTCGCCGCACTCGCGCTGGCGCTGCCCGTCGTCCTGTACCAACTCTGGAGCTTCCTCGCGCCGGCGTTCCAGGAGCACACGCAGCGCATCGTCTCCACCTTCGTGCTGCTTGCCACAGGGCTGTTCGCCGCGGGCGTCGCGTTCGGCTACTTCATCGTCCTTCCACGCGCGGTCGGGTTCCTGACGAACTACGACAGCAACCTGTACGACAACCAGGTTCGTGCGAGCTACTACTTCTCGTTCGTCATGCTCGCGCTCTTCGGGATGGGCCTGATCTTCGAGCTTCCGATCTTCATCCTGTCGCTCGTGCGTCTGAGGGTCCTGAGTGCGGACCGCCTGCGCAGGAACCGCCGCATGGGCTGGTTCCTTGCCGTGCTCGGCGCAGTGCTTCTCCCGACGGTCGACCTCGTCTCGCTCTTCTTCGAGACGATTCCGATCCTGGCGCTCTTCGAGCTGTCGATCTGGCTCGCCGTCCTGATGGAAAAGCGCTGGGAGCGGACCTGGGCCGAAGAAGCCGCGGTCGACCTGTAGAGCTAACGAAATCCGTACGATCGGCCGCTACCTTGACTTTCGTCTGGACGTCTCAAGGGGGAGACGTCCACCCGCCGCCAAGGAGGAGCCGCCAGACATGACCCGCCTCGTTCGCCTTGCCCTGCTCGCCGTGCTGGTCGCCCTTGCCGCGCCGGGCTCGGCGCTTGCCGCGCCACGCATGTGGATGGGCTTCCAGGACGATCCGTACTTCCGGTGGCTGCCGGACCGGTTCTACATGCGCGATCGCGCGATGCAGGCGAACTCGACGGTGCTGAAAACGACCGTCTACTGGTTCAACATCGCGCCGCGGCGGCCGTCGAACGGCGCGAATCCGTTCGACCCGGCGTACCGCTGGGAGGACCTCGACGAGTTCGTGCGCCAAGCGGAAGATCGGGACATCGAGGTCATGCTCACGATCTGGGGGACGCCCAACTGGGCCGGCTCGGCGAAAAACCGCTCGCCGCGGCGGCTCTCGGACTTGACCAACTTCGCGCGCGCGCTGTCGACACGCTACTCGGGCCGTTACCGCGGCTTCCCGTACGTGCGCTTCTACTCGGTCTGGAACGAGCCGAACCTCGGCCTCTTCCTGATGCCGCAGTACGACGCGAAGCGCCGCTCCGTGGCGGGGAACGTCTATGCGCGCCTCTACCGCGCTGCGTACGCGGGCATCAAGAGTGGCTCGCCGTCTGCACTCGTGGCAATCGGCGAGACCTCGGCGCGCAAGCTTCGGACCTCTCCGTCGCACTCGCCGGGAAGGTTCGCCGAGCTTCTTTCCAGGGCGCGGCCGAAGGTGCGCTTCGACGCATACGCACACCATCCGTACGGCTCGCCGGCGAACCAGCCGCCGACGCAAAGGGTTGGCTGGCCGAACGTCGGCATGACGACGCTGCCGCGGTTCGGCGCCTCGCTCGACAAGTGGTTCGGTCGCAAGAACGTCCCGATCTGGCTGACGGAGTACGGACACGAGACGCGCCCCGAGGATCCCAAGGGCGTCACGTACACCCAGCAGGCCGCGTACCTGCGGACTGCGGTCGCGATGGTGCGGCGGAACCCGCGGGTCCAGATGCTGATCTGGTTCATCATGCGCGACAACCCGGTGAGCCTCTGGCAGAGCGGGCTGCTCACGTTCGGTGGACTCGAGAAGCCTGCATTCGACCTGTTCTCGGTGCTCGCGAGGCCCGTTGACGCGCGCAACGCGACTGCGCTCGTCAAGGGCGGCCTCCCGAGCCCTGCCGTACGCGTCGCAACGACGAAGCTCGCGTACCGGAGCGGCTTGAACTCGCCCGTGGGCATCACGTACAAGGTGTTCGAGCGTGGTCGGCTGCTGGTGGTCGAGCAGCCGGTCGTGCGGATCGAGCGCGACAACTGGATCACCCTCCGGCCGCGCTTCACGCCGGTGCGCGGCCGCACGTACCTGCTCCAGGTGGAGGCGGGGGACGTGAACGGAAACAAGGTCCAGCGCACGCTGACGCTGATCGGGACCTAGCTAGCATCGGCGGCGTGACGGTTCTCGCCGCGGACTGGGTTCTGCCCGTCGACGCGCCGCCCATCGAGGGCGGCGCGGTCGCGTTCGAGGACGGCCGCGTCACGGCAGTCGGGTCGCTCGCGAAGCTCGGACCGGCGGACCGCGTCTTCCAGGCATCCGTGATCGTGCCCGGCTTCGTGAACGCGCACTCGCACCTCGAGTACGCGGTCTACGCCGGGTTCGGCGACACGCTCGACTTCGGCCCGTGGCTGCTGACCCACGTCTCCCGGAAGCGCCATCTCGACTGGGACGGCACGCTGGCGATCGCGCGCCTGGGCGCCGTGGAGTGCCTCCGCTCGGGGATCACGACGACGGGTGACGTGGCGTTCAGCGGCAGTGCGGCGATCGCCTGTGGCGAGCTCGGCCTGCGCGCCGTCGTGTACCTCGAGGTTTTCGGGCGAGAACCGGAACGCATCGCGGACTTCCATGAGAAGCGCGCGCGGATCGAGGAACACCTCGGCGGGGTCGTGGAGGCGGGCGTTTCTCCGCACGCGCCGTACACCGTCTCGCCCGACCTGTACGGCGCGGCCGATGCGCTCGGCGTGCCGGTTGCGACGCATCTCGACGAGAGCCCGGGGGAGCGGCAATGGGTACGCGACGGGACCGGACCGTGGGAGCCGTACGCGCACCTGCTCGCGCCGCCTTTCGGCACGACCGCGATCCGCCTGCTCGCCGGACGCGGTTTACTGCACGAGCGAGTGATCGCAGCGCATTGCGTGCAGATCGACGAGGAGGAGATCTCGCTGCTCGCGGCGACCGGCGCGGGCGTGGCGCACTGCCCGCGTTCAAACGCCCTGCTCGGCTGCGGCATCGCCCCGCTGCGCGCGCTCCTCGACGCGGGCGTGCGCGTCGGCCTCGGAACGGACAGCCCTGCATCGACGCCCTCGTTCGACATGTTCGAGGAGCTGCGGACGGCGGTCTATATGGCGCGGGCACGCGAGCGGCGCGGCGACGCGCTGATGGCCTCCGAGGCGCTCGAGCTCGCGACGCTCGGCTCCGCCCGCGCCCTCCGCCTCGAGGACGAGGTGGGGTCGCTGGCGCCGGGAAAGCGCGCCGACCTCGCAGTGGTCTCGCTCGCGGGCTCTCCCTACCTGCCCGTCGAGGATCCGGCGGCCGCAGTCGTGCTTGGAGGGTCGCCGGAGCGCGTACTCTTCACTCTCGTCGAGGGTCGCCCGAGGTATGAGAAGGGAGTCACGGATTGGCACGAGCTGACAGACGCCGCAGCGCGCATGCGGGAACGCATGCTCGCGGGAGCGCCCCAGCCCGTTCGCGAGCTCGCGTAGCCGACGAGACGCTCTTCTTCACGCGGCTCCGCACCCACGCAAAGTGGGTCTTCGTCTTCCTCGCGGTCACCTTCGCCTCCAGCTTCGTGCTTTTCGGCGTTGGCACCGGCTTCGGCGGGCTGCAGGACATCCTGCAGCAGAACCAGGGGTCGAGAAGCGGCCCGTCGGTGAGCAAGGCACGGGAGCGGATCCAGGCGAACCCCCGCGACGCGCAGGCGTACCGCGACCTCTCGACAGCGCTCCAGAACGACGGCAAGCTCGCCGAGTCGATCGCGCCGCTCGCGAAGTACGTCGAGCTTCGCCGGACCGACGCAGACGCGAAGACGGAGCTCGCCGGGCTCTATCTCCGCGAGGCCGAGATCTACCGGACGGAGGCGCAGGCGGCATCCGCGGCGCTCCAGGAGGCCGTCCCGGGCCAGCTCTTCCAGCCGCCGCCGACCTCGAAGGTCGGCCAGGCGCTCGCGAACGACCCGATCTCGAGCGCGATCTCCACGAAGTACAACGATGCGCTCAGCAAGGCCTACGCAAAGATGCAGGAGAACTACACGAAGGCGGTCGGCGTCTACAAGCAGCTCGCCGAGAGCGACGCCGGCAGGCGCGATCCGTCGGTCCAGTTGGGGCTCGCTCAGACCGCCGAGCTGGCGGGTGATACGAAAACAGCCGTCGCCGCCTACAAGAGGTTCCTCAACCTGGCGCCGGAAGATCCCTCGGCACCTGCCGTGAAAGACCGGATCAAGCAGCTGCAGAGCCAAGTCTCGGCGCTGCCAGGCGGGTAAACTCCCGCGCGTCCTGGCGGGTTCAAGCAGACGGGGGTTGCGATGAACTTCGACATCAAGACGGAGCAGCTGGGCGACGCCGCGTACGTGATCTCGCTCGCCGGCGAGGTCGACCTCTACACCGCTCCGGAGTTCAAGCAGCAGCTTCTCGACGTGATCGCGCAGGGCGGCCGCAACGTGATCGTCGACTTCTCGAACACGACCTTCATCGACTCCACGACGCTGGGCGTGCTCGTGGGCGGCGTCAAACGGCTCCGGACGAACGACGGTCAGCTCTCGCTGGTCTGCAGCGACCGGAACATCACGAAGATCTTCGAGATCACGGGCCTCGACCGCGTCTTCACGATCTACGCGACGCGGAACGAGGCGGTCGACCAGCTCCAAGCGTCGGGTCCCGCCGCGTAGTGACGCGCGCCGCGGCGCTGCTCTCCATCCTCGTACTCGCCGGCTGCGGCACCGGCGGGCTCGGCGAGGTCGACACCGCGGGCGCTGACGGCGAGGCGATGTTCAAGGAGAAGTGCGCGGGCTGTCACGAGCTCGCGGCCGCCGGGGCGCCTCGCGGCATCGGGCCGAGCCTCGACGACGCCTTCGCGGCGGCACGGAAGGAGAAATTCGACGAGAGCACGATCCGCGAGGTCGTGCTCGGGCAGATGCGCTTCCCGATCCCCCCGATGCCGGAGCCCGACAGCCCGCAGATGTTCGGCGACCTGAGCGAGCAGAAGCGCGAGCAGGCAATGGCCGCGATCGCGAGCTACGTGGCCTCCGTCGCCGCGAATCCGACTGCGATCGCGCAGGCCCAGCAGCAGGGCGGAGGCGGGAGCGCGACCGGCAACGACCCAAAGGCGCTCTTCCAGGCCAACTGCGCGAGTTGCCACACGTTCGCGGCCGCGGGCGCGACCGGCACCATCGGCCCGAACCTCGACCAGCTGCAGGTCCCGGTGCCGCGGATCGAGCAGCAGATCCGCAACGGCGGCGCTGTGATGCCGGCCTTCAAGGACAAGCTCACGGATGCGCAGATCAAAGCGCTCGCCAAGTGGGTCGCCGCGAACCGCAAGGGCTAGCGGACTTCTTCGCGCTCCGCCTGCAGGTCGACGACGACGTGCGTGATCGGCACCGCAAAGCGCTGGCGCGCGGCTTCGACGATCCCCTTCTCGAGCCAGTGCGAGCGTCCCGGCGGGTGCGTCGAGATGACGATCTCGTCTGGGGCGAACGTGCGCAGGGCGTCCTCGAGGGCCTGGAGAGGCTCTGAGTCGCCGACCTCGCCCCTCGCGTTCACGCCGGCCTCGCGCAGCCTGGCGAGCGAATCCTCGAGCCTGAGCTGCGCCTGGGCGCGCGCCGGGTCCTCGTCGGACGCCCAGTGGCGGAGCGGCGAATTGAGGGCCGGGGCGACGACGAACACCTCCTCGCGGACCCCCTCGGCGCGCTCACGAAGCGTGTCGAGGAGCTTCCTCCCGCCGACGGTCTCGTTCGCCACGACGAGGATCCGCCGCTCGCCTTCGGGACTGTGACGTGTGGGCGCGACCTGCACGGGCCGCGTTTCCTCACCGCGAAAGAAGAGCCACCAGACGATCACCGCGGTCAGGACAGCGAACACGACGAGCCCCAGCCACTTGTTGATCAGGGCGGCCACGACGATCAGGGCGAAGTAGGCGATCGACCGCAGCAGGAACCGAAACGCCTCTTCTTCGCTCCGGAACGGGTTTTGCATCAGAGGATGTAGATGGTGGTGTAGACCACGATCCACATTACGTCGACGAAGTGCCAGTAGATCCCGGGAATCTCGACGCCGTGATGGTGATCCGCCGAGAAGTGCCCGCGGAACGCGCGGACGGTCGCGAACGTGAGCAGGGTGAGGCCGACGAAGACGTGCGCTCCGTGCAGGCCGGTGAGCCCGAAGAAGATCGTCCCGAACGCGCCGTCGTGGGGCGCGAACCCGACGCGGGAGTACTCGCGGGCCTGTGTGAGCAGGAAGACGAGGCCGAGCGCGAGCGTGAGGGAGAGGCCCGCCTTCAATCCCGCTCGGTTGTCGCGCTTGATCGATTGGAGCGCCCAGTGGATCGTGAACGAGGACGTGACGAGGATCGCTGTGTTCACGCCGGCGACGAACTTCGGCAGGTGGAATGGCGGCTCCGGCCAAGGCGCCTCGCTGACGACCCGGACGAAAAAGTACGCAGTGAAGAACGCGCCGAAGAGCATCACCTCGGACGCGATGAAGAGGAACATCCCGAGCACGCGCGGGTCGACGCGCGAGCTGAGGTGCGCCTCGGGGGGCCCGTGGTGCTCGGCCTCGGCGTGCGTCGCCACTAGACCGTCGTCTCCGCGGCCTCGGGCTCGACCTCGACGTGGTCGATGGGCACGCCCGCGTCCTTGCGCAGCCGCTCGACGAGATCGCGGCGAAGCCAGCCGGAGCGTTCACCCGGGAACGTCGAGACGATGATCTCGTCGATGCGCTCGTCGTGGACGGCCTGCATCGCAGCGGTGTGGGGGTCGGGGTGCGCCACCTGCCCGTGCGCCTCGATCCCCTCTGCACGCAGTTCAGCGACCAGCCGCCGCAGACGCCGCTCGGCTTCACGCTGCTCGCCGTACTCGTGGCTCTGCGGCGCAACGACCAGAAAGCTCGCAGGCCCCTGTCTCGAGCGCGCGCGGATGCGCTCGACCAGGGGGCCGCCGACGAGCGTCCGGTTGGCGATCACGAGCACGTTCCTCTCCGCCTCGCCCGCCATGTCGGCGACAACGTGCTCCACCGGCAGGCTGCCGGCCACCTTGCGGACCCGGTCGATGACGTTGCGGCGGAGCCAGCCGGAACGCTCCTTGGGGTGCGTGGAGACGACGATCTCCGTGACCGGCGGCTCGAGCTGGGCCAGCGCGTCCCGCACCGAGGCCACCGGCTCGGTCTCGACGACCATCCCGTTCGCGCGGATGCCCGCCGCGCGGAGCGCAGCAAGCGTCTGGTCGAGCCTGCGACCGGCCGAGGCGCGCCGCGTGTCCTCGTAAACGACATAGCCCTCGGTGGGCTGGTTCACCGGGGCGATCACGGTCACGAGCGGATCGCCTTCGGCCGCGCGCTCGCGCAGCTTCTCGATCAGGCTCCTCGACGCCGCGGTCTCGTTCGCGATCACGAGCACGTGCCTGCTCATCGCACCGGCTCCAGCTCGGTGACCGCGGCACGGTCGCCGTTCAGGATCGCGTGCCGCGCCCCGGGGACGCCGTACTCGTACGGGTTCCCGACCACCTGTGGCACCGCGTCGAAGTTGAACACCGGCGGCGGCGACGAGACGAGCCACTCGATCGTCATCCCGCGCCACGGATTCGCCGGCGCCGGCGGGCCGCTTCGCCACGAGACGATCATGTTGTAGACGAAGATCATGAACGACGCGCCGAGGACGAAGGAAGAGATCGAGATGAAGAGGTTCCAGTCGCCAAAGCGGTCCTCGTAGGTCGCGACGCGGCGCGGCATCCCCTGCACGCCGATGATGTGCATCGGGAAGAACGTGGCGTTGAAGGCGACCAGCGTCAGCCAGAAATGCAGCTTCGCGAGCGGCTCGTTGTACATCCGTCCCGTCATCTTCGGGAACCAGTAGTAGATCCCGGCAAAGATCGTGAACAGCGACCCGCCGAGCAGCACGTAGTGGATGTGCGCGACGATGAAGTAGGTGTCGCTGACGTGGATGTCGATCGGGACCGCCCCGAGCATGATTCCCGAGAGACCGCCGATCACGAACATCGAGACGAAGCCGAGCGCCCAGAGCATCGGCGCGCCGAAGTGGATGCGTCCCTCCCACAGCGTTGCCAACCACGAGAACACCTTGATCCCGGTCGGCACAGCGATCAGCAGCGTCGTCACCATCATCGGGACACGCAGGTACGGCGCCATGCCCGAGACGAACATGTGGTGCGCCCAGACGGAGAAGCCCAGCACGAGGATGGCCATCAGCGAAAGCGCCATCAGGCGGTAGCCGAAGATCGGCTTCCGCGAGAAGGTCGAGATCACTTCGGACGCAATCCCGAACCCGGGCAGCATCATGATGTAGACGGCGGGGTGTGAGTAGAACCAGAAGATGTGCTGGTAGCCGAGCACGTAGCCGTGCTCGGTCACGTTGAAGAAGTTCGTGTGCATCACCTTGTCGAACATGACAAAGAACTGCGAGCCGGCGATGAACGGGGTCGCGATCACGACGAGCAATGAGGTCGTGAAGTTCGCCCAGACGAGCAGCGGCATGCGCCAGAACGTCATCCCCGGAGCGCGCATGGTGATGATCGTGACCAGGAAGTTGAGCGCGGTCATGATCGAGCTCGCACCCGCCCACTGGACGGCCATCGAGAAGAAGACGTTCCCGAACGGCTGGGCGACCGAGAGCGGCGCATAGTTCGTCCAGCCCGCGCCGAAACCGGGGAAGAAGAACGAGACGAGCATCATCGTCCCGGCGATCGGCAGCAGCCAGTAGGAAAGCGCGTTCAGCCGCGGGAACGCCATGTCGGGCGCGCCGAGCATCAGCGGGACGACGAAGTTGGCCAGCCCCGCGAAGGCGGGAATCACGAAGAGAAAGATCATTAGCGACGCGTGGACCGAGAACAGCTGGTTGTAGGTCTGCGTGTCGTAGAAGTCCGTCTCGGGGCGCGCGAGCTCGGCACGCACGAGCATCGCCATCAAGCCCCCGGCCAGGAAGAAGAAGATCGTGGTCGTGACGTACTGGATCCCGATCACCTTGTGATCGGTGTTAACCCGGAAGTAGTCCTTCCAGCTGTACGCACCGTGGCTCGAGTGGTCTTCGGGCCGGGTGGGGAAGCCGAGCGCGTAGCGCGTCCAGTAGTCGAACGTTCCGACCCCGGCGAGGAAGCCGATGGGGGCGACCGTGAGG
This sequence comes from Gaiellaceae bacterium, assembly GCA_036000665.1. Lineage (GTDB taxonomy): Bacteria > Actinomycetota > Thermoleophilia > Gaiellales > Gaiellaceae > JACCTU01. Next base: position 37,348 of record DASYUZ010000100.1, read on the forward strand.
CCCCCGACGACGATCACGACCTCCCAGTCGAGATACGGATGCCAGCCGGCCAGTGCCCGCAGGCCGACGACGATGCCCATCCCGATCAGGAAGAACAGCGGCGTCATCCAGACCGCGCGTGCCAGGCCGCCGCGGAGCGCCCAGTGGCGAGGCGGAGGCGCGGCGCCGTGCTCGACGTGGACCTGCGCCTGAGTGGTCTCGGTCGTGCTCAATTCTTCTTCGCGGACTCGACGATGAACGTCACGAGCGCATCAACCTGGTCCTTCGAGAGATTGAAACGCGGCATTTGCGCGGAGTAACCAGGGCGTCTGTACGCAGACGGGTTCTGAATCGACTCGCGAACGTACTCGTCGAGCGACTTGCCGCCGGGGATCGACTCCTCGTCGAGCTTGTCGAGGTTCGGGCCCACCTTCCCGGTGGCGCCGGCGGCGGTGAGCGTGTGGCACGAGTTGCAGCCGTTGCTCGTGAACAGCGTCTTGCCCTGCTCGCCGGGCGGTCCGCCTGCGGCCTGTCGCTGTTTCCTCACCCACGCCGCGAAGTCCTGCTCGCTGAGTACGATCGCGCGCGAGCGCATCAGCGCGTGCCCGAGACCGCAGAGCTCCATGCAGATGACCCGGTACTCGCCGACGCGCGTCGGCGTGATCACCAGGGTCGTCACTTCGCCCGGGACGACGTCCTGCTTCTGCCCGAACTCCGGCACCCAGAAGGAGTGGATCACGTCGGGGGTCTTGTCGATGTGCTCGGAGCGCATGTAGAGCTTCGTCGAGCGGCCCACGGGAAGGTAGAGGAACGCCGACTTGATGTTCCCTTGCGCCGGGTACGAGAACTCCCACGCGAACTGCTGCGCGCGGACGTCGACGCGCAGCACGTCGCCTTTGGTGCGGTCGTTCTGCGCCAGGACAATGGCGCTCAGCACTGCGATGATCGTCACGAGCGTCGTCGGAACGGCCGTCCAGAGGATCTCGATTCCGGTGTGCCCGTGGATCGGCGGCCCGTCGGAATCGTCGTCTGGGCGGACCCGGAACTTGATCCCGGAGTAGATCGAGACCGAGGCGACGATCGAGAAGACGAAGATGCAGATTCCGACCGTGACCCAGAAGACCAGGTCCATCCCCCGCCGCTCCTCAGAGGCCTGCTCTGGGAGCCAGTCGACGAAGTAGGCGATCGCCGTCGTCGCGGCAGCGACGACCAGCGCAATCGACACCAGCGCCAAGACGGCTCCCCTGCGCAACAACGCGGGCCGAGCCTACTCAACCGCCCGGAGCGCCGCCAGATAGAGCGGAGCGCCACGAGCGGGTTTCTGCTCGTCCGCTTCGGGGGACCTTTGCAGAGGCGTACCCCTCAAGGAGGTCCTAGTTGGGCATTGGTGTCAGCATCTTCCTGATCGCGATCGGCGCGATCCTCGCCTTCGCCGTCAACGCCCAAGTGTCCGGCGTCGACATCCAGGCCGTGGGCTGGATCCTGCTCGTCGTCGGCCTCATCGGCCTGGTGCTCTCGATGATCTTCTGGTCATCGTGGGGAGGCCCGGCGTACTGGTCTTCCCGTCGGCGGACGTACATCGACGAACAACCTCCGCCGGCCTAGCGGGACGGTAACTCGAGGGCGGCCGCGGCCGCCCTCGCTCGTTCAATGGGCCATCAACCTCGGGAGGCGCCCGAGACCGCTACGGAGTACCCCCGCTCGGTACCACGGCCATGTAGTAGACCTCGGGCAGGAAGCTCCCGTTCCCGAGCGTGTCCTCGTCGAAGAACGATGCGTCGATCACGTCCGGGTTCGTCTCACGCAACGGATCCCAGCGAATCGATGCCGAGCCGTCGTCCCGCTCTGTGCTCAAGGCCGTAGAGCCCGACCAGGGCTGGCCGGCAAGGCGGTACGTGTAGCCGAAATTGATGTTCACGTCGTGGCCGAGGAACGCATAGACGTCGTCGCCTCGCGTGTAGATCTGCGGCGTGTGTGTGAACAGGTCGGTCGGGGGCGAGTCGGACACCCAGCCGGAGTCGGTCCGGTACTTGATGCGGACGGCGCTCGCGGGTGGGGCGCCGACGTAGACGACGTAGACGCGCCCGCCCGCCGTGACCGCGATGCTCGGCCCTTGGTCGAACTTGCTGTTCGAGAGCACGTCGGCGGCGGCGACCTCCTCGATGTCGGTCCAGAAACCGTCAGGGTTTCGCCGCCTGTAGCGGATGACGGGGGCCGTCCCGTCGTCCAGCCAGAGCGCGTGCATGTTCCCGAGCGCGTCGAAGGCCAGGGACGGATGGACCGACGCGCCGCCGAACCAGAACGTCGTCGGCGAGCTCCAGGTTCCTCCCTGCCGGGCGGTGAGCAGCACGCTCGCGCCTTTCACGTAGACGACGTGGGGGTTGTCGAGCCCGTCGAGGGCCAGGGCGAACTTGATCGACCCGCGCGGCTGATCGCCCAGGCCGGTCGCAAGCGCCTCGGCCGGTCCCCACGTGTCGGTGACCGTCGAGAAGGTGCGGTAGACGAGCTCGGTCTGAAAGTAGTTGTCCACGTAGACGGCGTGGGCGACGCCGTTGCGGTCGAGTCGGACGTCGACGCCGGCGATCTTCGCCGTCGCGAAGGCCGTGGGACGGTTGGCGGCGTCGACCTCGGTGAAGGACGTCGGGATGCCGACCTGGTCGGCCCGGTAGGCGTGCACGACGCCCGGCCCGGTCCCCTTCAGCGCGGGCGTGTCGTCGGCGGCGAAGACGTAGACGCGGTCGTCCGCAGTCCTGATCACCTGCCGTGTCGTCGCATCGACGAATCCCGGTCCGACAACGACGCGTTTGAAGGCGTTACCGGTCCCTGGAGCTGCGGCGGCGACCGTGAAGCTCCACGTGACTGCGCTCGCCAGAGGGACGCCGTCGGCCGATCTCACCGCCGTGTCGAGCCGCGCCGTGTAGACGGTCCCCGCGGTCAGCGCCACCGAGGGCGTCAGCGTCGCCGTGTCGGCCGCCTGGTCGTAGGCGACGGTCGCAACCACGGGAGCCGCGGTACCGGCCTGCAGGGTGAAGGTCGAAGCCGTGACGGAGGCGGGATCCAGCGGGCGCGAGAAGGACGCGCGCACCCGTGCGCTCGGCGAGACGCCGGTCGCCCCGTCGGCCGGCGAGGTGGACGTCACGGTCGGCGCGGGCGGCGGCGCGCCGTCCTCGATCACCTCGACGTCGGTGAAGTAGTTGCTCGACTGGTAGCTCTTGGTCGGGAAGACGCCGGCGGCGTCGCCGAAGACGCCGTTCTGGCCGTCGGCGACCGAGCGGAGCGGCCCCGAGACGAGCTCGTTCGCGAGCCCCAAGGAGGTGAGCCCGAAGCGGGCGTTCGCATTTACGGAGACGACGTAGACGACGCCGGGCTCGAGCACGTACGGCGTGGCGAGCGCCTGCCGCTGCCAGCCGGACGCGGTCTCCGTCGCGAAGGGCACGGTGGCGAGCTTCACGCCCGTCGCAGTCCAGAGTGTGGCGGCGTGCGCTCCGGTCTCCTCGGAGCTCTTGAAGAAGCGCAACGCCGTGACGTTCGTGCGTACGTCGACCTTGACCTTGACGCCGAGCTCGTAGCTGTAGC
>DASYUZ010000101.1:0-7609 GCA_036000665.1 Gaiellaceae bacterium
CGACCGCGACCTGACGCTCCTCTTCGGCGCGCCCCGGACCGGCCGCCCGCTCGTCGTGCTGGCGGGACACCTGGACACCGTGCCCGCCAACGGCAACCTCCCGGGGCGGATCGAGAACGGCGCGGTGCACGGGCTCGGCGCGAGCGACATGAAGGGCGGCCTCGCGGTGATGGTCGAGCTCGCGCGCTGGGTCGCCGCCGAGGACGCGCTCGCGTTCGATCCCGCCTTCCTGTTCTTCGCGCGCGAGGAGATCTCGGTCGAGCACAGTCCGCTGCCCGCGCTCTTCGACACGGGATTGATCGCGGACGCCGCCCTCGTGGTCGTGCTCGAGCCCACCGACAACGAGCTCCAGGTTGGCTGTGTCGGCAACATCAACGCGCGGCTGCGCTTCGAGGGGCGGAGCGCACACACCGCGCGGCCCTGGCTGGGCGTGAACGCGATCGATCTTGCAGTCGAAGGCCTGCAGCGCGTCGCCGGGCTCCCGCCGCACGATGTCGAGGTCGAAGGGCTGCCGTTTCGGGAAGTCCTGAGCCTGACGCGGATCCAGGGCGGGCTTGCTGACAACGTCGTCCCGGACCTCGTCGAGGCGACGCTGAACTTCCGCTACGCCCCGCACAGGACGCGCGACGATGCGGAGGCGCGCCTGCGCGAGCTGGCCGGCGAGGTCGAGATCACCAGCCACTCCGCGGCCGCGCCCGTTGCCGTCGGCAACCCGCTCCTCCAGCGCCTGCGCGAGGTGGGCGGCTTCGAGGTCACGCCGAAACAGGCGTGGACACCCGTCGCGCAGTTCGCGGAGCGCGGCCTCGACGCGGTGAACTTCGGGCCGGGCGCCACGCGGTACGCGCACACGCGCGACGAGCAGATCGAGATCGCGGCGCTCGAGCGCTCGTTCGGAGCGCTGCGCTCGTTCTTCAGCGCCTAGGCTCCCCGGGGATGCACGTCTCCCCCGTTCTCTCGGCCCAGACGACCTACCCGTTCGTCCGCCTCGAGGAGGCGAAGCGGCGCAAGGCCGCCGAAGGCGTCCGGATCTTCGACTTCGGGATGGGCGATCCGCGCGAGCCGGTCGATCCCGCGATCAAGCGTGCGCTCGCCGCTGCGCTCGACGAGGCGGTCGGCTACCCGGCCGCTGTCGGGTTGCCCGAGCTGCGCGAGGCCGTCGCCGCCTGGTCGAGGCGCCGTTTCGGGGTGACAGTCGACCCCGCGTGCGAGCTGATCCCGACCTACGGGTCCAAGGAGGCGATCTTCTCGTTCGCCCAGGTCGCCGTCGACGAGGCGGCGGGGAAGGACATCGTGTTGATCCCCGAGCCCGGCTATCCGGTGTACGAGCGCGGTGCCCTCTTCGCGCACGCGCGTGTGGAAACCGTGCCGCTGCGCGCCGAGCACGGCTTCCTGCCCGACCTCGACGCGGTCGATGACGAGACCTGGTCGCGGGTGGCCCTCTTCTGGGTCTGCTACCCGAACAACCCGACGGGCGCGGTCGCGCCGCTCTCGTTCTACGAGCGGCTCACTGAGCTCGCGGACGAGCACGACTTCCTCGTCTGCTCCGACGAGGCGTACAGCGAGCTCTGGTTCGACGAGCCGCCGGCGTCGGCGCTCCAGGTTCCCGACCGGAGCAACGTCGTCGTCTTCAACACGCTCTCGAAGCGCTCGTCGATGACGGGGTACCGCTGCGGGTTCGTCGCGGCTGCGGAGCCCGTGATCGAGTCGCTGCGGAAGTTCCGGCCGAACGTCGGCACCGCCCCGCAGGTCTTCGTGCAGCGCGCTGCGATCGCCGCCTGGAACGACGAGGAGCACGTTGAGCGGAACCGCGCGCTCTACGCGCGCAAGCGCGCGCTCTTCCTCGGCCTCTTCGAGCGGAAAGGGCTCCGGCTCGCCGGCAGCCGCGCCACGCTGTATCTCTGGGCCGAGACGCCGCCCGGCGAGTCGTCCGAGGAGTTCGCTGAGCGCCTGCTCACGCACGGCGTAGTCGTCGCGCCCGGCTCGTTCTTCGGTCCCGCCGGCGAGGGCTACGTGCGCTTCGCGCTGGTGCCGACCGAAGACGAGTGCGCCGAGGCCGTCGTGCTGCTCGAGGACGTGCTCTGAGCCTCCAGAGCGAGATCGAAGCGCTTTGGGAAGGCTTCGATTCGGCGCGCGCCGATCCGGTCGAGCAGACGATCGCCGCGCTCGATCGCGGTGAGCTCCGGGTGGCGGAGAAGCAACGCGGCGAATGGGTCGTGCACGAGTGGGTGAAGAAAGCGATCCTGCTCTACTTCCGGCTCAGGCGGATGGAGCCGATCGAGGTGGGCCCGTTCCTCTACCACGACAAGATCCCGCTCAAGCGGGACTACGCCGAGCGCGGCGTGCGGGTCGTCCCGCCGGCGACCGCGCGTTACGGCTCGTTCCTCTCGCCGGACGTGATCCTGATGCCGAGCTACGTCAACATCGGCGCGTGGGTCGGCCCGCGCACCATGGTCGACACCTGGGCGACGGTCGGGTCGTGCGCGCAGATCGGGGCCGACGTGCATCTCGCGGGCGGCGTCGGGATCGGCGGCGTCCTCGAGCCGCCCAGCGCACGACCGGTGATCGTCGAGGACGGTGCGTTCGTCGGCTCCCGCTGCATCGTCACGGAGGGGACGATCGTGGGCGAGGGTGCAGTCCTCGGCGCCAACGTGGTCCTGACCGCGTCCATTCCCGTCATCGACGTCACGGGCGACGAGGCCGTCGAGTACCGCGGCTACGTGCCTCCTCGCTCGGTCGTGATCCCGGGGACCCGCCCGAAGGAATATCGGTCGGGGCGCTACGAGATCGCCTGCGCGCTGATCGTGGGGCAGCGGAACGAGGCGACCGACCTCAAGACGAGTTTGAACGAGGCTTTGCGGGAACACGCGATCGCGACGTGAACGATCGCCCGGTCCACCTCGTCGTGAGCGACGACCTCCACCGCTCGCGGCTCACGGTCTTCTTCCGCTTCTTCCTCACGATCCCGCATCTGTACTGGCTTTCGTTGTGGAGCTTCGGCGTCTTCTTCACGGCGTTTGCGCAGTGGCTCGTGACCATCGTCCGCGGCCGGCCCACGGAGCGGCTGAACCGGTTCCACCTGCACTACGTGCGGTACGCAACTCATGTCACGGCATACATCGGTCTCGTCGCCAACCCGTGGCCGGGATTTCTCGGAGAGCCGGGCTATCCGATCGACGTTGTCATCGAGCCGGCGGAGCGCCAGCGCCGGCTGTCCGCGGCCTTCCGCTTGCTGCTCGCGCTGCCCGCCACCATCTACATGTTCTTCCTGAACGGCGGCGGGCCGGGCACGAGCTACCTGGTCGCCGGCGGCGGGATCGTCCTCACGGTCGCGTTCCTCGGCTGGTTCGCCTGCCTCGCGCGGGCGCGGATGCCGCGCGGGATGCGCAATCTCTCGGCGTACGGCATCCGCTATACCGCCGAGGTCTACCTGTACGTCCTGCTCGTCACGCGGACGTATCCGACGAGCGACCCGACGTTGCCGCCGGAGGCGGGCCGGCCGCCGTTTCGTCCCGTGCGTCTCGCCGTCACCGACGACCGGCGCCGTTCGCGACTGACGACCTTCTTCCGCTTCTTCCTGACGGTGCCGCACTTCGTCTGGCTCTTGCTCTGGGGCGTGCTCGCGTTCTGTGCCCTGATCGCCAACTGGTTCGTCGCACTGGTTCGCGGGCGCAGCGCGGGTCCGCTGCACCGGTTCATCGCCGCGTACATCAGCTACCAGACGCACGTCGGCGCGTTTCTCTATCTGGTCGCGAACCCGTTCCCCGGGTTTACCGGGAAGCCCGGGTATCCCGTCGACCTCCACGTCGACGCCCCTGACCGACAGGGCCGATGGGTGACGGCCTTCCGGCTCGTGCTCGTGTTGCCCGCTTTGCTGCTCAACAGCGCGCTGCAGTGGCTCCTCGTCGCGGCGGGAATCGGCGGCTGGTTCGCCGCGCTCGTCACGGGTCGGATGCCGGAAGGGCTGCGAAACGCCGGCGCACACGCTCTGCGCTACTCAGCGCAACTGAGCGCGTACGGCGCCGTGCTGACGGACCGCTATCCGTTCAGCGGCCCGCCGACGGCTCCATTGCCGGAGCCCGCGGTCTCCGATGAGCTCACGTAGGTTCCTCTCCTACAGCTTGGGTGTCGTCGCCGGAGCGCTGGTCTGGATCGCAGGCGCGTTGGCGCTGTGGCCCTCGAAGGTGCCGGACGACCTGCGCCGGCCACACCTCGACCCCGCGTCGATGTTCACTCAGGCGCAGTTGCACGAGGCAGAGCGCTTCGAGCTGTTCCTGCGCTGGAGCTCGATCCTCTCCGAGGTCGTGGTGCTCGTCGTGCTCGCGCTCTACGCGTGGCGGGGAGCACGGCTCGCGCGCGAGTCGGCGGCAGGGCGGATCGGCACCGGAATGCTGCTCGGCATGCTCGGGCTCGGGATCCTCTGGTTCACGCAAGTGCCGTTCGGCCTCGCCGACGTGTGGTGGGAGCGACGGCACGGGATCGTCGACATCGGTTACGTGGACTGGCTCTTGGGCTATTGGCTCGGACTCGCAGGCGAGTTCGGGTTCATCTGTCTCGCACTGTTGATCGTGATGATCTTCTCGGGGCCGCTGCGCGACCGGTGGTGGATCGCCGGCGCGCCGGCGTTCGTCGCGCTGTACGCCGTCTTCGCGTGGTCGTCGCCGTACCTGATCCCCGACCTGCGGCCGCTGCAGGACCCCGAGCTTCGCGCCGCAGCGAAGCGCTTCGCGCGGGAGCAGGGGATCGAGCCGATCCCCGTCAGCGTTGAGGACGTGGGGTGGTTCACGAGTGCGCCGAACGCAGAGGCGGCCGGGACGGGCAGCAGTCGAAGGATCATCCTCTGGAGCACGTTCCTCGACGGCCGCTTCGGCACGGACGAGATCGAGGTCGTCCTGGCGCACGAGCTCGGCCACCAGTCGCGCGATCACATCCTCAAGAGCATCGGCTGGTACGCGCTCTTCGCCGTGCCCGGCACGTTCCTGATTTCGCTGGCGACGCGGCGCCGCGGGAGCCTGCACGAGGCGCGCGCGGTCCCGCTCGCGCTCTTCGTCTTCACCGCGCTCACCTCCGTGGGCCAGCCGATCTTCGGGTACATCTCACGGCGGATGGAAACCGAGGCCGACTGGATGGCGCTCGAGACGACGAAGGACCCCCGGGCGGCGCGTACCCTCTTCAAGCATTTCACGACCGTCGGGCTGTCCGATCCGTCGCCGCCGAGCTGGTCGGAGCTGCTCGGCGACACGCATCCGAGCACGATCGAGCGGCTCGAGCTGGTGGAGGCCTGGCGCGCGCGCCGGGCCGGGACCCATCCCTAACCCCCACCCACCCGGGGGTGTCGCCGAGGGTACGCGATCGAGTGTCACCAAGGTGTGACGCGAACGTGCCGGGTGTGTGATTACGTGTCCACGAGCGGCTCGGCGGGACCCGTCAGGTAGGCGCGGCCGTTCTCCAGCCGTACGCGCAGATCGCCGCCCGGAAAGCGAACGACGACCTCGCCTTCGCCGTGCGTCGCGGCGGCGACAGCGACCGCGCTCGTCCCGGACGCGCTCGTCTCCCCCACGCCCCGCTCCCAGACGCGCGCCGTGACGCGGCCGGGTGCGTCGATCCGCGCCACCTGCACGTTGGTGCGCTCCGGGAAGCGCGGGTGCGTCTCGAGCAGCGGCCCGATCAGCGGCAGGTCGTCCGGTTCGCCGACGACGACGGCGTGCGGGTTGCCCACCGAGACGGGAACGACCTCGAGGCCGGCGATGCGCTCGGGCTCACCGACCGTGACCTCCCCCAGATCCTGTTCGACCTCCGTGCCGCCGAGCATGCGCGCAACGACCTCGCGCGGCCCGACACGCACGCGAACGACGTCCGCGCCGGTGCGCTCGGCGAGCCAGCGGGCGGCGATCCGCGTTCCGTTCCCCGACATCTCCGCGCGCGAGCCGTCCGGGTTCCAGACGATGACCTCGCCGTCGTCGGCGACCTCCAGGATTCCGTCTGCGTCCCCGACCTCCGCGCGGACGCGCTCAGGCGTCAGCCCGCACGGCGGCGTCACCAGGTAGACGTTCCCGTGTGCGTGCCACTTGGAGAAGCTCATCGGCGACCTCGTTCGTAGGACGGTTCGCGTCGATGATGACGATGCCCGGAATGCGCCGCATCCACTTGCGCTGATAGGCGGCGTAGCGGCGCACACGCCGGTTGTAGGTCTCGATCGCCTCGTCGCGCGGGAGCTCGGCGATGTCGCGCAGGCCGTGGATCATGCGCGCCGTCTGCGAGATCGGACCCTCGAGCGCCGCCGCGACCTCGCGCTCGACCCCAAGCTCGAGCATCCGTCTCGTGCGCTCCTCGATCCGCTGCACGAGCACGTCTCGCGGAAGGTCGAGCCCGAACACGAGCGTTGGATGGCGGTAGCCCGCGCTCCAGAGCCGGTCCTCGGCGGGCGCGAGCGAGGTGCCGCTCTCGACGAGCTCGAGCGCGCGAACGACTCGCCTCCGGTCGTTCGGGTGCACGCGCTCGGCGGCCGCCGCGTCGCGCTCCGCGAGCGCGGCATGCGTGGCCTCGGGCCCGAGCCGCTCGTACAGCCGCTCCAGCCGCTCGCGCAGGCCGGCGGGCGGTGGCGGCGGCAGCTCGAGTCCCGCGAGGGCGGCCCGCAAGTAGAGGCCCGTTCCGCCGACGACGACAGGCGTGCGCCCCTGCGCGAGCGCGTCGTCGATGGCTTTGTGCGCGAGCCCCTGGTACTCCGCGACGGAGGCTTCGTGATCGAGCTCCCAGATGCTGACGAGCCGCGTCGTACGTTGGGATTGGTTCGTCAGGATCGGCAGGCCGCGGTAGACCTGCATCGCGTCCGCCGAGATCAGCTCACCGCCGATGCGGTCGGCAAGCTGCTCCGCCACCGCTGTCTTTCCAGACGCGGTCGGTCCGAAGACCGCGACGACCGTCACGCTGCCGCAGCGTCCGCGGCTTCCTGGCGGCGGCCGCGCCGCCAGAGGACGACGCCGGCGAGCAGCAGCACCGCTTCGACGATGGTGATCGCGATCCGGTTGAGCACGACGGCGCCGAGCGCGACCCCGGGCGAGGCGACCGCGAGCAGGAGGCCGTACATCGACGCCTCGCGCGCGCCGAGTCCCGAGGGGAGCAGCGACAGCACGGCGACGATCGCGCCGATGGCGGCGGCCCCGCCGAGGAACACGATCGCCTCCGCGCCGGCGTTGCCGCCGACGGAGCGGAGGAGGAAGAGGAGCGCGGCGCCTCCGACAATCCATGTGAGCGCGTAGTAGACGAGCAGACCGAGCAGCGTGCGGTACGGGATGTGGGGCAGCTCGATCCCGCCGAAGGGACGGAACACGCGAACGGCGATCCAGCGGAAGACGCGCGGGTGCAGAAGCACCGCCACGAGCACGGAGAAGCCGAGCACGGGCAGGAGCGGCGCGTCCGCACCTCCGATCGCGGCGAGACCGACGACGAACACGCCCACGCCCGCGAGCGCCGATAGGCCTGCCTCGAGGAGGATGGACGACACCACCACCGGGGTTGCTGCCGCGATGCCCGCTTTTCGCAGCCAGATCACGCGCGCCGCGGGCGTCCAGACGCCGCCGGGTACGTACTTCGCGAGCATCGACGCCATCTC
>DASYUZ010000102.1:0-7303 GCA_036000665.1 Gaiellaceae bacterium
CCTCTCCGGCGGCAACGTCCAGATGCACGGGAAGTGCAGCGCGACCGGCGCCTGAGGTTCGCGCGAGAGTGGCGGGCCCTGTAGGGCGCCTGCGGGGCCCGCCGTTTGACAGCTCCGGATACTTTCTCCGGTGGAGGGCCAGGACGCAGCGAGACGCCGCGCCGCTTGGCGCTACCTCTGGCGTCTGATCGTCCGCGAGCGGCCCGGGGTGCTGCTCGCGATCGCCGGCGGGCTCCTCTGGCAGGGCGCTGCCGTCATGGCGCCGCTGGTCGTCGGCCAGGCGATCGACGACGGCGTGCTCCCGCACGACCGGAGGGCGCTCCTCACCTGGTGCGCGGTGCTGGTCGGGATCGGCGCCGTCGAGGCGACGGCGGGAGGCATGCGCCACTACTTCGCGATCCGCAACCGCGCCCACGCGGACGCAGCGGTGCGCGATGCGATCTTCACGCGCGCGCTCGAGCTCGACGCGCGCTTCCACGACCGCGTCGGCGCCGGCGAGCTGATGAGCCGCGCCTCGAACGACGCCGAGCTGGTCGCGCGGCTGTTCGACTCGGTCGGTCACACGATCGGCTACCTCCTGACCGTGGTCGCGGTTGCGGTGATCCTGCTGGCGATCGACCTGCCGCTCGCGTTCGTCGTCCTGCTCCCGCTGCCGCTCGTCTCGATCGGGTTCTGGCGCTACTCGGCCCGCTACGGCGGAACGACGAAGCGTCTTCAGGAAGCGCTCGCCGACAACACGGCGCTCGTCGAAGAGACGGTCTCGGGCATTCGCGTCGCGAAAGGGCTCGGCGCGGGCGGTGCGCTGGCGGTGCGCTTCCGCGCATCGAGCGACCGCGTCGTCAACCGCGCGCTCGACGTCGCGCGCGTCGACGCCGTGTTCCTGCCCGCGCTCGAGGCGCTGCCGCTGCTGGGGATCCTGGCCACGCTCTGGTTCGGGTCGCGGCGCGTGCTCGACGGCAACCTGACGCTCGGGCAGCTGACGGCGTTCAACCTCTACCTGGCGATTCTCGTCTGGCCGCTGCGCACGCTCGGCCAGCGGGTCTCGACGCTCCAGCGCGCGGTCGCAGCCGCAGCTCGGATCATCGAGGTGCTCGAGCAGCAGCCCGGCGTCGTCCAGGCGCCCGGCGCGAAGCGTCTCGATCAGCACGCCGCTGCCGACATCCGCTTCCGCCGCGTGCGCTTCGGCTACCACCCGGAGCGACCGGTACTCGACGGCCTCGACCTCCACGTGCCCGCGGGCACGTCGCTGGCGCTCGTCGGCGGCACCGGCTCGGGCAAGACCACCGTCGCCGCCCTGCTCGCGCGCTTCTACGACGCGCAGGAAGGGAGCGTCGAGGTGGGCGGTGTCGACGTGCGCGACCTGCGCGTCGACGACCTGCGCCACGCGGTCGGGATCGTGTTCGAGGACACCTTTCTCTTTTCCGACAGCGTGGGCGCGAACATCGGCTTCGCGCGGCCCGACGCGCCCAGCGAGGACGTCGTCCGCGCCGCGAGCCTCGCGGGCGCGCAGGAGTTCGTGGAGCGGCTGCCCGAGGGCTACGACACGACGCTCGGCGAGCGCGGCCTGTCGCTCTCCGGCGGCCAGCGGCAGCGGATCGCGATCGCCCGCGCGATCCTCGCCGACCCGGCCGTCCTGATCCTCGACGACGCGACCTCGGCGGTCGACGCGACCAAGGAGCACGAGGTGCTCCGGGCCCTGCGGACCGTCATGGACGGCCGGACGACACTCGTGATCGCGCACCGCGCCGCGACGATCGCGCTCGCCGACCGCGTCGCGGTCCTCGAGGGGGGCCGGATCGTCGAGGAGGGCACGCACGCCGAGCTGCTCTTCCGCTCCGCGCGGTATCGGCGGCTGCTGGCGCTGGAGGCGGCATGAGCGTGCTTGGACGGACGTGGGAATTTCTGCGCCCGCAACGCAGGCTGATTGCGCTGGCCGCGCTCGGGATCGTCGGGTCGACGGCGATCCAGATCGCGGGACCCGCGCTGATCAAGTACGCGATCGACAGCGGCATCCGGAAGGGCGACGAGGGCCCGATCAGGACGGCGGCGCTGATCTACCTCGGGCTCGTCGTCCTGCGACCGTTGTGCGAGCGGCTCGTCGTCGTCTGCTCCGCGCGCGCGGGCGAGCGATTCCTCGGCACGCTGCGCGTCGCCGCTTACGAGCATCTGCAGCGGCTCTCGGTGCCGTTCTTCGAAAGCGAGCGCGCGGGCGTGCTGGTGGCGCGGCTGACATCGGACGTGCAGACGCTGACGACCTTCACCCGGCAGGTGCTCGTCGAGGTCGTGGGCAGCGTGCTGCTCCTCGCCGTCACCGCGCTCGTGCTGATCGTGCTCTCGCCCGTGCTCGCCTCCGTGACGCTCGTCAGCTTCCCGCTGCTGGTGGTCTCGGCGTGGTCGTACCAGCGGCGCTCGCATCCGTCGTGGCTGGGCGTGCGCGAGCGCGTCGCCGACACGATGGCCTCACTGCAGGAAGGACTCACGGGCGTGAAGGTCGTGAAGGCGTTCAGCCGCGAGCGGCAGCAGTTCGAGACCTACCGGACGCGCTCGCGCGCGCTCGTCGGCGCGTGGCGGCACGTGTCGCTCGTGAACATCTCGTTCTTCGCGACGATCGCGTTTGCGCAGGCGCTCTCGACGGCGGCCGTGATCGGCGTCGGCGGCTGGCTCGTCTGGCACGGCAGCGTCTCGATCGGCACCCTCGTCGCGTTGGCGCTCTACCTGATCTCGCTCTTCGACCCGATCGGGCGGCTCGGGGACTGGCTCTCGGAGTTCCAGTCCGGACGAGCGGCGCTGACGAAGATCGTCACGCTGCTGGAGACGCCGGTCACCGTGCGCGGAGGCTCTCGAGAGCTGCCGGCGGACGGAGCGATTCGCACCGAGCGCGTCTCGTTTCGCTACGGCGAGGGAGCGCTCGTGCTCGACGATGTCTCGCTGACGATCCGCCCGGGCGAGCACCTTGCGCTCGTGGGCCCGACCGGAGCCGGGAAATCGACGCTCGCGAAGCTCCTGACGCGACAGTACGACCCGACGGTCGGCGTCGTTCGGTTCGGCGGCATCGACCTGCGCGACGCGACGCTCGAGTCGCTGCGGCGCTGGATCGTCTTCCTGCCGCAGGAGGGCCATCTCTTCTCGGGAACGCTCGCGGACAACGTGCGGCTCGGCCGGGGGGACGCGTCGGACGACGAGGTCCGGGAGGCGCTCCAGCGGATCGGGGCGCTCGCCCGTTTCGAGGCGCTGCCGCACGGGTTGGAGACCGACGTGCGTACGCGCGGCGTCCGGCTCTCGTCGGGCGAACGCCAGCTCGTCGGGCTCGCGCGCGTCGCGCTCGCCGACCCGGCCGTGATCGTGCTGGACGAGGCGACCTCGTCCCTCGACCCGGCCACCGAGGCGCTCGTCGAGCGCGCGCTGGCCGCGGTGTCGAAGGGACGCACCGTGATCACGATCGCGCATCGCCTCTCGACCGCCGAGCGCGCCGACCGCGTCGCGGTGATCGAAGGCGGCAAGCTCGTCGAGCTCGCTTCGCACGACGAGCTCGTCGCGCAGGGCGAGCGCTACGCCGCGCTGTGGGCGAGCTGGGAAGCGGGGACGCGCGCGGCGTAGGGCATGGGCGCTAAAACTGCGGGGGTGGAGTTCGCGGTCCTGGGGCCGCTGGAAGTGTGGAGCGAAGGCGCTGCGATCCCGATCGGGCGCGGGAAGCAGCGGACGCTCCTGGCGCTGCTCGTCCTGAACGCCGGCCGCGTCGTCCCCGCAGAGCGGCTGATCGACGACCTCTGGGGCGACGACCCGCCAGCGACCGCCTCGACGGCGCTCCAGGTCTACGTCTCCAGGCTCCGCAAGGCGCTCGGCGGCGACGCAATCGCGGCGCGCGAGCCCGGCTACGTCATCGACGTCGGGCCCGAAGCGGTCGACCTGTACCGGTTCGAGAAGCTGGTGCGCGAAGCACGGGCGGCCGGACCGGAGCAGGCCCTCGCGCTCCTGCGGGAGGCGCTGGAGCTCTGGCGCGGGCCGCCGCTCGCCGATGTCGACCTCCGGCGTGAGGCCGAACGGCTGGAGGAGCTGCGGCTCGATGCACTCGAAGCGCGGCTCGAGCTCGAGCTCGGGTTCGGCCGGAGCGCCGAGCTCGTCCACGAGCTCGAAGCGCTCGTCCGCGAGCAGCCCCTGCGCGAGCGCTTCCGCGAACAGCTGATGCTCGCGCTCTATCGTTCGGGGCGGCAAGCCGAGGCGCTCGATGCCTACCGCGACGCGCGCCGCACGCTCGTCGAGGAGCTCGGGATCGAGCCGGGGGAGCGCCTGCAGCAGCTCGAGCAGGCGATTCTGCGCCACGAGCCCGCGCTCGGCGGCGAAACGCGTCCCGTCACCGCCACAGCGGTGTTCTTCGACCTCGGCATCGTCGGAGAGGTCGAGCCGATCGCCGAGCCGGCGCTCGCGGCGGCCGAGCAGGCGTTTCGCGCCGCGGGCGGGCGCGTCGAGCGCGGCGTCGCCGATGCGGTGGTGGCGATCTTCGCCGGCGACGCTTCTGCCCAAGCGGCAGTGCATGCCGCGGTCGCAGCGCGCGCCAAACTCGCAGAGTTCGGCTCGGAACTCACACCGCGTGCCGGCGTCGCGACGGGCGACGCGATGCTCGGCGAGCGAGTCTCCGGCGCCGCGGTCGTCCTCGCAGCACGCCGTGTACGAAGTGCGGGCCCTGGCGAAATCGTCGTCGGCGAACGAACGGCAGCCGCAGTGCGTGGCACGTTCGACTTGCACCGGCGCGGCGACGGCTACGTGCTCGACAGTTAGCTTACGTCACCGGGGACGCGTTCTCCCGTGCTCCTCCATGCGTCGATTTCTGACCGCAGCCCGCGCGCGTGTCAACAGAACAGCCAGGGTCTGTCCCCGGTTGCAAACAGGGACAGACCCCATTCATACGCAAGTGTCAGACCGCCCCGGGCCGGCCAAAATCAGGGTCTGTCCCTGCGTACGACGAGGGACAGACCCTGCTCGCCCGGACCTGACGAGTTGGGCCATGGCGAAAGAGTCGCCGCCGATGCCGGGTTCGCCGGCATCGGGTCCAACGCTGGCAGAAACCGCGAGAGGTTGAGGCGCCGCAGACGCCGACTTCTTGCGGTTAAACGCCTTCGGGCTCGGCGGGCCGCTGCATCGTCGCCCCCGGCAGCGGGAACGGGCGCGGCTTCGGTGCACGCCTCGGCTCCTCGGCCGGCTGCGCCGCAGGCGCGGTGGCCTCGGTCTCGTCCGGGAAGACAGCCTCTTCGGCCTCGCCGTTCAGCAGGCGCAGGAACTGGTCCTTGTCGATCGTCTCGCGCTCGATCAGGATCTGCGAGATCCGGTGGAGCTCTTCCATGTGCTCCCGGAGGACCTTGTGCGCCATGTCGTGCGCTTCCTCGATGATCCGGCGGATCTCATCGTCGATCTCGCGCGCGACTTCCTCGGAGTAGTCCGGCTCGGCGGCCATCTCGCGTCCGAGGAACGGCATGTCGTGGTTGCGGCCGAGCGTGCGCGGGCCGAGCTTCTCGCTCATCCCAAAGCGCATCACCATCTGCTTCGACGTTGACGTGACCTTCTCGAGGTCGTTCGCCGCACCTGTCGTCACCTCGTTGAAGACGATCTCCTCGGCCGCGCGACCGCCGAGCGTCATCGCGAGGCTCGCCATCAGCGACTTCTTTGTCGTCAGGTAGCGGTCCTCGCGCGGCAGCGAGATCGTGTAGCCGAGCGCCTGGCCGCGGCCGATGATCGAGATCTTGTGGACCTCGGTCTCCTGGTCGAGGTAGTGGCCGACGATCGCGTGTCCGAGCTCGTGGTATGCCGTGATGCGCCGCTCCTCCTCGGAGAAGAGACGCGTCTTCTTCTCGGGACCCGCGATCACGCGCATGATCCCTTCCTCGAGCTCGTTCTGCTCGATCGTCTTCTTGCCGCGGCGCGCTGCGAGCAGCGCAGCCTCGTTGACCAGGTTCGCGAGGTCGGCGCCCGTGAACCCGGGCGTCCCGGCGGCGAGCGTCTCGAGCTCGATCTCAGGCGAGAGAGGCTTGCCCTTCGAGTGCACCTCGAGGATCTTCTTGCGGCCGTTGCGGTCGGGCCGCTCGACGACGATCTGCCGGTCGAAGCGCCCGGGACGGAGCAGGGCCGGGTCGAGGATGTCGGGACGGTTCGTCGCCGCGATCAGGATGATGTTGTCCTTCAGCTCGAACCCGTCCATCTCGACGAGGAGCTGGTTCAGCGTCTGCTCGCGCTCGTCGTGGCCGCCGCCGAGGCCGGCGCCGCGATGGCGGCCAACCGCGTCGATCTCGTCCATGAAGACGATGCACGGCGCGGCCTGCTTCGCCTGCTCGAAGAGGTCGCGCACGCGCGACGCGCCGACGCCGACGAACATCTCGACGAAGTCGGAGCCGGAGATGGAGAAGAACGGCACGCCCGCCTCGCCCGCGACCGCGCGCGCGAGCAGCGTCTTGCCGGTGCCGGGCGGCCCGTAGAGCAGCACGCCTTTCGGGATCCGCGCACCGAGCGCCTGGAACTTCTTCGGGTTCTCGAGGAACTCCTTGATCTCGTGCAGCTCCTCGACGGCCTCTTCCACGCCCGCAACGTCCTTGAAGCCGATCTTGGGCGAGTCGGGCGTCATCCGCTTCGCGCGTGACTTGCCGAAGGACATGACCTTCGACCCGCCGCCCTGGACCTGGTTCATCAGGAAGATCCAGAACCCGAACAGGAGCACGAAGGGGAGCAGCGTCGAGAGCAGGACCCAGATCGCGGACGAGCCGCGGCCCTCCGAGTCGAAGTTGACGTCGTTCTTGATCAGAAGCTGCTCGAAGGCCTCCTGCGACTGGTCGGTCGGGTAGTGGATCGTCGCCTTCTTCCCGGTCTCCTTGTAGTAGACGACCGCCTCGTTCTTCTTCGGCTTGAAGATGACCTTCTCGATCGGCTGCGGACGGGTCGTGACCTCGTGCTGGACGTCGGAGTAGGTCGTCTTGACGGACTTGGCGTCGTTCCCGCGCAGGGTCTCGCTCGCCAGCCAGGCGAGCGCGACGATGACGAGAAGCGGAAAGAACGCGCTGCGGAAAAAGCGATTCACAAGGAGTCTCCAGGTTGAGGGTAGCAATACCCCTCTCGGTTTCTACAGCCCGAAACCTTAGATCGGTTCTTCCAGCAGGCCCTCGTCCAAAACCGCCACGTAGGGCAGATTCCGGTACTTCTCGGCGAAGTCGAGCCCGTAGCCGACCACGAAGCGGTTCGGGATCTCGAAGCCCACATATCGGACGGGCACCTCGATCTGCCGCCGCTCGGGCTTCGTCATCAGGGCGCAGACCTCGAGCGA
>DASYUZ010000103.1:0-8004 GCA_036000665.1 Gaiellaceae bacterium
GGGTCCGCTTCCATGCTTCGCCGCGCGCTCGTTCTCCTCTTCGTTTCTTCGCTCGTTGGGGCGGGGATCGCGTCCGCGAGCCCGGCCTTCTTCATCAGCGGGCGCGGCTGGGGCCACGGCGTCGGCATGAGCCAGTGGGGCGCCTACGGCTATGCCCAGCGCGGGACGACGTACGACAAGATCCTCGCGCACTACTACGTCGGGACCGAGCTCGGAGATGCGCCGCTCGCGCGCGTTCGCGTGCTGCTCGGCGAGGGTAGGAAGGCCGTCACGATCGGCTCGGACGTGCCGTTTCGCGTGCGCGACGGCGCCGGTCAGATCTACGAGCTCGAACCCGGGGCATATGCGTTCGGCCCGGGCCTGAGGGTCAAGGTCGGCCCGGCCGCGGACCCGAAGCCGCTGACCGCGCCCCTGCTTTTCCTGCCGGGGAGCGAGCCCTTGCGCTACGGCAAGGCGACCTACCGCGGGCAGATTCAGGTGAACGCCGGCAAGAACGCGCTCCAGGTCGTGAACAACATCGGCCTCGAGCCGTACCTCTACGGCGTCGTGCCCCGCGAGGTGCCGTTCACGTGGCCGGACGAGGCGCTCAAGGCGCAGGCCGTCGTCGCGCGTTCGTACGCGCTCGCCGTGCGCCGCACCGGCGCGTTCGACCTCTTCTCCGACACACGCAGCCAGGTCTACGGAGGCGTGGCCGCGGAGAAGCCGTCGACGAACGCCGCAGTCGACGCGACGGCGCGCCAGGTGCTCCTGTTCGAGGGCGAGGTCGCGACGACGTACTTCTTCTCGACCTCGGGTGGGCGGACTGCGTCGATTGCGGACGTCTGGACCGCCGGCGAGTCGATCCCGTACCTGACGTCGGTGCCCGATCCCTACGATTCGGCCTCGCCGCATCACGTCTGGGGCCCGTTCTCCTTCACCGCCAAGAAGCTCGTCTCGACGTTCAAGGTGCCCGGACGGCTGCTCGACGCACGCGTGACCCCCAATCCGTCGCAACGCGTGGACACCGTGACGTTCGTGGGCAGCAAGGGCGAGGTCACCGTCACGGGCGCCGACGTGCGCACGAAGCTCAAGCTCCGCTCGACGTGGTTCCGCGTCGGCGTCCTCTCCCTCGATCCGCTGCCGGCCCCGGTCGAGTTCGGCGGGCAGGCGAAGCTGACGGGGTTGGTGCGCGGCTCGGCGAAGGTGACGCTCGAGCAGCGCGTGTCGGGACAGGTGTGGGAGCCCGCGGCGCGCGCCACACCCGGCGCCGACGGTGCGCTCGCGGTCCTCGTGAAGCCGCTCGTCTCGACGGACTATCGGCTGTCCGTCGCGGCCGGCGTGTTCGGCTCGCCGGTGCGTGTCTCGGTCGCGCCGCGTGTGCGGCTGCAGCCCGTCACGGAGCAGACCACCCTGCGCGGGATCGTGCGGCCGGTCGTCCCCGGGGCCCGCGTCGACGTGCAGCGGCTCTCTGGAGCTGCCTGGAAGACCGTCGGCACGGGCGTGCTCGACACGGCCGGCGCGTTCGAGGCGGCCGTCCGGCTGACGCCGGGGACCTATCGGGCGCGCGTCGCTCCCGGCCGCGGGCTCGTGCCCGGCGTGTCGCCGGTGCTCAAGGTCGTCTCGGGTTGACGCGCCTGCTGCTGGCCTGTTGCGCCGCCGCGCTCGCTTGCGCGGCGCCCGCACAGGCCGCACGCTACGCCGTCGGCGTTCGCGACGACGCGTCCGTCGAGAGCGTGGCCCGGGCGCTCGAGTCCGCGACCGCACGCGAGCCTGAGCGCCGGCTCGTCGACCTGCGCGCGCTCGTCGTCGAGGCCCGTTCACCGAGCGCTCTACGTGCGCTGCCGGGTGTCGCGTACGTCGAGCGCGTCGACCGCCCCCGGCGGCTCGCATTCGTGCCGAACGATCCGCTTGCGACGAAGCAGTGGCATCTCGATCACGACCACGCGTTCGACTTCTGGCCCGAGGTGCCGGTCCTGCCCGGGATCAAGGTCGCGGTGATCGATTCCGGGATCGACGGCACACACCCGGACCTGATCTCGAAGGTCGCGGCCTCGAAGAGCTTCGTCCGCAGCAGCGCGCTGACCGACCAGCAGGGCCACGGCACGTTCGTGGGGGGCCTGATCGCTGCGCAGACGAACAACGCCGTGGGCGTCGCCGGGATTGCCTTCCCCTCGCAGCTCCTGATCGCGAAGGTCGTCGGCGCGAATCGGCTCGTCTCGCTGGAGGCCGAGGCAGAAGCGATCCGCTGGTCGGTGCAGAACGGCGCGCGCGTAATCAATCTCTCGCTCGGCGGTCTCCGCGACCCGCGCGATCCCGATCGGGACACGTACTCGGCCTTGGAGGCGGCGGCGGTCCGCTACGCGTACACGCGTGGAGTCGTGCTCGTCGCCGCCGTCGGGAACGGCGATCAGGCGCCGACGAGCCCGTGGCCCTACGCGAGTTACCCGGCCGCACTGCCGCACGTCTTCGGGGTGAGCGCGCTGGCGCGCGACGGTTCGATACCCGCCTTCTCGAACCGCGACCCGATCTACAACGATCTCAGCGCGCCGGGCGACGACATTGTCTCGACGTTCCCGCGTGCACTCACCGCAGCGCGACCCATGTGTCTCGAGCAGGGGTATTCGCTCTGTGGCCCCGACGACTACCGTCGCCCCGAAGGCACCTCGTTCGCGGCGCCCCAGGTCGCCGCCGCCGCAGCGCTGCTGCTCAGCGTGCGTCCGACGCTGCAGCCCGACCAGATCATGAACGTCCTCGAGCGCACGGCCGACGACGTCAACGGATTGACGGGCTGTAAGAAGTGCGCGTTCCTGCGCGACTCGTACAGCGGCTGGGGCAGCCTGAACATCGCCAAGTCGCTTGGTGCGCTGCAGCTGCCCTTGCCCGCCCCCGATCGCTTCGAGTCGAACGACGACGCGGGAGCGCAGGCGACGCCGCTCAAAGTCCCGAGCGCGGACTTCATCGCGTCCCTCGACTTCTGGGACGACCCGCTCGACGTCTACAAGACCTACCTGCGCAAGGGGCAGCGGATCACCGTCACGCTCGAGGGCCCCAAGGGCTCCGACACGAACCTCGTACTCTGGAAGCCCGGCACGCAACGCGTCGAGGGGCTCTCGCTCTCGCTCCTGCGGCAGCGCGCGGCGCAGTCGGTCCGGCCGGGAGCGCGCGAGCACATCGCCTACAGAGCCGTCGCCCAGGGTTGGTACTACATCCAGGTCAAGCTCGGCACGAAGGACGCGGGCGCTTACCGGCTGCGCTTCGCCAAGCGTTAGCTCCCGAGCAATTCCTCGGGCGGCACCTCACGCAGAACGCGCGCAGGGTTGCCCACCACGAGCATCCGTGCGGGCACGTCGTTCACGACCACCGCGCCGGCGCCGACGAACGCCTCCTCGCCGATCTCCACTCCGGGGCAGAGGACGGCGCCCCCGCCGACGCGTGCGCGGCGCCGGATCGTCGGGCCCTTCATGAGCGCGTGGCGTTTCTCGGTGCGTCCCATGTAGTTGTCGTTCGTCGTCACTACACACGGCGCGATGAAGACCTCTTCCTCGAGCGTGGAGTACGCGGTGATGTACGCCTCGGCCTGGATCCTCGTGAGCGCGCCGATCGTCGTGTCGTTCTCGACGAGCGAGCCGCGGCCGATCACGACTTCGTCGCCGATCTCGCAGCGCTCCCGCACACATGCCTGGTCGCCCACGATCACGCGGGCGCCGACCTTCGTGCCCGCGAAGACGATCGCACCGGTGGAGACGATCGTGCCCGGCCCGAGCTCGAGCGGGGCGAGCGGCTCGCGGCTCGCCGTTGAACGCGGTGAGAGCGACGGCTGTTTCCCTACGACGGCGTAGTCGAGAAGCCGCACGCCTTCGCCCAAGATGGTCCCCGGGTAAACGATTGCGGTCGCAGCGACCTCAACCCCCGGAAAGTGCGGAGCATTTTCCGGGGTCATCACGCTGGAACGGCCGCGAGCGAGTTTTGCAGCTGCTCGAGTGCGCGCACGACCGTCAGGCCGTCGCGCGCCGGCTTCGCGCGGTCGGCGTCGCCGCGCACGAGTGCGAGGAAGTGCTCGCACTCCATACGCAGAGGCTCGTCGTTGGGGATCTTCGGGATGTAGATCGGGCCGGTACGCGTCACCCATTCGCCGTAGTTCTCGGCCGGCTGCCAGGGACCCTTCTCGTAGACCGTCACCTTGCGCTCCAGCTCCATGTCGTCGAAGACGACCATCTTGTCGCGGCCGACCACGGTGATCCGCCGCATCTTGTGCGGGTCGAGCCACGACAGGTGCATGTGCGCGATCCTCCCGCTGGGGAAGCGCAGATAGCAGAAGACGACGTCCTCGACGCCGGGCGTGAGGAACGAGTTCCCCCGCGCCGAGACCTCGCTCGGCTCCTCGTCGAGCAGGTAGAGGATCACGGACAGGTCGTGCACTCCGAGCGACCAGAGCGCGTTCTCGTCCTTGCGGATGATCCCGAGGTTCTGCCGGTTGCCGTAGACGCACATGACGTCGCCGAGCTCGCCCGCGTCGACGAGCTCCTTCACCTTGCGCACGCCGGGGTGGTAGAGCAGCAGGTGGCCGGGCATCAGCGTCAGGCCGCGCTCCTCGGCGAGCGCCACGAGCTCCTCCATCTCCTCGCCGCGCATCGCGGGCGGCTTCTCGACGAAGACGTGCTTGCCGGCCTCGAGCGCGCGCTTCGCGAGCGCGTAGTGCGTCGGCACGGGCGTCGCGATCACGACGGCCTCGATCTCCGGGTCGTCGAGCGCGTCGTCGAGCTCGGCGGTCACGCGTGCGTGCGGGTGGCGGTGCGCGAAGCTCTCGCGAAGCGAGGGGTCGAGGTCGACGAGGTAGCGGAGGTCGGCGATCTCGTCGAAGTTGCGGACGAGGTTCTTGCCCCAGTGGCCGAGGCCGGCCACTGCGATCGGGACGGTCACAGTTTTTCGACCTTGTCCGACTCTCGGCCCCTCTCGCCGGTCGCATTGCGGAAGTCCACGATGAGCGACGAGCGGCTCATCAGGTCGTCGTAGTCGATCGAGGAGTGGTTGGTGACGATCGTGACGCAGTCGTAGGCCTCCGGCTCGAGCGGCACTGACTCGAGGCCGAGCTCTGGTACCGACGCGACGTGCGGGTCGTGGTAGGCGACGTTTGCGCCAGCATTGCGCAGGAGCTCGATCAGCTTGATCGCCGGCGACTCGCGCACGTCCCCGATGTCCGGCTTGTACGCGACACCGAGGATGAGGATCTTCGAGCCGCTCATGGAGAGCTGCTTCCGGTGATTGAGCGCCTGCGAGATCAGCGAGCGGCAGTAGTAGGGCATGTTCTCGTTGACCTTGCCCGCGAGCTCGATGAACTCTGTCGTGAAGCCGTACTCGCGCGCCTTCCAGGTCAGGTAGAACGGGTCGACCGGGATGCAGTGGCCGCCGAGGCCGGGGCCGGGCTTGAAGCTCATGAATCCGAACGGTTTCGTCGCGGCCGCGTCGACGACCTCCCAGACGTCGATCTTCATCCGGTCGCAGAGCTGTGCGAGCTCGTTGACGAGCGCGATGTTGACCGAGCGGAAGATGTTCTCGAGCAGCTTGGTCAGCTCGGCGGCTTCCGGCGACGAGACCGTGTGCACGGTCCGGATCGCCGAGCCGTAGAGCTCGGCCGCGCGGCGCGTGCAGTCCTCCGTGATGCCGCCGACGACCTTCGGCACCTCGCGCACGTCCCACGAGGAGCCCGGGTCCACGCGCTCGGGCGAGAAGGCGAGGCAGAAGTCCTCGCCGGCGCGCAGCCCCGTCGACTCCAGGATCGGAAGGAGCTGCTCACGCGTCGTCCCCGGGTACGTCGTCGACTCGAGCACGACGAGGTGTCCGGGACGCAGGCGCTTCGCGATCTCACTGGTCGCACCGAGCATGATCCGCAGGTCGGGCTCGCGCTGCTTCGAGAGCGGCGTGGGCAGCGCGATCAGGATCGCGTCGGCGTCGCGGAGCAGGTCGTAGTCGGTCGTCGCGGTCAGGCGGCCGTCGCCGACGAGGGGCGCGAGCGCGTCGCCGGGCACGTCCTCGATGTGGCTTTCGCCGCGGTTCAGCCGGTCGACGACGTCTTCGACGACGTCGACGAGCAGCACGCTCCGGCCCGCCGCGGCGAAGGTATGCGCGAGTGGAACGCCGACGTAGCCGGCGCCGACGATCGCGACATCCCAGGTGCGTGGCGGCGCCGCCGGGGCGCGCGTTGCCTCGGTGCGCTCGATCATGAACCCGGAAGCGTACAGAGCAGATCCGCGATCCGGCCAGCCGCATGCCCGTCGCCGTACAGGTCTGGCCGTTCGGGGGGCAACGCGCTGGCGTCCGCGACCGCGCGTGCCAGGGCCTCGGGATCGTCGTCCACGAGCCGGTTCGCGCCCATCTCCACGGTGTCGACCCACTCGGTCGAGGGGCGCAGGGTCACGCAGGGAATCCCGTACCAGTAGGCCTCCTTCTGGAGCCCGCCGGAGTCGGTGACGATCACCCGCGCCTGGGCCGCCAGCGCGACGAAGTCGAGGTAGCCGAGCGGCGGGAGGACGAGCACGTTCTCGTTGAGCCTCAGCCCGTCGCGCCCAAGCGCCTGGTCCGTCCGCGGGTGCACCGGAAACGCAACGGGCTCGACAAGCCGGTTCAGGCCTTCGACGATCCGCGCGAGCCGCTCGGGCCGCGTGTTCGCCTCCCGGTGCACCGTCGCGACGAGGTAGCGGCCGGGCGTGAGCTCGAGCTCGGCGGGCAGCCGCGAGCGCCGGCGCGCGACGGGCGCGAGCTGCTTTGTCGCGTCGGCCATCACGTCTCCGACGACCTCGATCCGTCCCTTGACGCCTTCGCGCTCGAGGATCTCCCGGGAGCGCTCGTCGGGCGCGAAGAGCACAGCCGAGAGCCGATCCACCTCGATCCGGTTTCGCTCCTCGGGCATCTCCAGGTCGCCGCTGCGGAGCCCCGCCTCGACATGCGCGACCGGCACTTCCGACTCGTCGGCCGCCTGCGCGCCCGCCAGCGTCGAGTTCGTGTCGCCGTAGACGAGTACCAGGTCGGGCCGCTCGCGGGAGATCGCGTCGAGGATCCCGGGCCGCATCGCGTCGACGTCCGCAGTATGGAGGTCGAGCTGGTACTTCGGCTCCGGCAGCGCCAGCTCCTCGAAGAAGACGGCCGACAGGGCCCGGTCGTAGTGCTGGCCCGTGTGGAGCAGCACCACGTCGATCCCGCGCCCGCGCAGCGCCACCGAGAGCGGCGCCGACTTGATGAACTGGGGGCGGTTCCCGACGACAGAAAGGACCCGCATCCAGCCAACACTACGCATCGGCGTGGACCGTTCAGGTCAGCTGCACTCAGCCTTCGAGTACGTTGCGCTGACGGCTACGGACGGAAACCCAGCCGCAAGCGCGGCCTGGGCAGCCCGGAGCCGCGCGTTTGCACTCCCCATGAACTCCTCGGACCGTGGACTCACGGCTCTCCCGCGAGCACAATCTTGTCCCGGTCGACCTCCTGCATGAAGAACGATTGGATCGTGCGGCGCTGCGCCACGAGTGCGGGGTCATAAAGCTTGATCGAAAAGCGCGCCGGATTAGCCCCTTCCAGCCCGGCCGCCTCGACCGCAAGCTCGATCACCCGGCGATCGTCGTCGGGCCGGCCCCTGGTCGAGATGACCAGTAGATCGACGTCGGAGTCGTCGCGCGGATGCTCGCCGCGCGCACGAGACCCGTAGAGCCAGACGGCTCGAAGATCGGGCCCCGAACTCCGCCTCGAGCAGTCCGACCAGCCTCTCGACGACGCGCCGCTCATCCGCTGCGAGGGACGCTTCCGCCAGTGCGCGCACGACTTCGACTGTACCCGGCGCGGCCGTAGTACCTTCGTGAACTGAGGGCAGTCGCCGAGGATCGAGAGGACTCGTACCCCCAGCTACACTACGCATCCCGCGCGGGCCGTTAGCTCAACTGGCAGAGCAGGGGACTCTTAATCCCAAGGTTGCAGGTTCGATTCCTGCACGGCCCATCGCAACGCGCCTAACTGGACGAGGGTCTAGGCGGCCGGCGC
>DASYUZ010000104.1:0-12391 GCA_036000665.1 Gaiellaceae bacterium
AACAACTTCAACGCGGGCATCCGGATCGGGAAATACGCCCGCGCCGCGACGAAGGGCAAGACGGTGACGATTGCGATGCTCGACGAGCACGCGGGCTCATCCGTCGGGAAGCTCCGTCACGACGGCTTCCTGAAGGGGTTCGGGATCAAGAACGGCGACAAGCAGATCGTCTGCGTCGGCAACGGCGGCGGCAACACGGCCGACTCCCAGACGGCGATGGAGAACTGCCTGCAGAAGAGCCCCGGGATCGACGTCGTCTACACGATCAACGAGCCGAGCGCCGCGGGTGCGTGGACGGCGCTGAGGAAGGCCGGGAAGACGCAGTCCGGCGTGACGATGGTCTCGGTCGACGGCGGCTGCGCGGGCGTCCGGAACGTCAAGGCCGGCGTCATCGACGCAACCTCGCAGCAGTACCCGCTGCGGATGGCCTCGCTCGGCGTCGCCGCGGTCGTCAACTACGCGAAGACCGGCAAGAAGGCCAAGGGATACACTGACACGGGCCTCAACCTGATCACCTCCAGGCCGCTGGCCGGCGTAAAGTCGAAGAGCGTCGCCTACGGCCTTGCAAACTGCTGGGGTTAGCGAGACCCTCCCCTCGAGCAGCGACCGGGGCGCGACAGGCGCCCCGGTCGCCCTTCGCCGCAAATCGTGACGACGACCGACGCGACAGCCTCCGGGCCCCCGAACCCCCTCGAGCTCGTCCGCCGAGTCCTCAGCGCGCCCACGGTCGGACCGCTGATCGCGCTGGTGGTCGCGATGGCGTTCTTCTCGCTCAAGAGCGACCGTTTCCTGCAGGCGCAGAACCTGTCGCTCGTGCTGCAGCAGGTCATGGTCGTCGGTGTTCTGGCGATCGGTCAGACGCTCGTGATCCTGACGGCGGGGATCGACCTCTCGTGCGCCACCGTGATGGCGCTCGGCCAGATCGTGATGACGAAGCTGGCCATCGCGAGCGGCGTCGCGCCGCTGCCCGCAATCGCACTCGGGATCCTCACGTGCATCGGCTTCGGGCTCTTGAACGGCGCGCTCGTCACGACGATCAGGTTGCCGGCGTTCATCGTCACGCTCGGCACGCTGAACATCGCATTCGCCTTGACGCACATCGTCTCGAACGACCTCACCTTCCCAGGGTTACCGAGCGAGATGCTCTTCTTCGGCCGGACGTTCAAGCTGGCGGGCGCCGACTTCACCTACGGCGTCGTCCTGATGCTCGTGCTCTACGCCGTCGCGTGGTACACGCTGACCCAGACAGCCTGGGGTCGGCACGTCTACGCCGTCGGCGACAACCGCGAGGCCGCGCGGCTGACGGGAATCAAGACGGGCCGTGTGCTGGTCAGCGTGTACACGGTCGCCGGCCTGACGTATGGGATCGCGGCGCTGCTGCTGATCTCCCGCACAGAGCTCGGCGACCCGAACGCGGGTCAGACGACCGAGAACCTGGACAGCATCACGGCCGTCGTCCTCGGCGGGACGAGCCTCTTCGGCGGCCGCGGCAGCGTGATCGGGACGCTGATCGGCGCGACGATCGTCGGCGTCTTCCGCAACGGGCTGACGCTCCTCGGCGTCGAGGTCATCTATCAGTACCTCGTGACGGGCATCCTCGTCATCCTCGCCGTGTCCGTGGACCAGCTGACACACCGGAAGCGCGCGTGAGCTCGCCGGAGCCCATCCTCGAAGGGCGGGGGCTCGTCAAGCGCTACGGCCAGGTCGTCGCGCTGAACGGCGCCGACTTCGACCTCTTCCCGCGCGAGATCGTGGCGATCATCGGCGACAACGGCGCCGGCAAGTCGACGCTGATCAAGGCGCTCTCGGGCGCCGTCCAGCCGGACGAGGGCGAGATCCTCCTCGACGGTGCGCGCGTCCACTTCCGCTCGCCGCGCGACGCGCGCGGGGCGGGCATCGAGACCGTCTACCAGGATCTCGCCGTCGCGCCGGCGCTCGACATCGCCTCGAACATCTTCCTCGGCCGCGAGGTGCGGCACCGAGGTCCCATAGGCCAGGGATTGCGGCTCCTCGACAAGCCCGCCATGCGCCGCGAGGCGACGCGCCACTTCGCCGAGCTCAAGATCGGCGTGCAGTCGATGGGGGTGGCGGTCGAGAATCTCTCGGGGGGGCAGCGCCAGGGCGTCGCCGTCGCCCGGGCGGCCGCGTGGGCCGAGCGCCTGGTGATCATGGACGAGCCGACCGCGGCGCTCGGCGTGAAGGAGACGAGGCAGGTGCTCGACCTCATCCTCCGCGTCCGTGAGCGGGGCCTGCCGGTGATCCTGATCAGCCACGACATGCCGCACGTCTTCGAGCTCGCCGACCGGATCCAGATCATGCGCCTCGGACGGCGCGTTGCGGTCGTCACGCCGCAGACGCACTCGATGCCCGAGGCTGTCGCGATCATGACCGGCGCGACGCGAAGCGAGCTGGAGGCCGCGATGACACCGGACCAGTCGGGAAAGGAGACCGAGCGATGACGTATCAGCCAGATGCCGACCGTTACGCCCGCATGATCTACAACCGATCCGGCCGCAGCGGCCTGCTGCTCCCGGCGATCTCGCTCGGGCTCTGGAACAACTTCGGCTACGACCACCCGCTCGAGAACAGCCGCGCGATCCTCCGGCGCGCATTCGATCTCGGGATCACGCACTTCGACCTCGCGAACAACTACGGGCCTCCGTACGGCTCCGCGGAGGAGAACTTCGGCACGATCTTCCGCCAGGACTTCGCGCCGTACCGCGACGAGCTGATCATCTCGACGAAGGCGGGCTACGACATGTGGCCGGGGCCGTACGGCGAGTGGGGCTCGCGCAAGTACCTGCTCGCGAGCCTCGACCAGAGCCTCCGCCGGATGGGACTCGACTACGTCGACATCTTCTACTCGCACCGCTTCGATCCGGACACGCCGCTCGAGGAGACGATGGGCGCGCTCGACACCGCGGTGCAGCAGGGCAAGGCGCTCTACGCCGGCATCTCGTCCTACTCGGCGCAGAAGACGCGCGAGGCGGCCGCGATCCTCCGCGAGCTCGGAACGTCGCTCGTGATCAACCAGCCGTCGTACTCGATGCTGAATCGCTGGATCGAGCCGGATCTGCTCGACGCGCTCGGGGACGAAGGCATCGGCTGCATCGCGTTCTCGCCGCTGGCGCAGGGGATGCTGACCGACCGGTACCTGGAGGGAATCCCGGAGGGCTCGCGCGCCAGCCGGCCGAGCAGCCTGTCGCCGGACCTCCTGACCGAGGACGCTCTCGCGCGCGCCCGGGCCCTGAACGAGATCGCGCAGCGCCGGGGTCAGAGCCTCGCGCAGATGGCGCTCGCCTGGATCCTCCGCGACCCGCGAATGACCTCGGCGCTGATCGGCGCGAGCAGCGTCGGGCAGCTGGAGACGAACGTCGGCGCGCTCGACCGGCTTGACTTCTCGAACGAGGAGCTGGAGGAGATCGACCGCCACGCGACGGACAGCGGCATCAACCTCTGGGCCGCGTCGAGCCGCGAGTGATCTTGCCGCCGCGGGTGGCTGTCCTGGACGTCATGTCCAGGTCTGTATTTGACACGTCCAGAAGGGTGTGATTTGGCTTGTGATCCTGCCTGGGATCATGTAGTCTTTGGACCGTGAACAGGATCGAACATGGCAACCGCAGCCCGACCTGATCTGCCTGCTCATGCTGACGCGATCCGGCTGCCACTCCCGGACATCGTCGCGCAACTTCGCGAGCTCCTAGGCCTGCGCTTGGTGGCGTATCTGGGATCCGTGAAGGAGACCCGCGCAGTACACCAGTGGAGTGAGGGCTCTCGGGCGCCGGACGCTGCCACGCAGCGACGGCTCAGGGAGGCGTTCCTGATCGCACGCACCCTCGCGCAGACAGAGCCCTCTGCCGTTCTCCAGGCCTGGTTCCAGGGGTTGAACCCGATGCTCGACGACAGATCCCCTGCTCGCCTTCTCCGGGAAGGTGATCTTGATGAGATCGGGCCGCAGCTGCTCGTGGCGGCTCGAGCGTTCGTAGCGCAGGGGTAACCATGCCCATAGAGACGAAGGCGCTCGACGCGGAGATTTACCGGGTCGGGCGACGCCCGGACCCGTGGGCGTTCATCGACTGGGCCTACGCCGGTACAGATGGAACGTTCGGCGGTCGATGGGACGACGCAAACGGTCGCTATCGCGTCATTTACGCAAGCTCTCAGCGACTAGGCGCGTTCCTCGAGACGCTTGCGCAGTTCCGGCCCGACCCGTCCGTCATTGCGGAGTCCCAGGCGATCGAGATCGTCGAAGGGGATGAGGAGACGGCTCCTCCCGGCACCGTCCCGCTGACCTGGTGTCGCGAGCGCGAGATCACGACTGGGGTCACGACGGAAGGCGAAATTGACGAGTTCGTTGTGGTAGGCGCCGCAGCAACCCTCGCGATCCTCCGTGCAGCATTTGCCGGCCGACTCGTTCATTTCGGGCTGGAAGATCTCGATGCGGCGACGATCAGGCGCACCGCACCTCGTGCGTTTACACAGGAGGTCTCCAGCTTTATCGAGCGGCAGCGTGACGAAGCTGGCGGGCGGTATGGCGGGATCTACTTTCGATCCAAGCTCGGCGACGAATTCGAGAACTGGGCGATCTTCGAACAGGAGTGGATCAGAGGCCACAGCCCCGTCCTGTCTGTGAGTCGGGGCGTGGTCGACCCCAACGACGGGGACCTCGAGGACGCCATGCGAATTCCTGGGCTGCGGCTCGGCGGATGAGCGCGTCGCCGTGAGCAACGCCAGCCCAGCTATAGTTGAGGGGTCAAGTAATGGAACTCGGGATCTACACGTTCGGAGAGCTGACGGATGGGACGCTGACGCCCGCCCGGCGGCTGCGCGACCTCGTCGAGGAGATCGAGCTCGGCGACCAAGTCGGGCTCGACGTTTTCGGGGTCGGCGAGCATCACCGCCCGGACTTCGTCGTCTCGTCGCCGGCGGTCGTACTCGCAGCGGCCGCGGAGCGCACGACGAACATCCGGCTCTCGAGCGCGGTCAGCGTGCTCAGCTCCGACGATCCGGTTCGCGTCTTTCAGGACTTCGCCACGCTGGACCTGCTCTCCGGAGGCCGCGCCGAGATCATGGCCGGACGCGGCTCCTTCATCGAGTCGTTCCCGCTCTTCGGCTACGACCTCGCCGACTACGACGTGCTGTTCGCGGAGAAGCTCGGGCTGCTGCTCGCGCTCCGTGACTCGGAGCGCGTCACGTGGTCGGGGAAGCACCGCTCGGCAGTCGACGACCTCGGCGTCTACCCGCGCCCGCTCCAGGATCCGCTCCCCGTGTGGGTCGCCGTCGGCGGCAACCCGGAGTCGGCGATCCGCGCAGGAACGCTCGGCCTGCCGATGGCGCTCGCGATCATCGGCGGGCGCGCAGAGCAGTTCGTGCCGTTCGCGGAGCTGCACCGGCGCGCGGCGGTTCAGGCAGGGCACGAGGTGCAGCCGCTTAGCATCAACTCGCACGGCTACATCGCCGAGACGTCGCGGCAGGCCGTGGAGGACTCGTTCCCGCCGTTCGCGGCAATGATGAACAAGATCGGCCGGGAGCGCGGTTGGCGCCCGATGACGCGGCAGGACTTCGACGCTTCACGGACGCTGCGCGCCGCCAACTTCGTCGGCAGCCCGCAAGAGGTGATCGAGAAAATCCTCTACCAACACGAGCTCTTCGGGCACCAGCGTTTCTTGCTTCAGTTCACCGTTGGGTCGATTGCGCACGACAAGGTGATGCGCTCGATCGAGCTGTTCGGCACGGAAGTCGCGCCCGCGGTCCGCAACGAGATCGAGCGGCGCACCGCCAGGGCCGAAGCCGCCGCGCCTGCCGGTTCCTAGCCCGGCGCGCCTCGTTGACTCCCGCTCGGGGCCGTCGTAGGGTCGCGCGCGGGGAGCCGCCTTACACTCCGAAGGGAGGAGAGATGAGGACGAAGCCTTGGCGTGCGCTCGTGCTCACAGTCCTCGTCGGTGGACTGCTTGCGCTGCCACTCACTGCCTCCGCGGACGACGAGAAACGGGTCGTTGCCGGTGCGGAGCTGCACTTCACGGGACCGAACAGCGCGAGCGGCACGTTTTCCGCCGCGCTGGCCGTGAGCGACTCCGGCACGACCAGCGCGACCTTCACGGTGACGCCGAGCAAGGACGACGAGGGAGTGCTCGACGGGAACGAGGTCTTCAACGGGACGCTGGGCAGCTTCACGATCCACTTCCACGGCACGGCCTTCCCGCTCAGCAGCCCGCGCCAGGTCGGCGAGGGCATGTGGCGAGTCATGAGTGGGACGGGCGTCTATGCGGATCTGCGCGGAAGGGGTTCCTTCCTCGTCGTCGCCGACGCCGTCACCCAAACGGTCAAAGGCAGCCTCGACGGCAAGGTGAGGCACGGGGAGGACGACTGAGCGTCTGAACCGATGAAGCGCCGGGGCGCCGCCCAGGCGGCGCCCCGCGCGCTAGACGTCGACTTCGCGCAGCCGGCCCGTTCGCACGTCGTAGACGAAGCCGATTGCGTCGTACGACTCGGGCAGGAGCGGCGAGTCGCGGATCGCCCGTACGCTCGCCCGGACGCGCTCGTCGAGATCGGCGAAGGGGAGAAAGTCGATCTCGTCGGCCTCGCCCTCCAGCTTCGCGTGCAAGTCCTCGTTCTCGAAGGTCAGCATCCCGCAGTCTTCGTGGCCGATCACGATCGCCTCCTGCGTTCCGAGCAGATGGTGCGAGATGACGAGCGAACGCAGTGCGTCGTCGGTGACGATTCCGCCGGCGTTGCGAATCACGTGCGCATCGCCTTCTTCCAGCCCGAGGAACTTCGCCGGGTCGAGCCGCGCGTCCATGCAGGTCACAACGGCGAACCGGCGCCCGGGCGGCATCGGCAAGTGGCCCTTGCTGAACTCGCCCGCGTACCGCTCGTTCGCCTGCCTGATCTCGTCGACTGCCATGGCGCGCCTCCTCGCGGTCGTGAAGGCGCAAATACTACAGAAAATAAAGTAACCGGCTCAGCCCGAGAGATGGAACGGGATGCTCGTGATCACGATGTAGGTAACGTCGCTCGTCATGGCGAAGATCGTCGTCGGCATCGACGGGTCCGACCATTCGAAGGCGGCGCTGCGCTGGGCCGTCGAGGAAGGGCGACTGCGGAACGCGGACGTCGCTGCGCTGCACGCGTACGAGGTGCCGCTGAGGTCACCGGACATTTCGCCGGCTTCGCGGCCGGACTTGATCGACACGGTCACCGAGGCGTACGAAGGCGCGCTGGCCTTCGTCACGCGAATCGTGGAGGAGGTCGTCGCTGGCGACTCGACCGTGAACGTCGAGACGTTCGCAGTCGAGGGGACCTCGCCGGAGTCGGTGCTGATCGAAGCCTCTCGCGACGCCGAGCTGCTCGTGGTCGGCTCACGCGGCCGGAGCGAGCTCGCCGAGCTCCTGCTCGGCTCAGTCAGCCAGGAGTGCGCCCACCACGCGGCGTGTCCGGTGCTGATACACCGCCGCCCAGGCGCGTAGCCCGGGACCCGACGGTGACGCGTATCGAAACCTCGATTCATGGGGCTTCGCCGGGCAACGAGTTTTCCAACGGGGGTTACGATCGCTAATCCGTCGGGGTAGGTCGTAGGTGCCTTGGGGCGCGGCAGGAGCGCCCCGCCTGTCGCGATGATTCCCCCACAATGAGCGGCGTGAGAACGGAGACCAGGCGCTTCCGTGACCGCTTGGAGGCGGGCCGCTACCTCGCCGGGCTGCTCGGCGACTACGCGGGCCGCGACGACGTGGTCGTGCTGGCGCTTCCGCGCGGCGGCGTGCCGGTCGCGTACGAAGTGGCGAAGGCGCTGGGGGCCCCGCTGGACGTCTTCGTGGTCCGGAAGGTCGGCCTGCCCGGACACGAGGAGCTCGCGATGGGGGCGATCGCGACCGGCGGCGTGCTCGTCCTCGACGAGGGGCTCGTCCGACGGCTCGGGGTGAGCGAGGAGCAGATCAGGCGCGCGGTCGAGATCGAGCTGCGCGAGCTCGAGCGGCGCGAGGCGGCCTATCGCGGCGGCCGCGAACCGCCGCAGCTCGAGGGCAAGACGGTGATCCTCGTCGACGACGGCCTCGCGACGGGCGCGACGATGCGCGCCGCGGCGCTCGCCGTGCGCAAGTACAACCCGGCGCGGGTCGTTGTCGCGGTCCCGGTCGCGTCCGAGCAGACCTGCAACGAGTTCCGCGGCGACGTCGACGACATCGTCTGCGCGGTCACGCCTCGGCCCTTCCATGCGGTCGGGCTCTGGTACGAGGACTTCTCGCAGACGAGCGACGAGGAAGTGCGGGAGCTGCTCGCCCGGGCCAACGAGCGATGAGCGCACCGGCGCTGACGCACGTGAACGTCCGCGTCGGCGACGCCGTGCTCGACGGCGATCTCGTCGTTCCGGACGAGGCGTCGGGGATCGTCGTCTTCGCGCACGGCAGCGGCTCGGGCCGCCACAGTCCGCGGAACCGGTGGGTCGCGGCGAAGCTGAACGAGTCGGGGATCGGCACGTTGCTCCTCGACCTGCTCACGGCATACGAAGAGGACGTCGATCGGCTTACGCGCGAGCACCGGTTCGACATCGACCTGCTCGCCCGTCGCCTGACCGCAACGATCGACTGGCTTCGCAACGGCCCGACCGCGCACCTCGCCGTCGGCCTGTTCGGCGCGAGCACGGGCGCCGCGGCGGCGCTCGTCGCTGCCGCCGCCCGCCCCGACGACGTCGCCGCAATCGTCTCGCGGGGCGGGCGGCCCGATCTCGCCGGTCCGGCGCTCCCGCGCGTCCGAGCGCCCACGCTCGTGATCGTCGGCGGCGCGGACGAGTACGTGCTCGAGCTCAACCGCCACGCGCTCGAGCTGCTGCAGACCGAGAAGCGGCTCGTGATCGTGCCCGGCGCCACGCATCTGTTCGAGGAGCCGGGTGCGCTCGAGGAAGTGGCGAGGCTCGCCGCCGAATGGTTCTCGCAACACTTCCCGAGGGACCATGGCTGAGGCGCACCCTCTCCACGGATTGGCCACGGATTACGACCCGCTGCTCGAACGAGCGGCCGAGGCGCGTTTCGTGCGCTCGCGCAGCAGTTCGACGCCCAGCCGCGGAAGCGCGCTTCGAGCGGAGTGGGCCGAGTAGTGTGCTAAGGTATGGCCATGCGATTGCACATTACTCTCCCGGACGAGGTTGTTCGCGCACTCGACCGCCGCGTCGGGGCCCGCCGTCGAAGCACGTACATCGCGCGGGCAGTCGAGCAGGCGCTTGACGACGACCGGCGCTGGGAGCTGATCGAGTCTGCACTCGGCACGATCGGGAACGACGGGCACGAGTGGGACGCCGACGCCGCCGAATGGGTGCGCTCACAGCGGCGCACCGACCCGCGCCGCGTCGGATAGTGGCCGCCGTTCTGCTCGACACGACAGTCCTGATCGACCTTCTCCGGGGGCGTCAAGGTGCCCTGTCGCGGATGCAGGCACTTCGCGCCGCGGGCGACTCGCCTCACGTTTGCGCGATCAACGTGGAGGAGACAGTCCGCGGACTCCGTACGCGCGAGCATGCGCCGGCGCGCGCACTCTTTGCCGGCTTGCGGATCGCGCTGCTGGGCGAAACAGAGGGGTGGCAAGCCGGCGAATGGCGACGTCATTTCGCAAGCCGGGGTCGCACTCTCGCGCAGGCCGATTGCCTCGTAGCCGCGGCCGCACTCGCGATCGGGGGGCGTCTTGCCACGGGCAACCCCAGGGACTTCCCGATGCGGGAGCTCGCGGTTGAGCACTGGCCGGTCGGCTCTTGAAGGGAACGCCGGGTGTACCCACCGTCCCGGCGACGCCGAACAGCTGCTGCTCGAGGACGTCGCTCGGACCTCGTCCGTCGTAGCCGAGACCGCCTCGCGCCTCGGGAAGATCGGCGCGATCGCGTCCTGCCTGGGAGGGCTCAGGCCGGACGAGGTGCCGGTTGCCGTCGCGTACCTGGCGGGCGAGCTGCCGCACGCCCCGATCGGCGTCGGCTGGGCCGCGCTGCGCGAGTTGCCCTCTCCGGCGGACACGCCGACGCTCGAGCTGCTCGAGGTGGACGCGGCGCTGCGGCGGATCGGAGAGACGACGGGTCCGGGCTCGCAGGCGCTTCGCCGCAGTCTGCTCGGCGACCTGTTCTCGCGCGCGACCGGGACCGAACAGCGCTTTCTAGTCGGGCTGTTGACGGGCGAGCTGCGCCAGGGCGCGCTCGCGGGCGTGATGGCGGACGCGGTCGCGAAGGCCGCGCAGATCCCCGCGGCGGCGGTCCGGCGCGCGCAGATGTTGAGCGGCGACCTCGGAGTCGTCGCAGGTCATGCCCTGGCGGAAGGCGAGTCGGGCCTCGCGCGGTTCCGGCTCGACGTGCTGCGCCCGCTGCAGCCGATGCTCGCACAGACCGCGGAGACTCTTGACGATGCGCTCGCTCGCGTTGGCTCGGCTGCGGTCGAGTGGAAGCTCGACGGTGCTCGCATTCAGATGCACCGCCGCGGGGACGAGGTACGTGTGTTCACGCGGAACCTCGCTGACGTTACGGGCCGCGTTCCCGAGATCGTCGAGCTGAGCCGCGCGCTGCCCGGAGGCGATCTCGTCCTCGACGGCGAGGCGATCGCGCTCGATGACGAGCGCCGCCCTCGCCCGTTCCAGGTGACGATGAGCCGCTTCGGGAGCAGGACGACTCGCGCGGTTCCTCTGTCGGCGGTCTTCTTCGACGTTCTTCACGCCAACGGAGAGGATCTGCTCGACCGGCCCGCTGCGGAGCGGTTCGCGGCGCTCGACGCGCTTCTGCCCCAGGAGCTGCGCGTCCCCAGGTTGGAGACAGCTGAT
The DNA here is from genome assembly GCA_036000665.1 of Gaiellaceae bacterium. Taxonomy (GTDB): domain Bacteria; phylum Actinomycetota; class Thermoleophilia; order Gaiellales; family Gaiellaceae; genus JACCTU01. The sequence goes on from DASYUZ010000104.1 coordinate 10,783, forward strand.
GTCGCGGAGGCCGAGCGCTTCCTCGTAGACGCGCTCGCGCACGGCCACGAAGGCGTGATGGTCAAGTCGCTCGGCGCGCCGTACGAGGCGGGGCGGCGCGGCGCCGGCTGGCTCAAGGTCAAGCAGGCGCATACGCTCGATCTCGTCGTGCTCGCGGCGGAGTGGGGGCACGGCCGGCGGCAGGGCTGGCTCAGCAACCTGCACCTCGGCGCGCGCAATCCGGCGACAGGCGAGTTCGTGATGCTCGGCAAGACGTTCAAGGGCATGACCGACGCGATGCTCGCGTGGCAGACCGAGCGGCTGCTCGAGCTCGAGACGCACCGCGACGGCTACACGGTGTACGTCCGGCCCGAGCTCGTGGTCGAGATCGCGTTCGACGGAGTGCAGGCGAGCTCGCGCTATCCCGGCGGCCTCGCGCTGCGCTTCGCGCGGGTGAAGGGCTACCGCGAGGACAAGCGCGCCGACGAGAGCGACACGATCGAGACCGTGCGCGCGATCCACGCCGGCCAAACCGAGTAACGCGCGTTGACGTACTGCAACGCACAGGCGTCCGCTGGGCGACCGTCATCGCCGTTTAGTTGCCCCAGCGGGCGCCGTGCCTTTGAGACTTAGGGCGGAGAGCCCGCGGGGGCATGCCGTACCCGGTCACGCGCCTCGGCGAAGCGGACCGCCTCGTAGAGGATCAACCCGCCGCAGAGCCCGGCGACGACGGCGAGTGCGCCGATGGCAGGGAGCTCGCGTGCGACGGGGACGAACGCGAGCAGGAGCGCCGCGACGACGAGCCGCTGGCGGTTCAGCGTGTGGACGTTCCGCAGCCGGAACAGGACGTGCGAGACGAGGTAGAGCGCGACGCCGCCCGCGAGCGCGGCCGCCGGCACGGTCGCGAGCTCGTGTCCGACGTCCGCGAGCGTCTTCTTGATCCCGACCGCGAAGAGAATGATCCCGGCGATCATCGGCAGGTGCAGGTAGCTGTACGAATCGCGCGCCATCGCGAGCTGCGCGCGGCCGGTCGCCTCGCGCAAGCGTCGTTCGGCCACGAGCGCGACGACGTCGAAATACAACCACCAGAGCGCGATTGCGACGACCATCCCCAGGATCGCAGCGGCGACGACTCCTGCGTCGAGTCCGGTCCCCGTCACGCCGACCCCGACTGCGACGATCGACTCTCCGAGCGCGATGATGATCACGAGCGCGTGACGCTCGGCGAAGTGTCCGGCCGAGAGGTGCCAGCCGCGCGCGCCGCCGACGTACGCGCCCAGCAGGTCGATGACGAGCGCGACGGCCCACACGAGGCCTTGAGCGACGCCGTCGAGGAACGCGGCGAAGAACAGGAGGCCTGAACCGATGACAGTGCCGTACCCGAGGCGCACGATCGCACCGAGCAGCTCCTTGTCGCCGCGCCCGGCGAGTGCGTAGAGGAGCAGGTGCGCGACGCGCACCGCCGCGTATGCACCGGCAAACCACAGCGCGTCGTCGCCGAATGCGCGGGGGACGGCAAGCGAGGCGATCAGCATCGCGGTCATCGCGCCGAACATCGCCAGCCGAACGAAGCCTTCTTCCGGGTCGACCGTGTTCGTGAGCCACGCGTAGGCGGCCCAGGCCCACCAGA
>DASYUZ010000105.1:0-2350 GCA_036000665.1 Gaiellaceae bacterium
GGATAGTCCGGCCGCGCGCGCTCGTACACCTCCGCCGCCTGCTCGAAGCCGCGGGCGGCCGGGTGGATGCTCAATAGGCGCCGCGCCGGACCAGGATCGCCGGCAGCGTCTTCAGCAGAATCGTGATGTCCAGCCAGATCGACCAGTTCTCGAGGTAGTAGAAGTCGAGCCGCACGAGGTCGTCGAAGGTCAGCTCCGACCGGCCCGAGATCTGCCAGAGGCCGGTGATCCCCGGCAGGACGAGGTAGCGCTTGCGATGCCAGGCGGCGAGGCGGTCGTAGTCGCGCAGGGGCAGCGGCCGCGGCCCGACGAGCGACATGGTGCCGCCCAGGACGTTCAGCGCCTGCGGGACCTCGTCGAGCGAGAGCGCGCGGAGGATGGTGCCGACGCGGGTGACGCGGGGGTCGTCGCGGATCTTGAAGAGCGCACCCGACGCTTCGTTCCGGGTCTCCAGCCGGTCCTGGAGCAGATCCGCTCCGTGCAACATGGTGCGGAACTTCAGCATGTCGAACTCGCGCTCTCCGAGGCCGACGCGCCGGTCGCGGTAGAACACCGGCCCGCGCGAGTCGAGCTTGATCGCGGCCGCGATCAGGAGCCACAGCGGCAGGCCGACGACGACGACGAGCGTCGCGACGAAGAGGTCGAACGCGCGCTTCAGCGCCCAGTCGACGCCGGCGAACACCGGCGGCCGCAGCTCGAAGAGCGGCACGGCCTGCCCGGGAACGTACTCGGCCCGCTGCTGGAGGATCTCGGCGGTCGTCGGGGCGACACGCACCTGCACGCCGCGCTGGTGAGCGAGCTCGACGAGCTCCACGAGCTGGTCGTCGCTCACGTCCGCGCCGTTCACGATCAGCTCGTCGACGTCGTGCCGCTGCAGGATCTCGTGCAGCTCGGGCAGCGAGCCGAGCCGAGGGAGGGGAATCCCGTTCTGCGAGGGCGCGACGACGCCGACGAACCGGTAGTCGATCCCGCCTCGCGCGTCTCCGAGCGTCCGCAGCAGGTGCGACACGCGCTCGCCCTCGCCGATGAGCACGGCGCGGCGGCGCACGCCGAGCAGGTGGAGGAGATCGCCCGTGATCCGCTCGTAGCTCGCGCGCAGCACGCTGATGATCGCAGCGCAGGTGACCACGGCCGTCGGCGCCAGCCCGTACGTTCCGAACTGGTGATCGACGCCCCACGCGAACGCAACGGTCAGCACGGCCACGAGCACGACCGAGGAGACCACGCGGCCGACGCCCGCGCGGTGCTCGCGCTCGGCGTACAGGCCGGCGCGCCAGAAGACGAGGACCGTGATCAGGGTGAGGAAGGGCAGCCATTGCTCCTCCGCGTCCCAGGGGACGCCCCAGAGCGGCAGCGAGTGCTCGTAGTAGAGCCAGCGGAGGACGAGCGCCACGTAGAGCCCGAGCGCGAGGCCGCAGACGTCGAGCGTCACCAGCGCCGCGATGCTCGCGACGCGGCGAAGGAGGGCGCGAATCGGGGGTCGGGCGAAGAGCGGGGGCCGTGTGGCCCGGATGTCGGCCGCGACGTGATTGCGCTCCTGCTCCGGCGGCGCCTCAGGGTCCGCCGTTGTGCTCACAGACCACGATTCTAGACTCCGGGCCGTGGAGCGCCTGGAGAAGCGGTATCGCGACCATCATCGCGAGCGGCGCTCGCCGGATTTCGTCTACGGGGGCGAGGCGCGGGCCTCGCTCTTCCGCGAGCTCGTGGGCGGGCCGGGGCAGCGCGTGCTCGATCTCGGCTGCCGCTACGGGGCGCTCACCCGCGGCTACCTCCCGGGGAACGAGATCCTCGGGCTCGACGTCGACCGCGAAGCGCTCGCCGAGGCCGCGAAGCTGGGGATCGAGACGCGCTGGGCGGACGTGGAGCAGCCGCTCGGCCTCGACGACGCGAGCTTCGACGTGGTCGTCGCGGGGGAGCTGCTGGAGCACGTGCGCGACCCGGAGGCGCTCGTCGGAGAGGTACGTCGCGTGCTGAGGCCGGGCGGGCGCTTCGTCGGCTCGGTGCCGAACGCATACCGGGTGAAGAACCGGCTCCGCTTCTTGTTGGGTCGGGCGCCGGAGCAGGATCCCACGCACCTGCACATGTACGCGCCCGCAGACGTGCGCGCGCTGCTACGCGGCTGGGACGAGGTCGAGCTGCGCTTCATCGCGGGCCGTTTGGTGCCGCTGAACGCTCGGCTCTTCGCCAACGACGTCGTCTTCAGCGCGCAAAAACCGAGCTGAGATCGCGAACCGGCCGTCGCCGCGCGAGATGCGCCAGGCCGAGCTCGAGCGCGAGCACGCGCTTGCGGTCGAGGAGGTCGGTGTCGTGGAAGTAGACGTGCACGTAGTCGGGGAACCGGACCGAGCGC
>DASYUZ010000106.1:0-14300 GCA_036000665.1 Gaiellaceae bacterium
ACGACCACGACTTCTCGTGGGAGCGCGTCGACAAGGCCGCGGTCTTGCGGGGAGCGGCCGGGCTCGACGGCGAGCCGCCCTTTCCGCTGAGCGAGCCCGAGCCGGTCGGCGCCGCCGAGCGCCGCGCATAGCGCCCGTTTCTCGTTCTCGCGCCGCGGCAAGGAACGCTGCATGAGCGCGGTCGAGACGCGGCCCCGGCGAACGGCGCCGCGCGTTCCGCGCGGGCTCATCCTCGCGGGGCTGCTCGTCCTGGCCGTCGCGCTCCTGCTCAAGGGGATCTCCGGGCTCTGGCCCTCCTTCGGGAACCCGTTCCGGACCGAGACCGTCGACCGGAGCTCGCCCGCCGTCCTGAAGACGATCCAGGATCTGCGCCGCTTCGAGGCCGCGAGCGGCCACTTCGAGGTGATCGTCGACGTCGAGAAGGACACGCGCTTCGTGCCGGCCGCGATCCGCGGCGAGCGCGTGCTGTTCGTCGCCGTCGGCAGCGTTGACGCCGGCGTCGACTTCACCGGCGTCGACAAGGGAGCGATCGAGGTCTCGGACGATCGTCGCCGCGTCGTGCTCCACCTGCCGCGGGCGCGCTTCTTCGACGCGCGCGTCGATCCCGAGCGGAGCTACGTCTACGACCGCGACCGCGGCCTGATCGACCGAGTCGCCTCGCTCTTCGAGGACAGTCCGACCGGTGAGCGCGAGCTCTACGTGCTCGCCGAGAAGAAGTTGCTCACAGCCGCCCGGAACGGCTCGGGGATCCTGCTCCGGGCGGAGCAGAACACGCGGCTCGCGCTCGAGGGAATGCTGCGCGCGCTCGGGTTCCGCGTGGTGACCGTGCGCTTCGAGTAGCGCTACGCCGCGGGACGCACGAACAGTCCGGCGGCGGCCTTCTCACCGATCGCGCGCTCGTGGCCGTTGACGGCGATCGTGAACGTCCCTGCGGCAGGCTCGGCCGCGCGGAGCTCGAGCTCGCGCCCCGGCTCGAGGCCCGTCTCGTAGAACCAATGCAAGAGCTCGCCGTCGTGCTCGGCGAGTCGGACGATCGTCGCGCGCGTGCCGGGCTCGAGCTCGGCGAGCGGCGCGAGTTCCAGGTTCTCCGTCTGCTCGAACTCGGGGTCGACGGGCCATCCGTGCGGGCAGCGCTCGGGGTGCCCGAGCCGTTCGTCGATCCGGTCGACCATGTCCTCGGTGAACGTGTCGCCGAGCTCGTCCGCGTGGATGTGCGCCTCGGCGGCCGTGTAGCCCATGAAGTCGGTCAGCATCCGCTCGATCAGCCGGTGCTTGCGGACGACGCGCTCGGCGCGCTGACGTCCGGTCTTCGTGAGCAGCGCCTCTTTGTGGTCGCCGCGCTCGATCAGCCCGTCGCTCTCGAGCCGCTTCAACATCTCGCCGGCGGACGCCCGCGAGACCCCGAGCATCTCCGCGACGCGCGCCGAGACCGTCGGGAGGCCCGCCGTCATCGGCCGGTACTCGCCGATGGGGAAGGCGAGGAAGTAGATCGTCTCGAGGTACTCATCGACTGAGTGCCGGTCCGCCATTCGCCTCGCTCCGGGCTCGACTATATTCCCGTTTTGTTGTAAGGTACCCCTTACAGCAAGCGGCAAGGAGGCCTTATGGGGGCAGGGGTAGTGATGTTGCGGGAGGGCTTCGAGGTCTCCCTGATCGTCGGGATCGTGCTGGCGTTCCTCGACCGGACCAACCGTCGCGACGGCTTCGGCGCGGTCTGGGCGGGGGCGTTTGCCGCGCTCGCGCTCAGTGCTGCGGTGGGCGTGACGTTGTTCGCTGTCGGCGCGGAGCTGGAAGGGTCGGCCGAGGCCGTCTGGGAGGGCACGGCGATGCTGGTTGCGGCGTCGCTGCTCACCTGGATGATCTTCTGGATGCGCCGCCAGGCGCGGACGATCAAGAGCCAGCTCGAGGGCAAGGTCCAGAGTGCGCTTGCGGGCGGTTCGGCGTTCGCGCTCGGCGCGGTCGCCTTCGTGGGCGTCCTGCGCGAGGGCGTCGAGACGTCGTTCCTGCTCTTCGGGGCGATCGAGGGCTCCCAGAAGGCCGTTTCGGCGATCTCCGGACTGGTCGGGCTCACAATCGCGATTGCGCTCGGCTATGCGTTCTACAAGGGCTCGTCGCGGCTCGACCTGCGCCGCTTCTTCACCATCACAAGCGCGCTCCTGCTGATCTTCGCAGGCTGGCTGCTCGCGAACGGCCTGCACGAGCTCGCCGAAGGCGGCGTGGTTCCCGAGAGCGAGGCGCTGCTGATCGGCGCATTCGCCGCGCTCGCCGGCCCGACGCTCTGGTTCTACTTCCGGGGCCAGCCGAGCTCGAAGCCGAAGCCCGCGCCGACGACGTAGTTACGCTCGCGGCGTGAGCCGCTACGCGTCCGTGTATCCACTCGTGACGGCCCGCGCACTGTCGCGGGCCTTCACCTATGAGGTGCCCGACGACGTCCACAAGGGCGCCGTCGTCGAGGTCCGCTTCGGTCGCGGCCGGCAACGCGGCGTCGTGGTCGACGTCGACGGTCTGCAGCCCGAAGGGATCGAGATCGCTGCCATCGAGCGTGTCGTCGAGGAGCTTCCGCCGGCGCTCGTCGACCTGGCGCTTTGGCTCGCGGACTACTACGGGTCGACGCCGGCGCGCGCGTTGCAGCTCGTCGCTCCGCGCGTGCGCAGGCGCCGGAAGGAGCTTCCCCAGCCACTGGCGCGCGAAGGGCTCGGCGGTGAGGCCCCGCCCGAGCGGCTGACGGACGAACAGCAGCGCGCAGTCGAACGCCTGGTCGGCGCGCTCGGTGCCGGCGGCAACTTCCTGCTGGCCGGCGCCACCGGCAGCGGCAAGACCGAGGTCTACCTCCAGGCTTGCGCCGCGGCGCTCGCGCGCGGCCTCGGGGCGATCGTGCTCGTTCCGGAGATCGCGCTGACACCGCAGGCCGCGGGGCGGTTTGCGGCCCGCTTCGGGGAAGGTCTCGCGATCCTGCACTCCGGCTTGACCGACGCGGAGCGGCGCGACGAGCGCGAGCGGATCGCGCGCGGCGACGCGCGCATCGTCGTGGGCGCACGCTCGGCGATCTTCGCGCCGGTGCGAGGACTCGGCTTGATCTGCGTCGACGAAGAGCACGACCAGTCGTACAAGCAGGACGCGGATCCACGCTACGACGCGCGCACGGTTGCCGCAAAGCGCGCCGCGCTCGAGGGTGCCGTCGCCGTGTACGGCAGCGCGACGCCGCGCCCCGAGAGCTGGGAACGACTGGAGCGGCTCGAGCTCGGCGGTCGCCTGATCGGCGCGTTGCCGCCCGTGCGCGTCGTCGACCTGCGTCGCGAGGCGGGCTATCCGCTCTCGGCGCCGCTGCTCGCCGAGCTCGGGCGCGTCGCCGAGGAAGGCGGCAAGGCCATCCTGCTCCTCAACCGGCGCGGCGTCGCTCCCGCGCTCCACTGCCGCGCGTGCGGCACGACGATCCGCTGTCCGAACTGCGACGTCGCGCTCGTGCTCCACCGCGACGATCGGCTCCACTGCCACCACTGCGCGCACGGGGAGGCGGCGCCCTCGACGTGCACGGCCTGCGGCTCACCCGAGCTGGCGCGAATCGGCGCGGGCACAGAGCGGCTCGAGCGTGAGCTGGAGCAGCGCGTCCCGGAGCTCGAGCGGATCCGCCTCGACTCCGACGTCGTCGACGAACGGGGCGGGGTCCCGGAGGCGTTACGCCGCTTCGCCGATGCCGACCGCGCCGTCCTGCTCGGCACCCAGATGGTCGCCAAGGGACACCACTTCGCGGGTGTCGCGCTTGCCGCGGTCGTCGACGCCGACACGCAGCTCGCGCTGCCCGATTTCCGCGCCGAGGAGCGCACGTTCCAGCTGCTGACGCAGCTCGCGGGGCGCTCGGGACGCGACGCCCCCGGCCGGGTGATCGTGCAGACGTTCCAGCCCGACGCGCGCGCCGTGGTCTACGCGGCGCGCCACGACGTCGCGGGCTTCCTGGCGGGCGAGCTCGGGCGCCGGCGCGAGCTCGGCTATCCGCCTTTTCGCAACATCGTGCGGATCGTCGTCGCAGGGCCGGATCCCGATGCACCGCTCGTCGCCCTCCGCGAGCTCGCCGAGGGCCTGGGCGACGCGGACCTGCTCGGCCCGGCGCCGCTGCTCCGCTTGCGCGGCCGCTACCGCGCGCAGCTGATCGCCAAGACGGCGGAGCCCCGACGCCTCGCCTCACGCGCGGGCCGGCTCCTCGCCGCGGCCGCCCCGGCCATGCGCCGCGCGGACCTCACGGCGGTTGTGGACGTCGATCCGCAAACGATGTGACGCTTTCGTGACACCCCGACACACTTTCGTCACACCGCGACACAGACACGGCACACGTTCCTCGATAGCGTGACTCTTGGGGCGCTTCGTTCGCCCCCCCAAGGGGGTGCGCGCGCGGGAAACTAGACTGCGCGCCGATGGCTGACGAAGCCGGCGAGATTCGAACCGGGCAAGAGCTCGACGCCGAAGCTCTTGCGCAGCGGCGCGTCGCACTCGCGCAGATCCGGCAGTACCCCGACCCCGTGCTGCGCATGTCGGCGCGTGCGGTCGAGGATTTCGACGAGGCGCTCGCGCAGCTCGCCGAGCGGATGAAGCTGCTGATGCGCGACGCGCAGGGCGTCGGCCTCGCGGCCACACAGGTCGGCGTGCTCCAGCGGCTCTTCGTCTTCCAGACCGGCGAGGACGCGGAGCCGCAGGCGGTGGTCAACCCGACGATCGTCGAGCGGAGCGATGAGGCGAACGTCGACGACGAGGGCTGCCTGTCTCTTCAGCGCGTCCTCGTGCCGGTCGAGCGGAGCGCGCGCGTGCGGCTCGAGGGCAAGGACGTCGACGGCTCGGACGTTTCCTTCGAGCTCGACGACATCGGTGCGCGGGTCGTGCAGCACGAGCTCGACCACCTCGACGGCGTTCTGATCCTCGACCGGACCACGCCGGAGGCGAAGCGCGAGGCGCTCGCGACGTTGCGCGAGCAGCTCAGCCTCGCTTGACCCGCCTCGGCGTCGCCGCGACGGCGCCGTTCGGTGCGGACGTCCTCGAACGCCTGGCCCGCGACCAGGACGTCGCGTGGGTGCTGACGCGTCCCGACCGCCCCGCCGGCCGCGGGCGGAAGACGACGCCGCCGCCGGCGAAGATCGCGGCGGAGCGCCTCGGGCTCGAGGTGCGCCAACCGGAGAAACCGACGCCGGAAGACATCGCGGGCGTCGACACGATCGTCCTCGTCGCCTACGGCGTGTTGATCCCCGACGAGCTGCTCGAGCGCGCGCTCTGGCTGAACGTGCACCCGTCGCTCCTCCCGCGCTGGCGCGGCGCGGCACCCGTCGAGCGCGCGATCCTCGCAGGCGACGAAGAGACCGGCGTCTCGATCATCAAACTCGTCAAGGAGCTGGACGCGGGGCCGATCGCGGGACAGCGTGCGTTCCCAATCGCGCCGGAGGACGATGCCGGTGCGGTCTACGCGCGCGCGGCCGACGTCTCCGGCGACCTGCTCGCCGACGTGCTGCCGAGCCCGACGTTCCGCGAGCAGGAGGGCGAGGTGACGTACGCGGAGAAGCTCACTGCCGCGGACCGCGAGCTCGACCTCTCTCGTCCGGACGATGCGCTCCGGCGGATCCGTGCACTCTCGCCGCACATCGGTGCCCGCGCAGAGCTGCACGGCCGCCCGGTTACGATCTGGCGCGCGCGGATCGAGGACGGCGAGCTCGTGCCGACCGAAGTCCAGCCCGACGGCGGTCGACGGATGACCTACGACGCGTTCCTGCGAGGCCTGCGCTGATCGCGCCGGCGCGCCGCGCCGCGTATGAGGTCGTGCGCCGCGTTTTCGAGGAAGACGCGTACGCGGACCGCGCGTTGCGCAGCGCCGTCGAGGGGCTCGACGAGCGCGACCGCGCGCTTGCGCAACGGCTCGCGTACGGAACAGTGCAGCGCATGCGCACGCTCGACCACGCGATCGACACGCTCGGCCGGCGGCCGACTCGCAAGCTCGACCCCCCGGTGCTCGGGTCGCTCCGCCTCGGCGCGTACCAGCTCGGCTACACGGACCTGCCCGCGCACGCGGTCGTCGACAACGCGGTCGAGCTCGTGCGACGCGCGGGCCTCGAGCGCGCGGTGTCGTTCACGAACGCCGTCATGCGCCGCGTCGCCGAGGGGATCCGGCCGCTGATCGAGTCGCTGCCCGAGGGCCCGCTCAAGCACTCATACCCCGACTGGATCTGGGATGTCTGGCGACGCGACTGGGGCGAGGAGGACGCGCTCGCGCTGATGCGGGCGCAGAACGAGCCGCCCGACCTGGAGGTGCGGCTCGTGCGCGGCGACCCGCCGGGCGAACCGACTGACGTGCCGGGCGCGTATCGCGTCGACCGCATCGATCCGCAGGCGGTCGCCGAGGGCCGCCTCTATCCACAGAGCCGCGCCTCCCAGCTCGCGGCGCTCGTGGTCGGCTCGCAGGAGGACGAGCGGATCCTCGACCTGTGCGCCGCGCCGGGCGGGAAGGCGTCGATGCTCCGCGGCGACGTGACGGCGGTCGAGATCAATCCCGGCCGCGCGCGGCAGCTGCGTGAGAACCTGAGCCTGCTCGGCGCCGAGCACGTGCACGTGCTCGAGGCCGATGGAACGGCGCTCCCGCCCGGGCTCGAAGGCTTCGACAGCGCGCTTGTCGACGCGCCGTGCTCGGGGCTCGGCGTCCTCGCTCGCCGCCCGGACCTACGCTGGCGCGGGCAGCCGCTCCCCGAGCTGCAGCTTGCGTTGCTGCGCTCGGCCGAGCGCGTGAAGCCGGGCGGCACGCTCGTCTACGCCGTCTGCACGATCAACGCGGACGAGAACGAGGCCGTCGTCGACGCGCTCGGGCTCGAGCCGGAGCCGCTGGGCGAAGAGTGGCCGCAGTACGCGCACCCGAAGCGGCCCGAGTTCCTGCTCACGCGCCCGGACCGCGACGGGACAAGTGGGTTCTTCATCGCGCGGCTGCGCGTCCCGTGATCGAGATCCCCGAGCGACTGCAGTGGATCGCCGACTTCCCGGGCGGCACGGAGTGGCTCGAACGACTCCCGCGTCTCGTCGAGGAGTCCGTCGAACAGTGGTCCCTCGCCGCCGAGGAGCCGTTCGAGTACGCGAACGTGTCGCTCGCGCTGCCAGCCGGGGACGTCGTGCTCAAGATCAGCTTTCCGCACCGGGAGAGCGAGCACGAGCCGGCTGCGCTCGCGCACTGGGACGGGAACGGCGCGGTGCGCCTGCTCGCGTATGACGCCGAGCGAAACGCGATGCTGCTCGAGCGCTGTGTCCCGGGCACGTCGCTGCTGGAGCTGCCCGAGCGCGAGGCCTACCGCCACGCGGCCGCTGTCGTGCGCAAGCTCGGTGAGCGTCCCGCGCCCGCCGGCCACCCGTTCACGCCGATCACCGAGACGGCGGCGCGCTGGGCGCGAGAGCTACCGGAGCGTTGGGAGCAGGCGGGCGGGCCGTTCGAACGCGAACTCCTCGACGCGGCGGTCTCGGCGCTGCGCGAGCTGCCGCCGACGCAGGGCGAGCTCGTCGTCTGCCATCAGGACTTCCACCGTGGAAACGTGCTCGCCGCGGAGCGTGAGCCGTGGCTCGCGATCGACCCGAAGCCGGTCGTCGCGGAGCGCGAGTTCGACACCGCCGCCTTGATGCGCGACGGGCCGGGCGACCTCCGCTGGCGGCTGGACTTCCTCGCCTCGGAGCTCGAACTCGACCCCGAGCGGATGCGCGGCTGGGCCATCGCGCACACGGTCGCGTGGGGCTTTTCCGAGGCGGAACGGCGCGTTTACGAGAGTCAGATCGACGTCGCGCGACAGCTACTCCGTCTGTAGCGCCTCCTACACTCGGGAAGCGGCGTGCCCTGGCGTGACTGGATCCGCACGGTCGAGATCGAGCCCTCGCTCTACGCGGCCGACTTCGCGCACCTCGGCGAGCAGATCGACACGCTGCTCCGGACGGGCGCGAGGATCTTCCACTTCGACGTCGGCGACGGGCACTTCATCGACCCGATCACGATAGGCCCGATCGTGCTCAAGTCGATCTCGCCGATGATCCACGACATGGGCGGCGTGGTCGACTGCCACTTGATGGTCGACGACCCCGTGAAGCACTTCGGACCGCTCGCCGAGGCGGGCGGCGACAGCGTCACGTTCCACTACGAGGCGGTGGAAGACGTGAAGTCCGTCGTGCAGGCCGCGCGCCAGCACGAGCTCGAGGTCGGGGTCGCGTTCAAGCCCGGCACCGACGTCGACGAGGCGGTCGCGGCGGCGGAAGGCGTCGACGTCATCCTCTGCATGAGCATCGAGCCCGGATACTCCGGTCAGGAGTTCCTCGAGGGCTCGCTCGAGCGGATCAAGCGCACGCGCGAGCTCGCGCCGCCGGAGGTGTACGTGCAGGTCGACGGCGGGATCGACAACGACAACGTGCGGTCGGTCTACGACGCGGGCGCGACACTGATCGTCTCGGCGAGCGCGATCTTCGGGCGCGAGGATCTGCCGCGGGCCTACCGGCGGCTGGTACAAGCCCTGGCGTGAGTCTGAGTGGGGTCGACCCACTATCACGGGCGCTCGAGCTCGCCGAGCGAGGGCGCGGCAGAACACATCCGAACCCGATCGTCGGCGCGGTCGTCGTCGCGCCGAACGGCGCCGTCATCGGCGAGGGCTGGCACACGGAGGCGGGCGGCCCGCACGCCGAGGTCGTCGCGCTGCGCGACGCGGGCGGCCGCGCAAGGGGAGCAACGCTGTACGTGACGCTGGAGCCGTGTGCGCGCTTCGGCCGCACACCGCCCTGCGTTGACGCGATCGTGGGCGCCGGGATCGCGCGCGTCGTCGTCGGGACCGACGACCCGAGCCAGGAGGGGATCGAGCGGCTGCGCGAGCTCGGCGTCGAGGTCGAGCTCGCGAACTCCTGGGACGCCCGTCAGCAGAACGAAGCGTGGCTCTGGTGGACGCAGACAGGTCGGCCGTTCGTGACGTACAAGGTCGCGATCACGCTCGACGGGCGCGTGACCGTGCCGAACGAACGCTGGATCTCAGGAGAGGCGTCGCGACGGCTCGTGCACGAGCTGCGCGCGGATTCGGACGCGGTCGCGGTCGGCATGGGGACGGTGCGCGCAGACGATCCGCGGCTCGACGCGCGCGAGGTGGACGTCGTCCGCCAGCCTCGGCGACTTGCGTTCGGGGTGGGCCCGCTGCCCGAGGGCTCAGAGCTCGAGCTCCGCTCGCGGGACCCATCTGTCGAGCTGCTGGAGCTCGGGGCAGACGGCGTGCAGTCGCTGCTGCTCGAAGGCGGCCCGACGCTTGCCACCGCCTTCCTGCAACGCGACGTGATCGACAAGCTGCTGCTTTTCGTCGCGCCCAGGCTCTCGGGCGAAGGGCCGCACTATCTGCACGACTTCGCCGGCTCGGTGCCGCTGCGGCGCGTCTCGGTGACGGCGGTCGGCGACGACCTGCTGATCGAGGCGTACATTCACGAGCCGTGAGATTCGGACTGCTCGCTGCGAACATCGGCTCGTACTCCGATCCGCGCACCGCGATCCGCGTTGCACAGACGGCAGAGGAGGCCGGCTGGGAGCTGTTCATGGTGTGGGACCACCTGGGTTTCGTCTGGGGTCCTCCGGCCGCAGACCCGTGGGTGACGCTCTCCGCGGTCGCGACCTCGACGGAGCGGATCCTCCTCGGGCCCGGCGTGACGCCCGTTCCGCGTCGCCGCCCGCACGTCGTCGCGCACGAAATCGCAACTCTGGACGCCCTCTCGGGCGGCCGCGTGATCTTCGGCGCGGGCCTCGGCGGCGGGCACGGCGAGTTCAGCAAGTTCGGCGAGTCGGAGGACCCGCGCGACCGCGCGCCGCTGCTCGACGAAGGACTCGACGTGATCCGCGCGCTCCTCGACGGCGGCGAGGTCACCCACCACGGCGAGCACTTCACCGTCGACGCCGTGACGCTGAAGCCGGCGCCGGGAGGGCGACTGCCGATCTGGATCGGCGGTCTCGGCCGAAAATCGCGGGAGCGCGCGTCACGCTTCGACGGCTGGTTCGCGGACACCGCAGACTCCCGCGACGGGATGAAGACGTCCCCGGACGAGTTACGCGCGCTGCTCAACGGCTACTCGTTCGAGGACGTCGCGGTGCTGGGCTACTCGGAGGCCGGGCAGCGCGCCCTGCACGAGGCCTATGCGGACGCCGGCGCCACCTGGTGGGTCGAGCAGATCCACGACCTGCGAGGCGACTTCGACGCGATGCTCGCGCGGGTGGCCTCCGGTCCGTAGCCTTTCAGTGTGTTCACCGGGATCGTTCAGGAACGCGGCCGCGTCGATTCGTTCGACCAGGGGCGGCTGGTCGTCGCCTCGACGCTGGCGCCGGCGATCGGCGATTCGGTCGCAGTCGACGGCGTCTGCCTGACCGTTGTCAGCGCAGACAACGGAACGCTCGCCTTCGACGTGGTCGAGGAGACGGTCTCGCGCGCGAAGCCCTTCGGCGCCGAGGTCAACCTCGAACCCGCGCTCCGGGCCGGCGACCCGCTCGGCGGCCACTACGTGCAGGGCCACGTGGACGGCGTCGGCCTCGTCCGCTCGCTGGACGAGGGCCGGCTCGTCGTCGAGGCACCGCGGGACCTGCTCCGGTACGCGGTCGAGAAGGGCTCGATCGCGATCGACGGCGTCTCGCTGACCATCTCCGCGCTGCACGACGACGCGTTCGAGGTCGCGCTCGTGCCGCACACGCTGGAAGTAACGACCCTCGGCGCCCGAAAACGGGGCGATCAAGTCAACGTCGAGGTGGACGTGCTGGCGAAGTACGTGGAACGCCTCGTCGGTACCCTGAGGCCGTGAGCACAGCCGTCGAGACGCGCGCGCCGTTCGCGACCGTCGAGGAGGCGATCGAGGACATCCGGCAGGGCCGTTTCGTCGTGGTTGTCGACGCCGAGGATCGCGAGAACGAAGGCGACCTGACGATCGCAGCGCAGTTCGCGACACCGGAAGCGATCAACTACATGGCTACGCACGCGCGCGGCCTGATCTGCCTCTGCCTCACGGAGGAGCGCTGCGACGAGCTCGGACTCGAGCAGATGACGCGTCAGAACGAGGCGCCGCTCGGAACCGCGTTCACGGTCTCGATCGAGGCGCGCGAGGGGGTCACGACGGGGATCTCGGCGCCGGACCGCTCGCGCACGATCCAGGTCGCGATCGACCCGTCGAAGACGCGCCATGACCTCGTCACCCCCGGTCACGTCTTCCCGCTCCGCGCACGCCCCGGCGGGGTGCTCGAGCGCTCGGGCCAGACCGAGGCTTCGGTAGACCTCGCGCGGCTCGCGGGGCTCAATCCCGCAGCGGTCGTTTGCGAGATCATGAAGGACGACGGGACGATGGCGCGCGTCCCCGACCTGATCGAGTTCTGCAGGCAGCACGACGTCAAGCTGCTCACGATCGCCGACCTGATCGAGTACCGGCGCCGCAACGAAAAACTCGTCGAGCGTGTCGCGCAGGTGCGGCTTCCGACCCCGTACGGCGAGTTCACCGCTGTCGCGTTCCGCGAGACGCTGACGGGCAAGCCGCACGTCGCGCTCGTCAGAGGCGAGGTCGAGGGGGCGGAGAACGTGCTCGTGCGTGTCCACTCTGAGTGCCTCACCGGCGACGTCTTCCACTCACTGCGCTGCGACTGCGGCGAGCAGCTCGAGCACGCGCTCGAGCAGATCGCGTCCGAGGAGCGCGGCGTCCTGCTCTACATGTCGCAGGAAGGCCGCGGCATCGGGCTACTGTCGAAGCTCCAGGCCTACGAGCTGCAGGAGACGGGGCTCGACACCGTCGAGGCGAACCTCGAGCTCGGCTACCCCGCGGATGCGCGCGAGTGGGGGATCGGCAATCAGATCCTCGCCGATCTCGGCCTCTCCACGATCCGAATCCTCACGAACAACCCGAAAAAGCTGACCGGCCTCGAGGGCTACGGCCTGACAGTCACCGAGCAGCTGCCGATCGAGATCCCGCCCAATCCGGAGAACGAGCGCTACCTGTCCGCCAAACGTGAGAAGCTGGGTCACCGGCTCCATCATCAGGACCGGCGATTCGAGGAGGACGAGGAATGACCGAGCCGGCCCCAGAGCTCGGCGAGAGCGACGAGGAGGAGCTGCCCGAGCTGCGCCCGCCGGAGCACGCGGGGGGCGATCTCGAGCTTCCCGACGGCGTGCAGGTGCTGGAAGGCTCGCCGGTCGGCGACCGCCGCGCCGTCGCGGTCGTGGTCGCGAAGTTCAACGGGGGTATCACCTCGCGACTGCTGACAGACGCGCTCGAGGAGCTCGAGCGCGCAGGCGTCGCGCGCGAAGCGGTGACCATCGTCCCGGTCCCGGGAGCCTTCGAGCTCCCGCTCGCGGCGATCGCGCTCGCGAAGACCCGGCGCTACGCGTGCATCGTCGCGCTCGGCTGCGTGATCCGCGGCGAGACCCCGCACTTCGAGTTCGTCGCCGCCGAGGCGGCCTCGGGCCTGCAGCTCGCCGCGATCGAGACCGGCGTCCCGGTCTCCTTCGGCGTCCTGACGACCGAGAACGTCGAGCAGGCGGAGGCGCGGATCGACAAGGGCGCCGAGGCCGTGCGCAGTGCGCTCGAGATGGCCGACCTCTTCTCGCAGCTCCGCGCGTCCGCAGCGAAGGCGGGGTAGAGGCGTCGGTTAGATAGCCTCGGCAGGCTTGGGCTCGGGATCGCAGACGGACGTACGGTCGAAGCCCGTACGTCCTGAAGCGGGCACCGCAAGCGGTGCCCTAATGGCCGACCTCTTCTCGCAGCTCCGCGCCAGCGCGGCGAAGGCGGGCTGAACAAGTAACAGTCTGTTACTTGGGTCGGCTACACTGCCGCCGCCATGGCCAAGATCTGCGCTGTCTGCGGCAAGAAGCCCGGGTTCGGGCACAACAGGAGCCACTCGATGGTGGCGACGAAGCGCCGGTTCGACCCGAATCTCCAGCGGGTCCGTGTGAACCTGGGCGGCAAGCCGACCCGGGCCTACGTCTGCACGCGCTGCCTGAAGGCCGGCAAGGTCACCAAGGCCATTTAGCAACCCGTAGCGCCCGGATCGGGTCTAATCCGCGACGTGGAGGCGGCCCAGTCCCTCTCGACTCCGCTCGGAAAGATCACGATCGCGCCCGAGGTGGTCGCGCACATCGCCGGCCACGTGGCCTACGAGTCGTACGGCGTGGTTGGCATGTCCGCGCGCGGGCGGGTGGCGCGGCTGCTCTCGCGCGATCGCGTCGGCCAGGGCGTCTCGGTTACCCGCACGCCGAACGGCATTGCGATCGACCTCTACGTCGTGGTGGAGTACAGGCTCAACCTCGCCGAGGTCGCGTCCGGTCTCCGGAACCGCGTCGCCTACGAGGTCGAACGCCTGACGGGATTGCCCGTCGCCTCGGTTGAGGTGCACATCCAGGACGTGAAGGCTTCTTGACCCCCTTGGAGCTCGCCCGCGGCGCGCTCGCCTCGCTCGAGGCGAACCGGCAGCGCATCGACGACCTCAACGTCTACCCGGTGCCCGACGGCGACACCGGCACGAACCTGACGCTGACGGCGCGCGCGATCGTCGAGGCGCTCGAGAGCTCGAACGCGACCGACCGGTCGACCATCGCGCGCGAGGTGACGCGCGCAGCGCTGATGGGGGCCCGCGGCAACTCCGGTGTGATCCTGAGCCAGATCGTGCGCGGCTTCGCCGAGGTCGTCGGCGAGGCGGAGGAGCTCGACGCGCCGACCCTCACGCGCGCGCTTCGCTCGGCGAGCGACGCCGCCTACCGCGCCGTCCGCCGGCCCGTCGAGGGGACGATGCTCACCGTGATCCGCGAGCTCGCCGAGGCCGCGGAGCGCGCGGAACAGACGCAGGACGTCGGCGCCTTCCTCGTCGACCTTGTTCGTGCCGGCGAGGAGTCGCTCGCACGCACGCCGGAGCAGCTCGAGATCCTGCGCGAGGCGGGGGTCGTCGACGCCGGCGGCGCGGGTCTCGTGGAGATTCTGCGCGGCGCCGCCGCCACGGTCGCCGGCGAGCCGATTCCGGAGGCGGCCCCGAGCGAGGAGCTCTCGTTGGACGCGATCCACCAGGAGCTCTCCCGCTACCGCTACTGCACGACGTTCGTCGTCGAGGGTGACGACCTCGACCGCGAGGACCTCGAAGGCGAGCTCGAGAAGCTCGGCGACTCGCTGCTCGTCGTCGGCGACAGGGACGCGATGAAGGTGCACGTGCACACCGACGATCCTGGAGCCGCGCTCGCGCTCGGCACCGCACGCGGGACGATCGAAGGCGTCGAGATCGCGAACATGCACGCGCAAACGGCTCAGCGCGAGGAGCGGCTGCTCCA
>DASYUZ010000107.1:0-9989 GCA_036000665.1 Gaiellaceae bacterium
CGTGCCCGCGTTCCTGACGCTCATGGGCGAGCGGGCGTGGTACATCCCGGGCTGGCTCAACCGCCTGCTCCCCAACGTCACGATCGAGCCGCCGCACGACGGGGAGGCACCGCGTGCGGTCGGCGTCGAGCGCCCGGCCGAGGCGCTTGGTCCGTCGTGACGCTCGAAGCTACTCGGATCGGCCCCGCTACGGCCGGATGCCGTCTAGCACTTCGGCGCTCCCGGGATATTCGGATTCGAAACACATCCGGAGACGATGACCGTGCTGCCCTGCAGAACCTTGATTGAGTCCCCGAATCTCATGTCACAGAAAGGAACGTTGTCGTTCGTCGGGTCACCGTCCAGCTTGCTGAGCTGCAGCTTGCCCGCTCCACCACGGAGCGTGATGCTGCCGACGATGTTCGACGGCGTACCCCTGGGACAGGCGTCCACCGAGAGCGTTGTGCCATCGGGAAGGTTCACGTTGTTGACCTCGACCTGCAGCTCGAGCGGCTGGCAGAAGGAATTCCCCTGCCACAACGCCTTGCCGGAGGGCACTTTTCCATTGATCGCCGGTCCCGTGAGCGTGCCCTGGCCTCGACTGCAGTGGTCCGCTGCGGCTTCTGGGCTGCTGTACATCGTCCAGGCAATGACGAGTGCAACGAACGCAAGCACCGCGAGCGAACGGCTTGACTTCGTGTGTCTCACCATCTCTATCCTCCCTACCCGCTACTGCCTGCACGTTCCCTCGAGCAGAAAAGAGGAACCTCCCGGGAAGTACACGCACGGCAGAAAGCCGTGAGTGACATGGTCATCGTCCCGCCCGCACGCCACCTGCTGCGCGCCAAGGACCTTGCCGACGCGCGGTACTTCGAGCCGCTCAGTGTCGATGACCTGGCGAGCTCGGCCGGCCTCTCGCGCGCCCACTTCAGCCGCGAGTTCCGCCGCGCATTCGGCGACTCGCCGCACGCGTATCTGCTGACCCGGCGCCTGGAGCGCGCCGCGGCGCTGCTGCGGACCACCGATCGCTCGGTCGCCGACATCTGCTTTTCGGTGGGCTTGCAGAGCCTCGGCTCGTTCACTACGAGCTTCACGCGCACGTACGGCGTGTCGCCGACCGCCTACCGCGCGGGGTTCCCGCCGGCGTCCGACCACGCGCTGCTTCCGGCGTGCGTGCTGCGTGCCTACGGGCGTCCGCAACACCGCACGTTTCGAGAAGACACCGACCCGGCGCGAAACTAGCATCGCCGGGGATCCGTTCCGTCGACCAGGAGGACACGATGCTCAGGATTTCTACCGCGCAGTTGTGGGTGCACGACCAGGACGAGGCGCTCGCCTTCTACACCCAGAAGCTGGGCATGGAGGTGCGCACCGACGTGACCCTCCCCGAGATGGGCGACTTCCGCTGGCTCACCGTCGGTCCTGCGGGGCAGCCCGACGTCGCGATCGTACTCATGGCCATCCCTGGCCCGCCGGTGATGGACCCCGAGACGGCCGAGGAGGTCCGGAACCTCATGGCCAAGGGCTTCGCAGGGACGATCTTCCTGACGACCGACGACTGCTACGCCGCGTACGAGGAGCTGAAGGGCCGCGGCGTCGAGTTCGTCGAGCAGCCCGAGGAGCGCCCGTACGGCATCGACTCGTCGTTCCGTGACCCATCCGGCAACCACCTCCGAGTCACCCAGGTGCGGGAGATGGCGGCGGTCTAAGCAGACGGCCGGGAGCGGCACGGCTCAATCCTCATCGCAGCGCAGCGAACGAAATCCGGCGCGACTCGGGGCGCGGGCGCCGAACGCGGCGTCCGCGCCTCAATCGTTCACGACGAGCTGGAGGCCGCCCTCGCCGCTACTCCTTCGCCGTTGAAGTCGGCATCGAGATCTCCTCGACCGCCTCGCCGACCTTCTTCTCCTTCGCTTCGAGCGCGACGTCGGCCTGCGCGAGCATGCCGATCAGCTGTCCGTCCTCCTCGACCACCGGCAGCCGCCGAACCTGACGGCGCGCCATCAGCGCGAGCGCTTCGTCCAGGTCCTGCTCGGGCTCAACGGTCACCAGATCCCGCGAGGCGACCTCGTCGACCGTCACCGTTTGCGGATCGCGCCGCTCGGCAACGGCACGCACCACGATGTCGCGGTCGGTCACGATCCCGATCAGGCGGCCGCCCTCAACGACCGGGAGCGAGCCGACGTCCTCGTCCCTCATCAGCTCGGACGCCTCGGCGACCGAGTGCGACGGACGCACTGACCGAACACCACGTGTCATCACGTCTCTGACCTGCTTTGCCATCCTCTCCTACCTCCTTCTTTACGAGCCGTTGCTGCTTATCGTCAGCATTCCCCCTTTGACGCGCGTTCAACCTGTCGGCGTAGACGCACGAGCTCAGTCGCTCGCGTAGACGAGCGCGTGGAGCGCCGTGATCGGGTCGCCTTGGAACGCGCAGGCGCGCCAGCTGTCGCCGTGGTCACTGCTCTCCCAGATCTGTCCATCGGCGAGCCCGGCGAAGAGACGGCCGTCACCGGCAACGAGGGCGTACGGCATTGCCGGCAGCGGCTCGGGAAGCCCGCCCGCAAGAGGACGCCATAGCTCGTCCGCGCGTCGCCGGTAGATGCGTGCCTGCGGGTCGCGGCCGCCGTGCGCGGCGTAGGGACCGGTGCTCGCCGAGACGTACCAGAGCTCCGGGTCGTCCGGATCGACGGCGACCGACCAGGTGTAGTGGCGGTCGCGGCCCTCGTCGGCCGGCCGCCAGCTCTCGCCTGCGTCGCGGCTGAAGGCGGCGCCGCCGCCACCGGCTTCGTACGCTCTGCCGCGGGCGCGCTGGTGCCAGGCGAGGGAATGCACGTCGCGCTGCGCGCCGGGTCGGTGGTCCTGCCAGGTGGCGCCGCCGTCGTTCGAGCGCATCAGCCCGCCGAGCTCGATCCCGACCAGGATCAGATCCGCGTCATGGGGGCTCGGCGCAATCCAGCGAACGTGCGAGGTCCATGGCCGCGGCGGAAAGCTCCACGTCGGTCGCGAGGGAAGCTCGAGCAGTTCTTCGAGCTCGCGCCAATGCTCGCCGTAATCGTCGCTCCGGAACAAGCGGCTCGGCTCCGTGCCGGCGTACACAGCGCCGTCGGCGGCGCTGACGGCGAGCGAGAAGACGCCGGGTTCGGGCAGCGCGCAGTCGACCCATTTGCGCCCGCCGTCATCCGTTCGCCGCACTCCGTCCTGGCGCAGCCCCGCATAGACCGTGTCCGGGTTGTTCGGATCGACCGTCAGGCATTGCGCCCCGCTCCCGGCCAGAAAGAGCTCGCGCGTCCAGGCCCCGCCTGTCTCCTCGAGCCGAACGATTCCGTCCCCGGTTGCCGCGTACAGGCGCGCCATCGGCCGAAGCGTAGGCTTTCTGGACGAGCCCTACTTCCTGCGGTCGTGCGGTACCGCAACCTGGAGCACGCACGTCGCCGAGTTGCCGCCAGCGTCCTGACCCTCGTACGAGAACGTGTACGTACGGCCGGGCCCCGCACCCGAGCGCTCTGCCCGTGCCTCCCCGGCCAGGTCAGGTGTCCCGGGTAGCCAGCCCTGGAGGTCGCTCGGTGTATCTCCATCCCCGAGACCGTCGTCCGGCTCCGAGCTCACCGCGGAGCGAAGCGAGAAGTGATCGGGCCCGGAGACGGCGTCATCGACCACCACCGAGTTCGTGACCGTGGCCAGCTTGTGGTTTGGGGGCCAGAGCGTCTCCGGTTGCACCGAGCAGGACAGCGTCGGCGCTGTCGTGTCGATCTGGACGGTGGCCCTGTCGCTCGATCCGGGGCCCGCGCCCTCGTTGCCGGCGGCGTCTTTCGCAGCGCACTGGATCGCGTGAACGCCGTCGCCCGCCACGGTCACGGTGGCCGTCGCATGCGGTGTCCCGAGCCCGGAGACGGCACCGAGCTGCGCGCCGGTGCAGGTCAGATCGGTGACGGCGCTTCCTCCGCTGGCCGTATCGTCCGCCGAGACCTGGCCCACGACAGGGGCCGTTACGAACCAGCCGTTTTGTCCGTTCGCCGGAGGGAAGCTGACGTCGACGACGGGGGGCGTCGAGTCGATCTGCTCGAGTACGTCGGACACGAGGTCCTGCGCCGCTCCCGGTCCGACGAGCCCGACCTCGATCAGGCTGTCGGCGAGGTTCTGCGTCAGCGTCCGGGGCGATGTCGTCAGCCCTGCGGCCAGGCGGAACTCGACGATCCGGACGAGCTGATCGAGCAACGACGGTTCCTGGGTGAGCAGGAGGCCGGTCGGCTCGACTGCCGTGCTCCCGTCTGAACGCGCCTGGAGAACGGCAGCTGTGCTGCGCGCGAAGCTGGGCGGCTCGCACGTCGCGCCGACGCCGTCCAGGTTGTCGTCGCGCTGCGCCGGGTTCGCGACGGCGGGGCAGTTGTCGAGGTCGTCTGCGACGCCGTCCCGATCGGAGTCCGGGGAACTCTCGGGCGTGATCGAGTCGATGACGACGGCCGAATCGAAGCGAACGTCGGCGACATCCCCGACCGAGAAACGCAACGTGACCGCCGTTGCTCGCACTTCCGGCGGCACGACGAACGAGGAGCACACGCGTCTCGTCATCAAGCTGGACGGAATGCCGAAGAGGCCGGAGCCCAGGATGTTCACGCCCGACAGGAAGGCGGGAGCGCGATCGGGGCTCAAGGTGACGCCGGTGCTCACGGTCGGCGGAGGCGGAGGACGAAATCCACCGGCCGGAGAACCCGCCGCGTTGTCGGCGCTCGCAAGCGTGAAGGTCCCGCTCTGCGTCTCGAGCTGCGCCAGGAAGAAATTCTCGAACCCGGCGGAGTCGTTGCTGACGAACTGGTAGCAAAAGTCGAGCGTGCTCGTGGAGGGCGGAACGACGAACGTCTGACTCATCACACTGCCCAACGTTCCGGGAGGGGCGGGTGCCGTGCCTGCCGTCGAGAGGAACGCCATTCGCTCGCCCGCGGCCGGAAGAATCGGCGTGAACGAACCTGGAGGACCGAGGCTCCCGACCACGTTCGCCACGCTGCCCCGTGCAACGTCCCACGCGTCCAAGTTGCTCGTTTCGAAGCCGCCGTTGGCCATCCCGCTTCCGGCGACGTTCGCGAACGCCGTGAGCGGCCCCACGGCGGCTTGCAGTCCCGTCACCACCGAGGCATCGGCGAGCAGCTGCGGGAATTGACCGCCGCCGAGGGCCGCGACCTCGGCGGGATCGTCGGCGACGATCGACCGGCGAATCTGCTCCCGAGTCGCTCCGTTCGCTCCCAACTCGATGAGCGGATTCGCGATCTCGCTCGGCAGCGCTTGTGCGAATGCAGCCTGAAAATGCTGCACGTCGGCGGCGGCGATCGCGGACTGGAAGCCCGCTGCCTCGGCTGCGCGCTTCAATCCAGCGAGGAGGCCGGCCTTCTCGTCGAGGAGCGCCGCGAGATCGCCACCGTACTGGCGTGCTGCAAGCGCTTGTCGAATCACCCAATCGTCGTTCCCGGCGTCGAATGCTCCTTGGGCGCGCTCGATCGAGGTGATCAGCGACTCGGTCACGGCGATGGTCCGCTCGGAATTCGTGAACGCAGCGTTGAGGGCGTCAGCTTCGGGCTGCGTTAGGCCGGACGTCGTTGTGACCGGCTGTATGGACAGCGAACGCGGAGTGGGTTTCGCGATGACCGTGAAATTCGGGTCCGGAGGATCGTCCGCCAACTGCTGGAGCAGAAGCACTTCGAGCTTGAGCGCGGCCACGAAAGCGGCCACGATGGCCCCGCAAAGCGGGTTCGCCGCGATGGCGCAGCGAAAGCCCAGGTTGGCGCCGACCGAAATTGCAAACGCTTCCAAAAGACGCGCCTGTCCGCGCAGGTTGGCGCGCATCTGTTCGGTCTTCTTCGGCGGCTCGGGTTTCGGGGGAGGAGGCGGCGGAGGCGGCGGAGGCGGCGCTGTGGTTGGCGTCGTGCTGGACCAGAACAGCGGATCGGGCGAGTAGCTGTGCCCTCCCGCCACCGACAGCTCGATCTCGAATTCGGCGGTCACGTGGTCGAACGGACAGTTGGGAGACGGACCGAATGCCACGTGACCGCGCTGGCCTTCGACGAGAGGCGCTCGACCAGGCGGCTGCAGAGCGCCGTCTTCGAAAAAGGCGAGCGTGCCGTCGGCGAAGAGGTGGAGCGCGTAGTTCTCCAGCTTCTCGCGGCCGTCCTCTTCCTCGACGGTCTTGAGGCTGACGAGGACGTACTCGTTCGGGCCCAGCGCCGCGGTGCGGCCGCACTCGTCGTACATGAGCACGAACGTGTCCGCGGGCGAGCCGGGGCTCGAGCGCGCCGGATCGAGGTCGGCCTGGTCGGCGTACAGGTACGAGTTGGTGTCCGAGAAGAATTGCGGCGCGACGTCCGACCACTCGAGCCCGCCGCTGGGGCAGACCGTGAACGTGCCGTCGGTGGCGTGACACTGCGCGCTCCTATCGGTCGTCACCGTTGTGCTCGGCTGCGCGGGCAACGCAACGAGCAGCGCCGAAAGTGCGAGACCCGAAACCACGAGAGCAGCGCGCAGCGACATGCTTGTCACCCTCCTTAGGCCTAAGATCATGAGACGACCATAACAGATGATCTTCTGCCGTACTAGGCTGCGAACCGCGATCGATCACGTAGCATCTTCTGCCTAGGTGGTCGCGAAGCGAACAGCGCTGGGAACGCTTCTGCAGGAGCGCCGCGAGGCGGTCGGCTTCTCCCGGACGCGACTCGGCGAGCTCGTGGGGATCAAGTCGACGACGATCGAGGCGTGGGAGCTCGGTCGCGTGACCAAGCCCCCGATCCACGACGTCCTCACGCTCGCCCGCTTCCTCGGGATCTCGTTCGAGGAGCTCGAGGCTGCGGTCCTCCGCGACCGGACGCCTCCGTCTGCTCGCGAGCCACGACCGGAAACGGTCGGCGCCGTCCCGCTGCTCGAGCAGGCGATCGAGCTGTTCGCCTGGAGCGAGGAGCAGATCGCCGCCGCGCTCCACACGACGCCCGAGCAGATCGCCGCCTGGCGTCGTGGAGCCGAAACGATGCCGCTCCCCGAGCTGATGACAGTTGCCGCGCTCGTCGGCCTGCATGCGGCCGGCGCAGTCGGCGAGGCGCGGATCGCCGACGTCGCGCGGGCCCTGGCGAGCCGGCCGCGTCAGCGCTCGGGGTAACGCAGGTACCGAGAGAGCAGGCGCGCGAGGTCGTCGCCGGCGTCCTCGACGAGAGCCCGCAGACCGCCGTGTGTCCGCTCGTCCGTGATGACCAGGAGGTCCTCGAACGCGGTGTGAACGGAACGCAGCTCGACATTCGTCCGCGCGAGCTCCTCGTTGGCCGCCGCGAGCCGGTCCTTCGTCTGCTCGAGCGCGACGTGGGCATGATCGAGTCGCTCGTAGGCGTGCTCCAGGTCACGAATCGAGCCGCTCGCCCGCAGCGCCAGGGCGATCCCGATCCACGCACTCGTCGCAAGTCCGGCGAAGAGCACGCTCTCCCTCTGGGTCAGCCGGCCGTAGAAGGCGACGCCGACGGTGACCGCGAGGCCGCAGACGGCGACGTAGAGCACCACCCTCGCGCCGGCGCGGTGGCCGGGAATCTCTCCGGGTCTCGCCAAACGAACGGGCCGGTCGATGCCGAGGACGATCACGGCCGCCGCGAGCATCGAGACGACCGCTCCGGGAAGCAGGCCAAGCTGGGCCCACCGGAGGTCGACGTCCTGCCGGTGTACGGCCTCGTAGGTGTAGACGATGCCGCCGATCGTCAGGAAGACCTGGCCGACACCGACGAGGACCACCGAGAGCGGTAGGCCTTGCCATCGCCCGAGCGCGGCCGATGCGAGGAGCGCAAGGATCAGGACGCCGAACAGCGGGCGGACGACCGTGACGAGTGAATGCGACGTCAAGCCGCCGTCGAGCTGGCGCCCCGCCAGAGCCGCAACCAGGGCGATCCCGGCCGCGCTGACGACGGAGGCGTCGAGTGCCGCGGCGCGGAGCGAAATCGCACGCCGCATTCCCGCATAGAGCCCGGCCGCGGCGAGCGCGTACGCCGCGACGAACGCGAGCTCCCACGGGCCGGCCGGCGGCGGCACCTTGTTGCCCGCCTCGACGAAGTAGTAGAACCAGACGAGGCTGCCGAGGAGCCAGAGTGTCGCGGCCGGGGCAAGGAACCCGCAGAGGACGCGAAGCTCGGGCGGTGCCTTGGCGAAGGCCCACCACGCAAGCGGGGCGACAAGTGGGACTGTCATCGTGAAGGACGTGCTCAGCACCTGGCCCGGAGCGCCGGCAACGGTCGCCGCCGCGTAGGCGAGCACGAACCAGGCGGCGAGGGCCGAGAGGACCAGAAAGCGTCGCTCGTTGCGGCCGAGAGTTGGTCGCCCCACCAGCATGCTGAGCGAACTGGTCATCCGACTCCTCCGGCCGCCGGCGCGCCGGCGCGGGCCGGCACGCGATTCGGGAAAACGTATCGCAGGACGAAAGGCACGTCTCGGCGGTTGACGGTCACAATCGACGCGTGCGCATCGTCCCGTGGATCCCGCCGCTGTTCCGTGATCGCGAGGCAGGCGGGCGTGCGCTGTCCGAGGCAGTCGCCGTGCTCGAGCTCGATGAGCCGCTGGTCGTCGGCGTCGCCCGCGGCGGCGTCGCGGTGGCGGTCGAAGTCGCCCGCAAGCTCGGGTCGCCGCTGACGGCCGTCGACGTCGAGCGGGTGAACGCCCGCGGCCTACGGCTCGGCGCAGTGACCGCGCACGGGCCGCCCTACCTGCGCTCAGGGCACGGCGTGCCGCAAGAGGAGGTCGTGTCGGCCCTCGCGCGGGCCCGCCGTGCCGCCGAGGTGCTCGAGGCGAGGCTCGAGCTCGAGACGCAGCCTGTTGCCGGGCGGGCGGCGGTGGTCGTCGACGACGGGGTGATCACCGGGCTGACGCTCGCCGCCGCCTGTCGCTGGGCACGCGCGGAGAAGGTGGGGCGGCTGATCGCCGCGACACCCGTCGGGCACGTGAACGGGCTGGCGCGCGTGCGCGACGAGGCTGACCTGGTCGTCTGCCCGCACGCGCTGGACGAGATCGCCGTCGTCGGCCAGGCCTACGACAGCTTCGACTCGCTGGACGAGTGGTACGTCGCAGTACTCCTCGCGAACGCCGCCGGGTAGCGGCGACTAGTTCCCGACAATCACCTTTCCGCGCATTCCCGGGTGCAGCGCGCAGAGGTACGTGTACGACCCCGCGCGACTGAACCGGTGCCGGAAGGACGCGCCGCTCCGCAGCTGGGGCGAAGCGAACTGCTTGCCGGTCGCCGTGTGGGGGGCCGAGTCGGTGTTCCGCCAGGTCACCGTCTTCCCGACTGTCGTCCTCAGCGTGGCCGGGTTGAACGCGAATCCGGAGATCTCGACGGTCGCGCGCGCCTTCGGCCGAGGCTCGACGAGCGGCGCGTCTTCTCGAACCTCGAGGACGGCGCGCATGCCCCTGTCGTCATGGTCGCCGACGAAGCATTCGAGCTCGTACATCCCAGGCGACAGATTTAGGGTCAGTGTCGTCTTTCCGCCCGGCGCCAGCTCGATCGACTCGATCTCGCTGCCGTCCCGCCCGAGTTTGAGCTCAAGTCCGTGCGTGAACCTGCCGCGGTTCCGGATCACGAACGTCACGGGGCCGGGGCGAATCGCGCGTGCTTCGGGGGACACCGCCCATTCTCCGAGCACGATCTCGAAGCCGCCGGAGCGCGGGTCGACGCCCGCGGAGCGGACGTTCGCAGTCC
Source organism: Gaiellaceae bacterium (assembly GCA_036000665.1). Lineage (GTDB taxonomy): Bacteria > Actinomycetota > Thermoleophilia > Gaiellales > Gaiellaceae > JACCTU01. The sequence continues at coordinate 9,686 of DASYUZ010000107.1, forward strand.
GTCGGGCGCCGTCGGACGGTCGCGCCAGGGCGAGCGCGCCGCCGAGAACGGCGAGGAACGAGAGCGAGAGAACGAGCGGAACGCGCAGTTTCGCCATGTACCGAAGGCCTCGAATCGGGGTCACGAGATCGCGAGCAAGCGTAGTCAGGGCTCGGTAGAGGGCCAACCCACCATCGGTCTAGTTCGGCGAAGAGAACGCGTGGTGCGGGGCGAAAGTGCGCGACGCGCTTGCCGCTCGTGAGCGGGCAGCTATTTCGAGACGACGGCCTTCGTTGCCGAGCCGCCGGCGCTGCTTCGCACCGTG
>DASYUZ010000108.1:0-7068 GCA_036000665.1 Gaiellaceae bacterium
AGCTTTCCGCTCATGTATGCGGTCGTCGGGTTCATGTCGCCGGACACGATCTTCTCGAAGTTCTCGCCGGAGGTGGTGATCGTCACCTCGGCATCCGAGGCGCCCTCGCTGACGTGGACGTGTCCGTCGTGGACGTCGACCTTCCACTGTCCCTCGCCCTCGACGTCGAACAGGTAGGAGTTGTTCATGCCGGCCGTCTTCGAGGGATCGACCCGGCTTTCCAGGCCTTCGAAGAACTCTCGCGCGCTCATGGGCGCGGAGCTTAGCCTAAGGCGTCGCTTGCGATGCCGCATGAAAGGCCGGGCAGCTTTGCCGGTGGGCCGTTTAAGCGGCGCGCTGGTCGGGAGGCAGATAGCGGTCGATCAGCGCCTGCGAGAGCGCCCACTGCGCCTCGACGATGGCGATCCGGTTCTCCTCGAGCACGGCCCCGCCGACCTTCCGCGAGCGGAGCTCCTGTCGCTCGCGCGAGAGCTCGTCCAGCTCGGAGAGGAGCGTCTCAACGCTCTCGGTGCGGGCCGCAAACCGCATGACCATCGTTCTTATCGGCATGGTGACGGAATGGTTGAGTGGCGGTGACCCGCCTGAGGGACAGCCTAGAAAGGCGGTCGGATAGCATCCCCGGCCGCATGAAGGTGGAGGTGAGCCCGGCCGAGCCGGGAGAACTCGACGTCGACATCCTCGGCGTGCCGGTCTCCCAGCCGGCCGTCACCGCTCGGTTGCCGCGCTTCCTTCGCGACCGTCTCGGGCCCCTCGTCGAAAGCGGCGAGGCCGACGGTGCGCTCGGGTCCGCGCCGCTCCTGCATCTGAACGCCGAGCTGCCGCTCGCACGGGTCGCGGCCGCGGGCGTCGGCGAGCAGGTCGACACGGACGCAATCCGCACCGCCGCCGCAGCCGTCGCGCGGGCTGCTGCCGGCTTCGGTGGGTCCGTCGGCTGGCTGCTCGACGACTCGCTCCCACTGGCTCCCGCCGAACAAGCTCGGGCGGCGATCGAGGGGGTCGCCTTCGGGGCATACACCCCCGGACGCTGGAAGTCGGAAGGACCTGTCCGGAAGGCGATCGAGCGGGTCGTGCTCGCCGGACACAACAGTGCCGAGGTCACAGCTGCCGCGGAGCGAGCGGCGGAGGTCGTGGACTGGATCGCGGTCGCGCGTGACCTCGCGAATGCTCCCCCGAACGAGCTCTCGCCCGAGGCGCTAGCGGACCGCGCGCGCGAGCTTGCAGATCGCCTCACGCACCTCGAGGTCGAAGCGCTCGGCCCCGCCGAGATCGAGCGGCTCGGGATGGGCGCATTCGGCGCCGTCGCGCAGGGCAGCGAGCGGGAGCCGCGCCTGATCGTCATGCGCTACGAGCCGCCGGACGCGCGGCGCGATCTCACGCTCGGTCTCGTCGGCAAGGCGATCACGTTCGACACGGGCGGCATCTCGCTCAAGCCTTCGCTCGCGATGGAGAGCATGAAGGGCGATATGGCCGGCGGCGCCGCGGTCATCGCGGGAACGGCCGCGATCGCAGCGCGAAGGCTCCCGGTGCGCGTGCTCAGCGTCGTTGCCGCGAGTGAGAACATGCCCGGTGGGAACGCATTTCGTCCCGGGGACATCGTCCGCGCGATGAACGGGAGGACGATCGAGATCATCAACACGGACGCCGAGGGACGGCTCGTGCTCGCCGATGCGCTTTGGTACGCGCGCGAGCAGGGCGCGACGCACCTCGTCGATTTCGCGACGCTGACGGGTGCGATGGTGCTCGCGCTCGGCGACCTGTACGCGGGTCTGTTCGCGAACGACGACGACTGGCGCGACCGCTTGCTCGACGCCGCGGCCGCGTCGGGCGACCATCTCTGGCCGTTCCCGCTGCACCCGCGCTACCGGCGCTACGTCGACTCGACCTTCGCCGACCTGAAGAACGCCTCGGCGCTCAAAGAAGGCTCGCCCGTGCTCGCGGCCGAGTTCCTGCGCGAGTTCGTCGGCGAGGGCCCGTGGGCGCACGTCGACATGGCGGGACCCGGGTACCTCGAGCGCTCTCGCGGCGACTTCCTAACCGAGAAGGGTGGCACCGGCTACGGCGTGCGCCTGATCGTCGAGCTGGCCGAGCGGCTCTCGGCGTGAACCTCGACCTCACGGAGGAACACGGGCTCGTTCGCCGGACCGTCCGCGACTTCGCAGAGCAGCGCGTGGCGCCCCTCGCGGAAGAGCTCGACCGCGAGGGCCGCTTCCCGTACGAGCTCGTCGCGGAGCTCGCCGACCTCGGGCTGATGGGCATGACCCTCCCCGAGCAGTACGAAGGTGCCGGCGCAGACACCGTCTCCTACGCGATCGCGGTCGAGGAGCTGACACGCGTCGACTCATCGGTTGCGATCACTCTTGCCGCGCACCACTCGCTCGGGACACTGCCGATCTTCTACTTCGGAAACGAGGAGCAAAAGCGCGGCTGGCTTCCCGACCTCGCTTCCGGTCGCAAGCTCGCGGCCTTCGGGCTGACCGAGCCGGGTGCGGGATCGGACGCCGGCGCGACGCGCACGACCGCGGAGCTCCGCGACGGGAAGTGGATCGTCAACGGCTCGAAGATGTTCATCACGAACGCGGGAACCGACATCACCGCGTGCGTGACGATCACCGCCCGCACGGGCGACGACGAGGTGTCGAACATCGTCGTCCCGAACGGGACACCGGGGTACACGATCTCCGCACCCATGAAGAAGCTCGGCTGGCGCGCGTCGGACACGCGCGAGCTGGCATTCGAGAACGTCGCGGTCCCGGAAGAGAACCTGCTCGGCCCTCGCGGCGAGGGCTTCAGGCAGTTCCTCGAGATCCTCGACGGTGGTCGGATCTCGGTCGCCGCGATGGGCGTCGGCCTCGCGCAGGGCGCCTACGATCTCGCCTACTCGTACGCCAAGGAGCGCAGGCAGTTCGGGCAGCCGATCGCGCGCTTCCAGGCCGTCCAGTTTCAGCTCGCGGACATGGCGACCGAGATCGAGGCCGGCCGCGCCCTCGTCTACAAGGCGGCATGGCTGAAGGACCAGGGACGCCCGTTCGCGCGCGAGGCGGCGATGGCGAAGCTCTACACGGGACTGCTCTCGAACCGCGCCGCGAACGCCGCGCTCCAGATCCACGGCGGCTACGGGTTCATGGACGAGTATCCGATCTCGCGGCTGTTTCGCGACCAGAAGATCCTCGAGATCGGCGAGGGCACGAACGAGGTGCAGCGGATGGTGATCGCGCGGCACCTGGGTCTCTGACACCGCTCCCCGGCTCAGGCCCGGTATGGGCCTCGAGCCTGCGTCTCGAGTTACACGCGCGCGCGCGCCCACATGGGGGTGAACGCGGCGCCCCAGCACGAACGCTACCGAAGAACGTGTGACGTGTCCGTCACGACTCTGTGCCAAGTTTGTGCCAATGCTTCAAGAAAGCCAGCGGGTCCGCCCCGTACACTCGACGGGTGCGCTTCAAGCAGTTCGTCGACCCCGACCTGGGCTGCGCGTCGTATCTGATCGCCGACGAGAAGGCCGGAGAGGCGGTCGTCGTCGACCCTGCGTACGCGATCGAGCAGTACCTCAAAGAGGCCGAGCGCTGGGGCGTGCGGATCACACGCGTCGTCGAGACGCACAACCACGCGGACCACGTCTCGGGTCACGGCCGGCTTGCGCTCGAGCAAGACGCGGCTGTGTCGATCCATCCGCTCGCGGAGGCGGGGTATCCCTTCGACCCGATCGAGGACGGCGACGAGCTGCGCGTCGGCGAAGTCACGATGCGCGTCCTGCACACGCCGGGCCACCGGCCCGAGCACTGCGCACTCCTCGTCGGCGGCGAGCTCGTGCTGACCGGCGACTCGCTCTTCGTCGGCGACGCTGCACGGCCGGATCTGGCGGTCGGCGCCGCGGAGGGCGCTGAGGGCCTCTTCCACAGCCTGAAGCGGCTCGCCGAGCTCCCGGAGGGCGTCGCCGTCTACCCCGGCCATGTCGCGGGTTCGCTCTGCGGCGCCTCGATGAGCTCCGACCCATCGTCGACCATCGGACGCGAGCGACGCATCAACCCGGCGCTGCGGATTCGCGAGCTCGACGACTTCGTCGCGACCGCGCTCGCCAAGAACGCGCCGCGTCCCCCGAACATGGATCGGATCGTCGAGCTCAACCGAGGTCCCTTCCTCGGCGCGCAACCGGAGCTCGAGCGCGTCGACAACGCGGGCGGGGCGACCGTGCTTGACGTGCGCAACGCGCGCGACTTCGCAGGCGGCCATCTCCACGGCGCGCTCAACGTGCCGCTCGACGGTTCGACGTTCGCGACCCGCGCCGGATTCGTGCTCGACGAGACCGCGGTCGCGATCCAGGCCGACTCCACGGAGCAGGCGCAACAGGCGGCGCGCGGACTGCGCGCCGTCGGCGTCTTCCAGCTCGCCGGCTACCTGATCGACCCGCCGGGCGCCGGCGAGCGCCTCGAGCCGATCGACCTCGACGAGCTCGAGCAGCTGCTGGCCGTGGGCGCCGTCGAGGTCGTGGACGTACGGGAGGCCGAAGAGCGGGATGCCGGATACATCGCCGGCTCGCGGCACATCCCCTTCCGCCTCGTCGGTGCGCTCTCCGAGGGCCTGCCGACCGACCGCCCCATCGTCACGATCTGTGAAAGCGGTGCGAGGGCAGCGATTGCCGCCAGCGTGCTCGCCGCTCGCGGCGTCGAGGCGCGCCCGGTGCTGGGCGGCGGGATCCCCGACTGGGAGCAGCGCGGCGGGCCGACAGTCGAATTCCGCCGCTGCGGCTCGTAGCGCGCGCGATGGCGGCGCCACCGGCGAACGCCCTGGCGCGCGAGCTCTTCGCGCCGCTCGGCCCGACCTACGACCGCTACGCGCGGCTCCTCTCGCTCGGCCAGGACCCCCGCTGGCGCCGCTGTCTCGTCTCGCGCGTCGACGTTGTGCCGAACGACACCGTACTCGACGTCGCCACCGGCACGGCGGCCGTCGCGATCGCGCTCGCCCGCCGCACAGGGTGCTCGGTCGTCGGTCTCGACCAGAGCGAGGAGATGCTGGCCGCCGGTCGCATACGAGTGCAGGAAGCGGGCCTCGCCGAGCGCATCCGACTCGTTCGCGGCAATGCGGAGCGGTTGCCGTTCGCGGACCGTGAGTTCGATGCCCTCACGTTCACCTACCTACTTCGCTACGTCGACGATCCCGCCGCAACGCTGCGCGAGCTCGCGCGCGTGACGCGCAGCGGCGGGACGATCGCGTCGCTCGAGTTCGGAGTCCCTCCTTCGCCGTTCTGGCGCGCCCTCTGGGAGCTGTACGTCCGGGTCGGCCTCCCGCTCGCCGGCCGCGCGATCTCGGCCGGTTGGCACGACGTGGGCCGCTTCCTCGGACCGAGCATCCGCGCGTTGCCGCCGCCGGAGCGACTCGCCGCGCTCTGGCGTGAGGCCGGGATCCAGGACGTGCACGTCCGGCGCCTGAGCTTCGGCGGCGGGGTCGTCATGTGGGGCAGGTGCGCATGAGCGTCGGCCAGCGTCCCGCCTTCTACGCGCTGGAGACCGGAGGCTGGCGCGACTACGTCACGCTGCTCCATCCGCCCTACACGCTCTGGCATCTCTCGTACGTCGTGATCGGCGCCGCGCTGGCGCCGGAGCTTCCCGTCGAGCGCTTGCTCTGGGGCCTCGCCGCCTTCTTCCTCGCCCTCGGCATCGGCGCGCACGCGCTGGACGAGCTGAACGGCCGCCCGCTCAAGACTGCGATCCCCGACCGCATGCTCGTCGCGCTCGCAGTCGTGTCGATCGGCGCCGCCGGCGCGATGGGGCTCGTTGCCGCGTTTGCCTGGACGCCGCGGCTGCTTCCGTTCGTCCTCTTCGGAACGTTCATCGTCGCCGCGTACAACCTCGAGCTGTTCGGCGGCCGCTTCCACTCCGACCTCTGGTTCGCGCTCGCGTGGGGCGCTTTTCCTGTCCTCACGGCCTATGTCGGGGCAGCCGAGACGCTCCGCCCGGAGGCGCTGCTCGCCGGCGTCGCAGCCGCCTTCCTCAGCCTCGCGCAGCGGCACCTCTCGACCCAGGTGCGGACGATCAGACGCCGGAGCGAACGCGTCGCGGGCGTGATCGAGTTCGCCGACGGGCGCGAGGAGGCGATCACGCAGGAGAGCCTGGTCCGTGCGCCCGAAGCGGCCCTGCAGGCGCTCACGTGGGCCGTCGTCGCCTTCGCCCTGGCGCTGCTCGTCCTGCGCGTGAACTGAGCGCACGGAAGAACCCGAGCGCCCGCGGCGTCCTGGCACGGCTCCTCGGCCGGCTCTCGCCGGCGGCCTAGCGGACCCGTTCGACCGGATAGCCCCAGCGGGCGATCGACTCGAGCAGCGCCTCGCAATGCGCCTCGTCGCGCGTCGCCAGCGTCAGCTCGACCTCGGTCTCGGCGACGGTCATCTGCATGCCCTCACGATGGTGCTCGACCGAGACGAGGTTCACGCGCTCCTCCGCGATCTTCGTCAGGAGCTTGACGAGCTCGCCCGGCCGGTCCGGGACGCGCGTCCGCAGCACGAGGTAGCGGCCCGCCAGCGTGAGCCCGTGCCGCACAACCGTGATCAGGAGCGTCGGGTCGATGTTGCCGCCCGAGAGCAGGACCGCGACCGGGCCGTCGCCGCCGACGCGGCGGTTCAGCAACGCGGCGAGCGGCGCCGCGCCGGCGCCCTCGACGAGAAGCTTCGTGCGCTCGAGCAACAGCACGATCGCCTGGCTGATCTCCTCGTCGGTCACGGAGACGATGTCGTCGACGTTGTCGCGCACGATCGACGACGTCAGCTCGCCGGGCCGCTTCACGGCGATGCCCTCGGCGATCGTGAAGCCGTGCTTCGTGCTGCCGGTGAACGGGGCGCACGCGGCCGCCTGCACACCGACCACCTGCACGTCGGGCCGAAGCTCCTTCAGCGCGGTCGCGACGCCGGCGGCCAGCCCACCGCCACCGATCGGCAGCACGACCGTCCCGATCGTCGGCAGCTGCTCTGCGAGCTCGAGGCCGATCGTCCCCTGGCCCGCGATCACGCGCTCGTCCTCGAACGCGTGCACGAACGTCGCACCGCTCGTGTCGGCGTACGCGCGCGCAGCGTCGTACGCG
>DASYUZ010000109.1:0-7083 GCA_036000665.1 Gaiellaceae bacterium
GAGCGAGCCCGGGCACTGGTTCGAGAGCAATCCGCTCTGGTTCAAGACCGCGGTGTTCTACGAGATCCATACGCGCGCGTTCTTCGACGGGAACGACGACGGGTCTGGCGACCTGCGCGGCGTCAACGAGAAGCTCGACTACCTGCAGTGGCTCGGCATCGACTGTATCTGGCTGCTGCCGCTCTACCCGAGCCCGCTCCGCGACGGCGGCTACGACATCGCCGACTTCAACAACGTGCACCAGGACTACGGCACGGTCGAGGACTTCCGCCAGCTCGTCGAGGGCGCGCACCAGCGCGGGATCCGCGTGATCGCCGACCTCGTCATGAACCACACCTCGGCCGACCACCCGTGGTTCCAGGCCTCGCGTGCCGATGCCGACGGCGCGTACGGCGACTGGTACGTCTGGTCGAACAAGGACGATCGCTGGCCCGAGGCGCGGATCATCTTCCTCGACACCGAGCCGTCCAACTGGACCTGGGACCCGGTGCGCGGACAGTACTTCTGGCACCGCTTCTTCTCCCACCAGCCGGACCTCAACTACGACAACCCGGCCGTACAGGACGCGATGCTCGACGTGCTGCGGTTCTGGCTCGACCTGGGGATCGACGGCTTCCGCATGGACGCGATCCCGTACCTCTACGAGCGCGACGGGACGAACGGCGAGAACCTGGACGAGACACACGCGTTCCTGAAGCGCGTGCGCACGGAGATCGACGCCGCGTATCCCGACACGGTGCTGCTCGCCGAGGCGAACCAGTGGCCGGAGGACGTCGTCGAGTACTTCGGCGACGGCGACGAGTGCCACATGTGCTTCCACTTCCCGGTCATGCCGCGCATGTTCATGTCGCTGCGGCGCGAGGAGGCGACGCCGATCTACGAGATCCTGAACCGGACTCCCGCGATCCCCGAGAACTGCCAGTGGGGGCTCTTCCTCCGCAACCACGACGAGCTCACCCTCGAGATGGTCACGGACGAGGAGCGCGACTACATGTACTCCGAGTACGCCAAGGACCCGCGGATGAAGCTGAACCTCGGGATCCGCCGCCGGCTCGCGCCGCTCCTCGACAACGGGCGCGACGAGATCCAGCTTCTCCACGCGATCATGTTCTCGCTCCCGGGTTCGCCCGTCCTCTACTACGGGGACGAGATCGGGATGGGGGACAACATCTTCCTCGGCGACCGCGACGGCGTGCGCACGCCGATGCAGTGGACCGGCGACCGGAACGGCGGCTTCTCACGGGCCGACTTCGCACAGCTCTACCTGCCGCCGCTGATGGACCCGGTGTACGGCTTCCACGCGGTGAACGTCGAGGCGCAGCTCCGCATCCCGACGTCGTTCCTGCGCTGGGTGCGCAGGTTCGTCGCGCTCCGCAAGCAGCATCCCGTCTTCGGCCTCGGCACCTACGAACCGCTGTTCACGTCGAATCCGCGGATCTTCGCGCACGTGCGCCGCTACGCCGACGACATCGTGGTCTGCGTCCACAACGTCGCCCGTTCGGCGCAGGCGGTCGAGCTCGACCTGTCACGCTTCGAGGGCATGGTCCCGGAGGAGATGTTCGGGCGGACGCCGTTTCCGCGCATCGGCGAGCTGCCCTATCTGCTGACGCTCGCTCCTCGCGGGTTCTTCTGGTTCCAGCTCCGGGAGAGCGCGTGACCGAGACGACGCACCGCCTCGTGCTCTCGATCCCGGAGGACTCGCTCCGCGAGTTCGTTCTGGCGCAGCGCTGGTTCGGGGCGAAATCGCGCGAGATCGCGCATTTCCAGGTCGTCGGCGCGCCGGTCGTCCGCGTCGAGGAGCCGCTGCTCGCCCTCGCGCTCGTCGAGCTCCGCTTCCACCCGGGGACGCACGAGCTCTACCACGTGCCGGTCGGGTTCCGCCGCGAGTGGGAGAACGGCATCGCGACCGTCGACGGCTGGGTCGCCTACGACGCGCTCGCGGACCCGGAGCTCGCCCGAGAGCTGCTGACGCAGATGGGCGCGCAGACCGACGTGGCGGGCGGCGAGGCGGCGGTCGAGTTCCGCTCGACGCGAGACCGGATCGACGCAGCCGAGAGCGTGCGCCCCATGGGTGCCGAGCAGTCGAACACCTCGCTCGTCCTGGGCGAGGACATCGTGCTCAAGGTCTTCCGCCGACTCGAGGCAGGCATCAATCCCGAGCTTGAGCTGCTGCGCTTCCTCACCGACCGCGGCTTCCCCTCGATCGCCTCGCTCGAGGGATGGGCGGCCTACCTCGGAATGCCGCTGGACGCAACGCTCGCGATCGCGCAGGACTACGTGCATAACGAAGGCGACGGGTGGCAGATCGCGCTCGACTTCCTCACGAGCGGGCGCGGCGACGAGCTCATTCAACGCCTGCGCCTGCTGGGCGAGACGACCGGCGCGCTGCACACCGTGCTCGGCTCCGAGGCGAGCGACGCCACGTTCGCGCCCGAGGAGCCGAGCGCGGAGTCACTTGGGCTGCTGACCGCCAGCGTGGACGAGGAGATCGAAGAGCTCTTCGTCTCGCTGCCCGATCTCCCCGAGCTGGAGCCGATCGCCGGGCGCGGCGAGGAGGTGCGGGAGCAGCTGCGCGGCATGACGCACGCGGGCGACGTGGGGAAGGTCATCCGCACCCACAGCGACTACCACCTCGGCCAGGCGCTGTGGACGCCGACGGGCTGGGTGATCCTCGACTTCGAGGGGGAGCCGGCGCGGCCGATCGTCGACCGGCGACGCAAGCGCTCGCCGCTCCGAGACGTCGCCGGGATGCTCCGGTCGTTCGCGTACGCCGCGTCGGCTGCGGCGATCGAGCGCGGCGTCGAGCCGCCCGAGGGCTGGGAAGAGCGAGCGCGAGACGAATTCCTGCTCGGCTACCTGGCCGAGGTCGATCCCGCGCTGGTCCCGTCCGGCCCGTCGCTCGAGCGGCTGCTCGCCGTGTTCGAGCTCGAGAAGGCGGTCTACGAGCTGCGCTACGAGCTCGACAACCGGCCGGACTGGGTGCGGATCCCCGTCGCGGGCATCCTTCGACTTCTGGAAGGAGCGCCTGTATGAGCAGCGTCTTCGGCGAGATCGACCTCTACCTCGCGGGCGAAGGCCGGCACGAGCGCCTCCACGACGTGCTCGGCGCGCACGTGCGCGAGCAGGGCGTCTCGTTCGCGGTCTGGGCGCCGAACGCGCGCGCGGTCGCGGTCGTCGGTGACTTCAACGGCTGGGAGCCCACGCCGATGCGCAACCTCGGCGACTCCGGGATCTGGGAGGCTGTGGTCGAGGGCGCCGAGTCGGGCCAGCACTACAAGTTTCAGATCGTTCAGGCGGACGGAACGGTCAAGTTGCGAGCGGATCCGTTCGCGTTCGCGACCGAGGTGCCGCCGCAGACGGCGTCGGTCGTGCACCGCTCCGAGCACGAGTGGACGGATGACACGTGGCTCACCGACCGGCGGGCGACCGAACCGCACGAGCGCCCGATGTCGGTCTACGAGGTGCACCTGGGTTCGTGGCGCCGGAACCCGCTCGAGGACAACCGGTCGCTCACGTACCGGGAGCTCGCGCAGGAACTCGCCGACTACGCGCTCGATCTCGGCTTCACGCACGTCGAGTTGCTGCCGGTGATGGAGCATCCGTTCTCGGGCTCCTGGGGCTATCAGGTCACCGGCTTCTTCGCACCGACCTCGCGCTTCGGGTCGCCTGACGACTTCCGCTGGTTCGTGAACCACCTGCACGAGCGCGGGCTCGGCGTCATCCTCGATTGGGTGCCGGCGCACTTCCCGCGCGACGACTGGGCACTCGCGCGCTTCGACGGGACTGCCCTCTACGAGCACGACGACCCGCGCCGCGGCGCGCATCCCGACTGGGGCACGCTCGTCTTCAACTTCGGGCGCCACGAGGTGCGCAACTTCCTGCTCGCGTCCGCGCTCTTCTGGCTCCGCGAGTTCCACGTCGACGGGATCCGCGTCGATGCAGTCGCCTCGATGCTCTACCTCGACTACTCGCGCCGCGAGGGGGAGTGGGTGCCGAACGCATTTGGCGGCAACGAGGATCTCGACGCGGTCGCGTTCCTGAAGGAGTTGAACGAGGTCGTGCACGGCCGCGAGCCCGGCGTGGTGTCGGCCGCGGAGGAGTCGACGGCGTGGCCGGGCGTCTCGCGCCCCGTCTACCTCGGTGGGCTCGGCTTCGGCTTCAAGTGGAACATGGGCTGGATGCACGACACGCTGGACTACTTCCGGCGCGATTCCATCTACCGCCGCTACCACCACCACCAGCTGACGTTCTCGCTCATGTATGCGTTCAGCGAGAACTTCATCCTCCCGCTCTCGCACGACGAGGTCGTGCACGGCAAGGGCTCGCTTCTCGGGAAGATGCCCGGCGACCGTTGGCAGCAGCTTGCCAATCTGCGCGCGCTCTACGGCTACATGTGGGCGCACCCCGGCAAGAAGCTCCTCTTCATGGGCGGCGAGCTCGCCCAAAACGACGAGTGGTCGCACGACCGCTCGCTGGACTGGCACCTGCTCGAGCACGCCGAGCATGCGGGCATGCAGCAGCTCGTCCGCGAGCTGAATCGCGTCTACCGCGAGCAGCCGGCGCTGTGGAAGCTCGACCACCACCCCGACGGGTTCCGCTGGCTGGAACCGAACGACGCGAACGCGAACGTGCTCGCCTTCGCACGTTACGCGGGCGACGGCCGGCATCCGCTCGTGTGCATCTGCAATCTCTCGCCCGAAGTGCGCGAGGGTTACCGCATCGGTTTTCCCGAGCCCGGTCGCTGGGCCGAGGTTCTGAACACGGACTCGACGTACTACGGCGGGTCCGACGTCGGCAACCTGGGCGGCGTCGAAGCCGAGTCGAAGGCGTGGCACGACCAGCCGTTTTCGGCCGAAGTGACGTTGCCGCCGCTCGCGGTGTGCTGGTTCACGCCGGAAGAGACCTAGCTCTCCTCTGCTCCCAGGTTGAGATAGAAGCTCGCGAACGAGCCGGCGATCGCGCTGACGAACCCGACGCCGACGAGCTCGAGAAAGATGTCGACGATCCTTCCGGGCGTCGTCACAGGATTTCGCATCTGCGACGAGATCGTGAGCAGCTGTACGGTCGAGAAGAAGAACGCGTCCCAGAGGTTTCCGATCTCGCTCCGCGGCTTGCCGCTTTCGAAGACCGACATGAGGACTGTGCCGACGGCGTCCACGACCAGCACGATTGTGAGCGCAAGGAGCACTCGCCGGCGGAGCTGGCGATGCGGCCGTCGCGGCCTCCGCTTCGTCATCTCCAACGCGTGCTCATGGAGCTGCACAGAAGGGAGGATCGTGTCTCCGGCGGACGGCTCCCGGGTAACGTCCGCGCCGTGCTCGGCGCCGTTCCTCGGGAGCAAGGAGTCGTGGAGTTCGAGGTATGGGCGCCCGAGGCGTCCGGCGTTGCCGTGCGTGTCAACGGCGCCGACCATCCGCTCCAGCCCAACGGCGAGCTCTGGCGCGGCGCGGCGTCGGCCCGACACGGCGACGACTACCTCTACGTGGTCGACGGGAAGACGCTGCCCGATCCGTGTTCGCGCTGGCAGCCGGACGGCGTGCGCGGCCCGTCTCGCGTCCTCGATCCGTCGCGGTTCGGCTGGAGCGCCGCGACCTGGAGCGAAGGCCTGCACCTGGACGAGCTCGTGCTCTACGAGCTTCACGTCGGCACGTTCAGCGACGATGGGACCTTCAAAGGCGCGATCCCCCACCTGAAGCAGCTCGCCGCCCTCGGCGTGACAGCAGTCGAGGTGATGCCGATCGCGACGTTCCCGGGCGATCGCGGCTGGGGCTACGACGGCCTCTACACGTTTGCGCCCCACAAGGCGTACGGCGGACCGGAGGGCTTCGCGCGCTTCGTCGACGCCGCGCACCGCGAAGGGCTCGGCGTTGTGCTCGACGTCGTCTACAACCACCTCGGTCCTGGGAACGAGGCAATCGACGCGTTCGGGCCATACTTCACGGCCCGCCACGAGACGTTCTGGGGTCCTGCGCTCGACTACTCGGAGCGCGGCGTGCGCGAGTGGGCGATCCAGAACGCGGAGCTTTGGGTTCGCGACTACCACGTCGATGGGTTGCGGCTCGACGCGGTGCACACCGTGTTCGACGAAAGCGCGACGCACGTGCTCGCCGAGCTCGCGGAGCGCGTCTGCTTGGCGAACCCGCGCGTGCTCGTGACGTCCGAGATCGAGACCGGCGACCTGCGCGCGATCGACGAGTGGGGCCACGATGCGCAGTGGGCGGACGAGCTGCACCACCACCTGCACGTGCTGCTCACCGGTGAGCGGGAGGGCTACTACGCCGAGTACGGCAGCGTCGAAGGGCTCGCGGAGCAGCTGCGCCGCACGCCGCCCGAGCGTTTGATCGTCTGCTCCCAGAACCACGATCAGGTCGGCAACCGCGCGCTCGGCGACCGGCCGGCGACGGAGGAGCTGCGGGTGCGTGCGGCCACGATTCTCTTCGCGCCGCAGACGCCGCTGCTCTTCATGGGCGAGGAGTACGGAGAGCGCCGGCCGTTCCAGTTCTTCACCGACCACATCGATCCGGCGATCGCTCAGGCGACGCGCGAAGGGCGGAGGAATGAGTTCGCGCACTTCGCCGCCTTCGCCGGCGACGACGTGCCGGACCCGCAGGCGAAGGAGACCTTCGAGCGCTCGAAGCTCGATCGCTCGCGGGCGGACGAGGAGCTGCGGGCCTTCTACCGCGAACTGCTCGTGCTGCGGCGTGAGCTGCCCCGCCAGATCGAGGTGGACACGGACGGCTGCACGCTGCGCGCACGCCGCGGCCCGGTCGAGTTGCGCGTCGACTTCGACGCGAAGACGGTGGAGCTCGTGCAGTGAACGTTTGGCCCGGTCAGCCGTTCCCGCTGGGTGCGATCTGGGACGGGCAGGGAACGAACTTCTCGATCTTCTCGGAGCACGCGCAGCGAGTCGAGCTCTGCCTCTTCGACGACGGCGACCATGAGACGCGCGTCGAGCTCACGGAGCGGACCGCGTTCAACTGGCACGCGTACCTCCCCGGGGTCGGCCCTGGAACGCGCTACGGGTTTCGCGTCCACGGACGTTGGGCGCCCGAGAGAGGCCACCGGTTCAACGCCTCGAAGCTC
>DASYUZ010000110.1:0-7878 GCA_036000665.1 Gaiellaceae bacterium
CGCAGCGGTGCCGGGGGTCGTCTTCCTCTCGGGCGGCCAGTCCGACGAGGAGGCGACGCGGCGGCTGAACGCGATGAACGCGCGCGGGCCGCACCCGTGGCAGCTCTCGTTCTCGTACGGGCGAGCGCTGCAGGCGCCGTCGCTCAAGGCCTGGCGCGGGAAGGCGGAGAATGTCCCAGAGGCGCAGAAGGCGTTCTACCGGCGCGCGAAGTTCAACAGCGCTGCGCGGTCGGGCTCCTACGCGCCGGAGATGGAGACGGCCGAGGTCGCGTAGTACTTACGTAACGGTAAAGCTGCCCTTCATGCCGCGCGCGGCGTGCGGGTCGCACTGGTACGTGTACGTCCCCTTCTTGAGCGTCACCGTGACGGTCTTCTCGCCTTTGAACGGCACTTCGGTGACGGTGTTGTCAACGCCGGGGCCGATCAGGTGGAAGTTGTGCGCGTCGGACTTGTCCTCCACCTTCAGCGTGTAGGTGCCGGCCTTCACTGTCTCGGCGTCCTCGCCGTTTTGCGAGACCTCGATCGTGTAGCCGGGGCCAACCTCACCGTCGAGCGTGCCGGACGCCGACGCCGCCCCACCCTCGGAGGTCGTAGCCGCCTCCGTCGTCTCGCCGCTCGACGATCCCCCGCCGCAAGCTGTCGCGCCGACGGCGAGCGCCAGGGCGACGAGTACGAGTGTCATTGTGGTGCTGCGAATCACAGTCGTTCCCCTCACTCGTGGACTTCCAGGACTACGGGCGCCCGGGCGCGACAGTTTGCCTAGCCGCGGTATTCGCGGCCCGTGAAGCGCTCGAGCTTCTCGTACGAGTGCTCCGCGGCGATGCGGCGGACCGTGCCCGAGCGTGAGCGCAGCGCGAGCGACTCGGTGACCGCGCCGTCCTTCGTCGAGCGGACACCGCGCAACAGCGCGCCCGACGTGACACCGGTAGCGGCGACGAAGACGTCGTCGCCGGCAACGAGATCGTCTGTGGTCAGCACCTTGTCGACGTCGTAACCGGCCTCGGTCAGCTTCTGGCGCTCCTCGTCGTCGCGCGGCCAAAGGCGTCCCTGGAGCGCGCCGCCGAGGCACTTGATCGCGGCGGCCGCGATCACGCCTTCCGGCGTGCCGCCGATGCCCATCAGGAGGTCGACGTCGACGAGTCCGCCGTGCGCGGCGGCGATCGCCGGCGCGACGTCGCCGTCGCGGATCAGGTTGACGCGCGCACCTGCGTCGCGGAGCTCCGCGATCAGATCGTTGTGCCGGTCGCGCTCGAGCACGATCACCATCACATCGCGCGGGCTCTTCCCCTTCGCCTCGGCGACCCGGCGCACGTTCTCCGTCGGCGTCGCGTCGATGTCGATCGCGTCGGCGGCCTCGGGACCGGTCGCGATCTTGTCCATGTACACCGCGGCGCCCGGGAAGAACATGCTGCCGCGCTCGGCCAACGCGATCACGGCGATCGCGTTCGGCTGGCCGAGCGCGGTCAAGCGCGTGCCCTCGAGCGGGTCGACGGCGACGTCGACCTGCGGCCCGTAGCCGCTGCCGACCGACTCGCCGTTGAAGAGCATGGGCGCCTCGTCCTTCTCGCCCTCGCCGATCACGACGACACCGTCCATCTGCACGGTGTCGAGCATGAGGCGCATGGCGTCGACGGCCGCCTGGTCGGCGGAGTTCTTGTCGCCGCGGCCGACCCAGCGGGCGGCCGCCATGGCAGCTGCCTCGGTCACGCGGACGAGCTCCAGCGCGAGGTTGCGGTCAGGAGGGGTCGCCTGGCCCCTTCTCCCCAGCGACTCGGCCGCCTGAGTCACGGCGCGGATCCTAGCGCCGCGTCCGGGATCGCTGCGTCGGCGGGCTCCAGGAAAACGACGACGAGGCCCGCTGCGATCACGAGCGCCCCACCGAGGACGATCTGCCACGTGAGCGGTTCGTCCAGCAGGGCCCAGGCGAGGAGGGCTGCCGAGACGGGCTCGATGTAGGACAGGATCCCAACGGCCTGCGCCGTCACGCGACGCAGCAGCGAGATGTAGACGTACCCGGAGAGCGCCGTGAAGACCACTCCCAGGGCGGCCAGCGCGGGGAGCTCGCCCGCGGTGGGAAACACCCGCGGCGCAACGAGGAGCAAGGGCGCGATCGCAACCGAGGCGATCGAGTAGACCCAGAAGGTGACGGCGAGCACCGGCACGCGCATCGCCACCTGCTTAGTGAAGACGACGAGGAGCGCGTAGCTGATCGCAGCCGCGAGGCCGGCGGCCAGCGCGAGCGGCCGGACAAGGCCGCCGCCTTCCCCGCCGAGCGCAACGAGCGCGAGCCCGGCAGCCGCCGGCACGAGCGCAACGAGGCCGACGCGACTGCGCGCCTCCGGAAGCACCAGCGGTGCGAGCAGCGCAATCGCGATCGGAGCGGTGTAGACCATGAGTACCGCCACCGCGACCGACGACAGCTTGATCGCGGCGAAGTACACGAACCAGTGCCCCGCGAGCAACACGCCCAGGCCAGTGACGCGCAGGCGGTCGCGGAGGAGCCGGAGCACGGAGAGCCGGCGTAGCACCGTCGCGACGAGGAGGAGCGTCAGCGAGGCGAACGCGAGGCGATAGAACGCGAGCACCTGCGCGTCCAGGTCGACCTTGCGCACGATCACGGCGATCAGTCCCCAAGAGGCCGCGAGCGCGGCGACGGCGAGGTTCCAGCGCACGCCGCGCTACTCGCTCGGGGTCAGGATCCGGAGCACGACGTCGACCCCGCACGAGCCATGTCCCGAGCGTACCGGCGGGGACAGTCCCCAGCACCGGGGACAATCCCCGCTGCGTGACACTTCCGTCACAGGGACTGTCCCCGGGATTCGAAGCTCCGAGCGGCTTCGGCCTTTTCGAGGGGCGCGAGGACTGTCCCCGCGCGGGCGCGCCGGGCCGGTAGGGACTGTCCCCACGAGCGGCCGCGCGGGACATGGCCTGTGAGGGCTAGCCGCCCGCCTTCAAGAACGTCGTCGGATCGAGCAGCGTGCCGCTCCCCGCGGGCAGGAAGATGATCTGCGGCGGCTTCTCCTTGAAGATCTGCAGCGCCTCGAACTGGAGGTTCTTCGCCGTGAGCGAGTTTGCGCGTAAACGTTGCGCCTGCGCCTGGCCGCGCGCGCGCGCGATCTCCTGTTGCGCTTCGGCCTGCGACTGCGCGACGCGCTGCTCGGCCGCGAGCGCATCCTGCGTCGCGACCTGCTTGCGCTCGATCGCCTCGGTAAATGCCTGGGGGAACTCGAGGTCGTTGATCAGGAAGTCGACCACGTCGATCGAGAACCCGTCGAGCTGGTCGTCGAGCTCCGCCTGGACCTCCCGGCGGATCGCCTCGCGGTTGGGCGCCACCTCGACGCTGCGGAACTTGACGGTCTCGTTCTTGAAGACCTGGAAGACGCGCGGCGCGACGACCTTGTCGAAGAAGTCCGCGCCGACCTCCGTGAAGAGCCGCTGGACGGCCTGCTCGCTGACGCGGTAGTTGACCGTGACAACCGCGTAGACGGGCTGTGTCTCGGAGCTCACGGCCGGTCCGCTGCGGATCGCATCCTCGATCGTCGCGATCCCTTGCCGGTCGTCCATCTGGAACTTTCGGCTCTCGACCTGAGCGGAGACCTCCTCCGCGCTCTGCCAGGGCGCGATCGTCTGGAAGCCGTCCCCGCGCTGGCCGACGATCTCGCCGAACTGCCGAACGACGAGCACGTGACCCGCGTTCACGGAATGGAACGAACGGAACGCGCCCCAGCCGGCGACGACGAGGAGCACCGCGAGCAGCGCGCCGCCGATCCACATCGTCCCCTCGTCCCGCTTGCCCGAGTTGCGCAGGCCGATGCCGTTCAGGATCGCGACGGCGGCGACCAGAACGATGATCGTCGAGAGGATCAGATAGCTCACTCAGGCCTCGGGCTCACGGTGCTTGCCCCGAGTCATTTCCTCCGCGGCCCGGATCTCCTCCTGGATTCGCGCGAGCTCGGCGTCGGCCGAGCGTGAGGCGGTTCGGCCGTAGCGCTGGATCCTCCGGCCCCGTCGGATGTTCGCGTAGGCCCGTGCGACGAAGGCAAGGATCGCGACCGAGCTCGCGACCACGCCGAGGATCACCTCGATCCTGAGCACGGCTACATCCGGTCCGGCGCCTCGACCCCGATCAGGTCGAGCGAACGCGCGAGCACCGATTTCGTTGCAGTGACGAGCCCGAGCCGGAACGGCTGCGCGTCAGAGCCGAGGACGCGGTGGTGGTGGTAGAAGCGATGGAAGTCGTCTGCGACTCGGATCGCGTAGGTCGGGATCGCGTGCGGCGCACGCCGCTCCGTCGCCTCCGCGACGAGTCCCGGGAACTCGGCAAGCCGCTTGATCAGCTCCCGCTCCTCGCGCGCCGGCTCGGCGGGCGCCTCGGTACCAGGCTCCGCGCCCCCCGCGTTCCGGAGGATGCCCGCGATCCGCGCGTGCGCGTACTGCACGTAGTAGACGGGGTTCTTCTCCGACTTCTCGCGCGCGAGGTCGATGTCGATGTCGATCGTCTGGTCGTGGCCGCGCGAGACGAGGTACCAGCGAGCAGCGTCGACGCCCACCTCGTCGACGAAGTCGTCCAGGAACACGACGTCGCCGCGCCGCTTCGACATCTTCGTCTGCTCGCCGCCGCGCGTCAGGTGCACGAGCTGGTACAGGAGCACCTCGACGCGCGAGGGGTCGTAGCCGAGCATCTTCGCGATGACCTCGTACCAGCCGCGTACCCCGAAGTGGTCGGCGCCGAGCACGTAGATCGCGCGGTCGACGCCGCGCTCGAGCTTGTCCTGGAGGTAGACGATGTCCGCGGCTTCGTACGTCGGCAACCCGCCGCGCTCGGGCGAGCGGATCAGCACGCGGTCCTTCTCGTCGCCGTACGCCGTCGCCCGCACCCAGAGCGCGCCGTCCCGCTTGTACGTGTCGAGCCGCTCGAGCACGGCTGGCAGGCGCTCTTCGAAAATGCTCTGCCGCGCCCACGAGTCGAAGTGGATCCGGAAGCCCTCGAGCGTCGCCTCGATGCGCTCGAGCATCGGCGGCACTGGATCGCCCTCGAGCACCGCCAGCTCCTTGATGTACTCGCCGCGGTACCCGTCCTCGGGTGGCTGCCTGCCCGCGCGCACCGCCTCCACCGAGGCCCGGAACCGCTCCATCTGGGCGCCTGCGTCGTTGTAGTAGTACTCGCGCGCGACCTCGTCTCCCGCGAACTCGAGCAGGCGCGCCACCGAGTCGCCGTACGCGGCATTGCGCGCGGAGGCGACCGTCAGGGGGCCGGTCGGGTTCGCCGAGACCATCTCGACCTGGACGCGCTCCCGTACCGGCGCAGCGCCGCCGCCGTAGTTCAGCCCGGCCTCGACCATCTCGCCGAGCGCCCGCGAGTACCACTCCGGGGAGACCCAGAGGTTCAGGAAGCCCGGGCCCGCGACCTCGGCGCGCTCGACCAGGGAGCTTCGGACGACCTCCTCCGCGAGCTCCTCTGCGAGCTCACGCGGCTTGCGTCCGCGGGCGGGCGCCTCGCGCAACGCCACGTTCGTGGCGTAGTCGCCGTGGGCGGAGTCGTTCGGCCGCTCGAGCTCGACCTGCGTGCCAGCGGATTCCGAGACCTCCCTCTGGAGCTGAGAGACCGCGCTCGCCATACCGCTGTATCGTAGGGCCGTGGACGACGAGCCCCGCGAGCGCCAGCTCAACATCCACCTGGACCCGGAGCACCTCGGCGGCGTCTACTCGAACTTCGCGAACGTCAGCTTCTCGAGCTACGAGTTCACGATCACGTTCGCCCGCATCGACCACGAAGTCGAGGAGGGCGACGTCCCTGGCGTCGTCGTCGCCCGCGTGAACATGTCGCCGCAGTTCATGCGCGAGCTGCTCGACGCGATGCAGGACTCGTGGTCGCGCTACACGACGGCACAGGGGATCAAGAACCTGCCCGAGGCGCCGCCGCGCGGCGACTCCTAGCCCAGGCCTCGGCCATCGCGATCCGGTCGGTGAGCGACGGGTGCGAGCCGAAGACGATCACCGACCAACGGGGCGGGTTCGGAGTGCGGAGGCCGGCGGCAGAGAGGTCGACGAAGAAGCGCTTCGCGGCGCGCGGGTCTCGCGTCGTCTCGAGCCCGACCCAATCGGCCTCGGCTTCGTAGCGGCGCGAGATCGCGTTCGTGAACGGCGTCAGCGCGAAGAGGATCGCGACGCCGGCAAGCACCGCGCGGGGGACCTCTTCCGGTCCGCGCAGCGGCACGACGCGCGCGAGCAGCCAGGTCGACGGGACGACCAGCAGCACGAACCACGCGAGCCCTTTCCAGAGGTGCTTGCGCGAGACGTGGCCGAGCTCGTGCCCGGCGAGGAAGCGGATCTCGCGGGGCGGGAGGCGCAGCGTCGTGTCCCAGAGGATCACGCGCGTCGTCGGCCCGATCCCGAGCGCCTCGGCGTTGAGCTGGCGCGTGCGCTCGTGGACCCTCTGCACCTGAACGTCCACGTGGTCGAGGCCTTGCTCCCGACCCACCGCCTGGATCTCCCCGACGAGGCGCGGTCGCTGCAGCGGAGCGAGCCTCGGCGTGAGCAAAGGCTGGGCGAGGGTCACGACGACGCCGAGCGCGGCGAACGCAGGCGCCGCGCCGAGCCACCAACGCCGGTCGACCCGCCGTGCCAGCGCGATGCAGAGCGCGGCGGCGAGCGCGAACAGCGCCGCACGCTCGGCGAGACCTGGAAGCCCGTCGAGCAGCCACTGCCCGTAGCCGACGCGGGCGATGTCAGAGCGGCGCTGCCACCACAGCACGGCGACGCCGAAGGGGAGCCGCGCGAGGAAGAGGGCGACCGCCGCGAGCGCGCCGAGCTGCGCCGCGCGCAGGACCGCGTGCCCGCGCACCGGCGGCGGGCGGCGCGCGAGCGCGAGCAGCGCGACGAGCTGAGCCGCCATCGTGCCGAGTCCCAGCCAGCGCAAGACGACGTCGTGGTGCGCGCGGACGTGCAGCTGCGCCGGGGTGAAGTACGCGGTCGGCTCAACGTGTGGCAGAGGCAGGTCGTCCGGCACGCTCGTCCGCCAGAGCACGAGCGCCAGACCCAGCGCCACCGCGGTTAGGGTTGCGACCCCGATGCGCGTCGCGGTCATCTCCGACATTCACGCAAATCTGCACGCGCTCGAGACGGTGCTCGGGGAGATCGACGCGGCCCCGCCCGACGCGATCTGGTGCCTCGGCGATCTCGTCGGCTACGGCCCGCGGCCGAACGAGTGCTGCACGATCATCCGGGAGCGGGCGGACGTGTGCCTCGTCGGCAACCACGACCTCGTCTGCCTCGGCAGGATCGGGATCGAGGAGTTCAACGACGAGGCCGCCGCAGCCGCCAGCTGGACCCGCGTGCAGCTCGACGAGACGGCCCGCGCCTTCCTGGACTCGCTCGCACCGAGCGCGGGGGTCGAGCAGGCGCAGCTCTTCCACGCCAGTGCGCGCGACCCGATCTGGGAGTACGTGCTCACCGACGAGGCCGCGCTCTCGACGCTGCTGCTGACGACCGCGCCGCTCGTGCTCGTCGGGCACAGCCACGTCGCCCTCGAAGTCGAGCTCAAGGACGAAGGACTGCTCTCGGGCGGGGTCGCGCCCGGCGGGACAGAGCGAGAGCTCGACGGCGGTCGGCGGCTGATGAACCCCGGCTCGGTCGGGCAGCCGCGCGACGGCGATCCACGCGCGGCGTGGCTCGAGCTCGACTTCGAGCGGAGGTTTGCCTCCTTTCGCCGCGTCGCATATCCAATCGAGGACACGCAACGGGAAATGCGGGAGGCCGGGCTGCCGGAGGCGCTCACCGCCCGTCTCGAACAGGGACAATAGGGACAGAAAGGGCTGAGTCTGCGACGTAGCACCCTCCTCCTGCCCTTGATCGTCCTCGCCGCGGCATGCGGCGGCG
>DASYUZ010000111.1:0-4627 GCA_036000665.1 Gaiellaceae bacterium
ACCTCGACCGTCGCCTCGTAGGGGTCGTCGATCTGCTCGACAGGCTTGAAAATCGACCGGAAGCTCGTGAAGTGCGTCTGGCGAAGCTTGAAGAGCGCATATGCGTGCTTCTTCGCGAGCCCGACCTGCTCCGCGCGCGGCGCTTCGATCGTCTCGATGCTCGCGAGCCGCCTCAGGTATTCCTCCGCGCTGTCGGAGTCAACGGTGAAGCCGCGGCCGGAGTAGAAGCCCGTCCCCGCCGTCAACGCCGGCTTGCCGAAGCACGGCAGCTCGAACCCGATCGAGCCGCGAATCGTGATCCCGTAGTCGGTGACGTCGAACAGCGACCACGTCGAGATGTCGGTGTCCGGCTCGAGGAGCTTGACATGCGACGGCAACTTGCCGACCTTCTCCCGGATCGCGACGAGCTCGTCGAGCTCGCCGCTCACGCTGTCGCGCTTCCGCTTCCAGACGTTCGCGGGGTGGAGCTTGACGACCCAGTTGACGCGGTCGTTGCGGCACGCGGCCCGCACCGTCTCGACGAACCACTCCTCCTGGTCGGCGAACAGGTCTCGCCCGAAGAACATGTTCGCGTCCCACAGCACGTGCGAGAAGATCACTGCGGTCTTTCGGTGCGGGTCGAGGCCGAGCTTCGCGGCGATCTCGCCCCGCGATTGCCGGCGCGTCCAGCCCTGGTTCCACCGTGCGAGGAACGTCGCGTCCTTGTCGTAGCGCCGGACGAACTCCTGCTCGAGCTCCCGGTCGCGCTCGTCTGTCCACTCGATCTGCTTGACACGTTCCCAGGACGCGTCGGCGAGCGAGCGGGGATGGATCGCTTTCGTCACCGCGGTGTAGCGCTTGAAGACCATCGTGTCGTCCTCGAAGCCGCTCACGAACTGGATCACGTTCAGCCCGCGCAAGAGCGCGATGTCGCAGATCGGACCCTGGTCGGCGTAGTTGCGCTCGTTGAAGAGCACGAGGTCGGGCTGCAGGTCGTCGAGGAGCGCCTCGGCGGCGACCGCGGTGCGCACGGCTGCGGGCAGCAGCTCGCGCAGCAGCTCTTTTGCACGCGGATCCTCGAGGTCGACGCCGCCCTCGTGCAGGTAACGCGAGACCGTGGACAGCGCTTCCCTGCCGACGTCGGCGCCGCGAAAGGTCAGCGTCTTCAGGTCGGCGGGAGTACGGACAAGCCCGAGCAGCTGCTCCGCCTCGCGGCGCGCCTCCGCCTCGCGCTCCGGACCGAGATAGTCCTCGAGCGTCACGAAGCGCTCGATCCCGAAGAGCTGGAAATAGCGTCGCGGAAGCTGAGAGTCCCTCGGGACGAGCACGACCGGCTCGAGGCCCTGGAGCTGAAACGCCTTGCCGAACATTCCTTCGAGCTTGAGCTGGTACGTCGCGTAGCTCAGGCTCGCGATCAGGGCCTGCCCTCGCGAGGCAGGAGGCGACGGCCGCACGATGTCGCCGTAGCGCTTTCGGAAGAGCCGGTAGTCGCGCTCCACGAGCGCTCGATCGCGAAACGCTCGCCGGTAACGGCGAATCGTCTGCGGCAGCGGAGCGCGAAGCGGCGTGGCCACGACTGTGTTCTATCGACCTCGGCGCGTCCAGGGGACACCGTGCGGCGCGGTCGCTACGATCGGCGCCGTGAGCCGGCTCCGCTACTCGTTCGTGATCCCGGTCTTCAACGAGCGGGAGTCGCTGCCGGAGCTGCACCGCCGCCTGTCCGAGGTCGTGGCGCGGCTCGGCGGCGATGCCGAACTGCTGTTCGTCGACGACTGCAGTTTCGACGGCAGCTACGACGTGCTCCTCGAGCTGCAGCGGTCGGATCCTCGCGTCAAGGTGATCCGCTTCGCACGCAACTTCGGACACCAGGTAGCGATCACGGCGGGTCTCGACTTCGCACTCGGCGATGCGGTGATCGTGATGGACGCAGACCTCCAGGATCCGCCCGAGGTCGTGCCCGATCTCGTCGCCCGCTGGGAGGAGGGCTACGAGGTCGTCTACGCGGTGCGCGAGGCGCGTGAAGGCGAGCCCTGGCTGAAGCGCGTGACAGCCGCGTGGTTCTACCGCGTGCTGCGGCGCATCGCGAGCGTCGAGATGCCGCTCGACGCAGGCGACTTCCGCCTCGTCGACCGCGCCGCGCTCGACGCGTTCCGCTCGATGCGCGAGCGCAACCGCTACGTGCGCGGCATGTTCAGCTGGGTGGGCTACCGCCAGATCGGCGTCCCGTACCACCGGCCCGAGCGGTTCGCCGGGGAGCCGAAGTACTCGTTCCGGAAGTCGCTCACGCTGGCGGCCGACGGCCTTGTCAGCTTCTCGAACGCGCCCCTCAGGCTCGCGTTGATCGGCGGCTTCTTCTTCTCGACAGTCGCCTTCCTCGTCGGGATCTTCGCGATCGTCGCGAAGCTGGCCGGCGCGTTCGTCGTCCCGGGCTGGGCCTCGATCCTCGTCGCGGTCTCGTTCATCGGCGGCGTCCAGCTGACGCTGCTCGGCATGCTCGGCCTGTACGTCGGGCGGATCTACGAAGAGGTCAAGTCGCGGCCGCTCTACGTGATCCGAGAGGCGCACGGCATCGACGAGCAGACGCGGCTGCTCCAGTCGGACGCGGCGGACCTGGTCAGACGCTGACGGTCTCCGCCCCGCTCGCGCGTCTCCGCTCGCGCACGCTGCTGCGTGTCGTCGAGTGGGCAGTCGCGATCGGCGTGCCGGCCGTCGTCCTCGTCCCCGCGGCCGTGCTGCGTTTCCTCGACGGCGACGAGGGCGACTACGCGGCGGCGGCAGGCCTCGTCGTCGACGGCCGGCTGCCCTACCACGACTTCCTCTACACGCAGACGCCGGTGCTCCCGTACGTGTACGGCGTCTGGGGACTGCTGACGGGCGAGACGTGGCTCGGCCTGCGTGCACTGTCCGTCGTCTTCGCGCTGGGCGTCGCAGCCCTGCTGTACGACCACCTGCGCCGGCGCCTCGGGGGCGGCTGGGCCGTGCTCGGCATCGTGCTGCTCAGCTCGTCGACGCTCTTCTTCACGTGGTATCCGACGGTGAAGACGTACGCGCTCTCGACCCTCCTGCTCTTCGCCGCGTACGTGCTCCTCGAAGGCGAAGGGCGCCTCGCCTGGCGCGCAGCGGCAGGAGCGGGCGCGCTCGCCGGACTCTCGGCGCAGACGAGATCGCTCCTCGTGGGAGGCGCGCTCGTGCTCGCGTGGGCGGCCTGGCGGCGCACCGCATTGGGCGCGTACGTCCTCGGCTTCGCGGCCGGGCTCGTCCCGAGCCTCGTCTTCCTCGCGCTCGACGCCGATCGGTTTCTCTTCGGGAACCTCTGGTACCACGGCGCGCGCAGCGAGGGTGGGCTCGTCGGCGACTTCGAGCAGAAGGCGAAGGTCGTCGCGAACCTCGTCGGGATCCCGACCGAGTCGCGGCCCCTGCCTCAGTTCCTCGTCCTGCTCCTCGCCGCCGTCGTCGCTGCAGTGACGCTGCGCGCCGCGAGGGGCGCCGTTCCGCTCGCGCTGTGGACCGCCGGTGGGCTCTCAGTCGTTGCGCTCCTGCCGACGCCGAGCTACACCCAGTACTTCGCGACGACGGTGCCTTTCCTCGTCGTTGGCGTCCTCGGGCTCGCTGCATACGTCCACGAGCGGGTCGACCCGACGTTCGCGCGCACTCTGGGGGCCGTCGCGCTCGCCGCGTACCTGCTCTTGGCGCCGGTCGACCTGAGGCGGATTGTCGTGAGCTCGACGGAAGACCGTCCGCACGCCGTCCAGGAGGTCGGCGACTACGTCGCCGCGCGCGTCGAGCCCGGTGACGAGGTCGCTGGGTCGTGGGCGGGCTACCTCTATGGAACAGGCGCACGTCCGCTCCCCGGCCTCGAGAACGCGTTCGCGCCGCACGAGGCGGCGGCGCTGACGCGCGCCGAAGCACGGCGTTACCACGTTGCCTCCGCCGAGGCCGTCGAGAACGCGATCCGCAGGCGGCGCGCGAGGCTCGTCCTCGTGAAGGTTTGGACCGACCTGCCCCCAATCCCCGACTACGACCGCGCCGCGCGCGAGGGCGGCTACCGCCTGGCCGCGGTCGTCAACACCGTACGGATCTACGAGTTGCCGGACTGACGTTCCGTGGTCGAGCTGGGACTCGCCGTCGGTTACCACACGGCGCTCGGCCTTCTGCTCGCGGCCCTCGTCTGGATCGCCGGCGCGGGCGTCCTCGCGCTCTTGCAGCGGCCGCACGACCCGCGCTCGCTGCTCGATGCGTATCCGTTCGGACTGCTGGTTGCGATCGCCGCCGCGACGCTGCCACTGCTCTGTCGCCCGCTCGCGGCCGTCTCGACGGTCGCCGTCGTAGCGCTCCTCTGGCTCGGGCTCCGACACGGTCTCCCGCGCGTGCTCTCGCGGAGCCGGCTCGCGCTCGCACTCGTGGGGTGCGCCGGGTGCGGCGCCGGCCTCGGCGCGCTGTTGCACGGGCCGACCGACGAGCTCGACTCGAGCGCCTACGGCGGCATGCTCTTCTACGTCGACAAGGTCGTCTCGGCGGCGCAGACCATCGACCCGTTCCGCGATCTCCTCGCAGAGGGGGAGCGGATCATCTACGCCGAGGCCGGGACGAGCTTCGCCGGCGCGGCGCTGTCGTGGCTGCCGGGATTCGACCCGGTGCTCTACAACGC
>DASYUZ010000112.1:0-83525 GCA_036000665.1 Gaiellaceae bacterium
CGAGACGAATGGCTTCCGTTTCGACCGGATCGTCTCGCGCTGGAGCAGGGAGTACGGCTTCCTCAGCTTCGTCTCCGACCACGGCCTCTACACCGATCTCGTCGCGTACGGCAACGGCGACGCGGGCGTCTATCCCGGTGCTGGGCCGCAGGGCCACTGCACGCGGTACGGGATCGAGATCCGCCGCGTCGACTCGTACCGGAACACGCTTGGGTACTCCGGCACGTCCGGCGACGGGATCTGGGTGCACGACTCGCGCTTCCACCACAACGCGACAGGGATCTCGATGGACTCGGCGTTCAGCGGCCACCCGGGGATGCCGCAGGACTGCTCGAAGTTCGAGCGCAACCGGATCTACTCGAACAACGCCGACCTCTTCAACGCGCAACGCGACGCGTACTGCAAGCGGCCGATGCTGTCGCGCGACCCGAAGGTGCTCTGCCCGACCGAGCTCGTTCCGGTCGGAACCGGCCTGTTGATCGCCGGCGGCAACGGCAACGTCGTGCGCGACAACTGGATCTACGACAACTGGCGCTACGGGACGATGCTCTTCTGGGTGCCTGCGTCGGTGCGCGGCGAGGCGGATCCGGGGCTTTCGACCGATACGTCGCACGGCAACCGGTTTTTGTCGAACCGCATGAGCCTCACACGCGGCGGCATGCGCTCGCCCAACGGCCTCGACTTCTGGTGGGACGAGGAGGGGAGCGGCAACTGCTGGGAGCGGAACGGGCGCGTGCGCTCGAATCCGGCCGTTCTGCCGACGTGCGCGCCGCCCGCGCCGTTCACGCCGGCTAGCCCGGTGAAGTTCTCCCAGCTGGTGGCGTGCGCGGGCTGGAACCCGCTTACGAACACGGATCCGGCCGGCTGCGCCTGGCCCCGTCGACCCACCCGTCCGGGGTAGGCGAGTCGTCGCGAGGGGCGCTACAGCAGCCCCCGCCTCCGCATCTGCTTCACCTCACGCGACCGTTCTTTCCAGCGACGCTTCATTTCCCGGTGTACGCGCGAGCCGGCCCGGGCCGACGTCCGTGCGAGCTCGCGCTGGAGCTTGAAGTAGCTCGCGAGCCGCTCCGGCTCGACGCCGGCTCGCACCGCACAACCCGGCTCGACGCTGTGCGAGCAGTCGTTGAACCGGCATTGCGCGGCGAGCGCCGCGATGTCTGCGAACGCCGCGTCGACGTCGCCCTCCCACACCTGGAGCTCGCGCAGACCCGGCGTATCGATGAGCAATGCGCCGCCGCGCAACTCGAGCAGCTGGCGATGGCGCGTCGTGTGGCTGCCCTTGCCGTCGCGCCGGAGATCGCCGATCGGCATCAGCTCGCGGCCGGCGAGGCGATTGATCAGCGTCGACTTGCCGACGCCCGACGAACCGAGCAGGACGACGGTCTTCGCCGGCACGAGCCAGGGCTCGAGCTCATCGAGCCCTTCGCCGGTGAGGCTGCTCACGGTCACGACCGGGACGCCGATCGCGGCTGCCTCCGCTTCCAGCGGCTTGAGCGGGTCGTCGCAGAGGTCGAGCTTCGTCAGTACGACGACCGGATCGGCCCCGCTGTCCCAGGCGGCGACGAGGTACCGCTCGAGCCGCCGCACGTTGAAGTCGCCGTCCAATCCCGACACGAGGAAGACGGTGTCGACGTTCGCGACAAGGACGTGCTCCTCCGACTTCAGCCACGGCGTCTTGCGGGATACCTTCGTCCGTCGCGGTAGGACGGATTCGATTGCGGCCCGCTCGCCGGGCGCATCGACGGCGACGACCCAGTCGCCGACGGCCGGCATGCCTCCGACCGCCTCGTGCTGGTCGCGCCAGCGCGCGCGGACGCTCGCGAGGCAGTCTCCCCGCTCGCCGCGCACGGCGTAGCCGCCGCGGTGCTCCGCGACGACGCGCGCGGGCCAGAACCCGTCCGCTGCATACGTTGTGAAGGCCTCGTCGAGCTCGGTGGTCCATCCGAGCGCGGCCAGGCCGCTGCCGGCGTTCAAGCGTGCTCCTTCGACGTGGATGTCGCCGCGTGCGCTCGAACGCGCTACATGTGGCTAGCCGTCGAGCCTCGCGGCTCCGCGAGTGGAGGTGGTGATGTGGTGCGCTTTGGGCACGAAACCCGCCTCCTTCGTTCGACGACTGACAGAGCGTACGTGCGCTTCACGCGGCGGTCAACGTTTGCGGAGGGCCCCGCGCGGCGATTCTCCGGGCCATGAGCCCGTTTCGGCGCCGCCGTCCGCCTGACGCAGATCCCGAGGCTGAGACCGTCGTCGTCGAGGAGGGTCCCGCGGCCGAGCGGGTCGTCGAGGAGGAGGAAGTCGTCCCGCCGCCGCCTCCGCCGCGGATCTGGCCCTGGCTGCTCGCGCTCCTGCTGCTCGTCATCGCGGGCGCGGTCGCCTTCTTCCTGCTCACGAGACAGGACGACAAGACGACGATGCCGCGCGTCGTCGGGCTGACCGAGGCGCAGGCGCGCGCCAAGCTGGCCGACGCAGAACTCAAGGCCGACGTCGACCGGCGGCCGAGCAATCGCAGGGCGGGCATCGTCATCGCGCAGACGCCCGGCGCGGGCAAGCAGCTCGACGAGGGCGAGCGCGTCGAGATCACGGTCTCGAGCAGGCTGAACAAGGTTGCGGTCCCGAACGTGCGCGGGCTGAAGGAGGGCGAAGCGAAGGCCAAGCTCGCCTCCGCGGGCCTGAAATCGAAGGTCGAGCGCGTCTTCGCGGGCGCGCCGAAAGGCGAGGTGGTGGACAGCGTGCCGCCCGGCGGCGAGCAAGTCGCAAGGGGGACGACCGTCACCCTCAAGGTCTCGAAGGGCCGCAACCTCGCCAAGGTCCCGGACGTTGTTGGCAAGTCGGAGTCGGACGCCGCGAGCATCCTGCGCGCGCGCGGGTTCACGCCGCGGATCTTCGACGTCCCGGCGCAAGAGCCGAAGGGCACCGTCGTGAGCCAGTCGCCGCCGCCCGGTGCGCAGGCGCCGCCCGACTCACGCGTGCGCATCAACGTCTCGAGCGGCGAGCCCAGCGGCCAGACGACCGAGCGGACGGTGACGACGCCGACGCAGACGACCCCCAGCGTCACCAGGGTGAGCGTGCCGAACGTCGTCGGGCTCGCGCAGACGCCGGCGCTGCGGCAGCTGCGTGCGGCGGGCCTGAAGGGCGTCGTTGCCTACGCGACGTCAAACGAGCCACGCGGCCGTGTGATCGCTCAGCGGCCGACGGCCGCCACGCAGTCGCCCCGCGGTACGCAGGTGACGATCACCGTGTCTGCGGGCAACGGCACGGTGGAGCAGATCGCGGTCCCGGACGTGCGCGGCTCGGACCTCCAGACCGCGACGCAGACGCTCGAGGATGCCGGCTTCCGCGTCGAGACGATCCGCACGGCTCCCGGCGACACGGTCAACGACCAGCAGCCGGCGCCCGGCACGACGGCGCCGCGCGGCGCGGTCGTCACGCTCTTCGTCGGCGGCTAGGGCACCGCTTGCGGTGCCCGTTTCAGGACGTGCGGGCTTTGCCCGTACGTCCGTCTGCGACCCCGAGCCCAACCTGCCGAGCTGTCGACCCACGCTCCTAGCGCGCCGGCGGGCGCAGGACGGCGAACGCGTCGGTCACCTCGAGCTCGCGCGCGCGGAAACGGAAGAGCGCTGCCGGCCGCCCGCCGCTCGGGCCGGGCTCGCGCCGCTCGCCGGTCTGCTGGAGCAACGCGCGGCGCAGCAGCACGCGCTGCAGGTTCGTCGCCGAGACGTCGTGTCCGAGCGCGGCCGCGTAGACGTTACGCAGCTCCGCGATCGTGAACGTCTCGGGCGCGAGCGCGAAGCCGACGTTCGTGTACGAGAGCTTTGCGCGCAGGCGCTCGCGTCCGGCGAGCGTGATCTCGCCGTGGTCGAACGCCATCGGCGGCAGCCGGTCGACGGGATGCCACGCCGTGTCTTTCGGCACGGCCGGGTCGGCGCCGGTCGGGACGAGGCCGAGATACGCCGTCGCCAGCTGCCGCTCGCGGGGGAAGCGCTTCGGGTCGCTGCGCGTCTCGAGCTGCTCGAGGTGCGTCAGCTCGCGAACGTCGACCTTCGCCTTCAGGTGTCGGCGGATCGACGTCTCGAGTGTCTCGCCGTCCTCGAGGTAGCCGCCCGGTAGGGCCCACGCGTCCTTGGCCGGAGCCTTCGCGCGCTGCCAGAGCAGCACCTGCAGCCGTTGCTCCCGCGCGCGCAACACGACGCCGAGCGCAACGTGCGTGCTAGACTCGGCCACCGGTTTTAGACTATCAGTCGAAAACTCCCATGACGCGACGCGCGCTCCTCCTGATCACCCTCCTCACGGCGTTGGCCGGATGCGGCGGCGGTGACGAGGGCGCGGGGACCACCACGGCCGCGTCGGCGAACGAGATCAAGGTCGGACTCGTCACGGACATCGGCCAGCTGAACGACCGGGGTTTCAACCAGCTCGCCTACCAGGGGTTGAAGCGGGCGCAGCGCGAGCTGGGGGTGAAGGGGCGCGTGCTGCAGTCGGCCACCGCCGCAGAGTACGTCCCGAACATGACGACGCTTGCGCGGCAAGGCTACGACCTGATCGTCGGCGTCGGCTTCGCGCAGGGCGACGCCGTCGACACCGTCGCGTTGCAGTTCCCGAAGACGCAGTTCCTGATCATCGACGTCGACCAGGCGACGTTGAAGCACCAGCCGAAGAACGTGGATGGGTTGCTCTTCCGCGAGCAGGAGGTCGGCTATCTCGCCGGCTACCTCGCGGGTCTGGAGTCGAAGCGCGAGGGCGGCAAGAACGTGATCGGCTCCGTCGGCGGGATGAAGGAGCCGCCGGTCGACCGCTTCATCGCGGGCTACCGCGCGGGCGCGAAGGCGAGCGATCCCGGGATCAAGTTGCTGAACGGCTACTCGCAGGACTGGGACGACCAGGCGAAGTGCAAGGAGCTGGCGCTGAACCAGATCCAGGCGGGCGCGCAGGTCGTCTTCCAGGTCGCGGGCGGCTGTGGCCTCGGCGCGCTCGATGCGGCTCGCGAGCAAAAGGTCTGGGGGATCGGTGTCGACGCCGACCAGTCGTTCCTCGGTCCGCACGTCTTGACGAGCGCGATGAAGCGGGTCGACCAGGGCGTCTTTCTCGCCATCAAAGCCATCGTCGACGGCACCTGGCAGGGCGGCCGCAACCTGACCTACGGCCTCAAGGAGAACGGCGTCGGCCTCGGCAAGGTGAGCCCGAAGGTCCCGAAGACGGACCTCGCGAAGGTCGAGCAGGTGAAGGAGCAGATCGCGGACGGGAAGATCCAGGTCCCCCGCGAAGTCGGCTAGCGCGAGCGCACACGACTGCTCCTTTTGAGACCTGTCCGCCGTCTTTACAGTGCCTGTGGCACCGAACGGGCTTCAGCCGCCGGCGATCGCGGTCACGACGAGCACCTGGGACGTGTCCGTGAGAGGCGTGTCGAGGCCGGCGCCGAAGCGGACGTCCTCGCCGTCCACGAAGACGTTCACGAGCCGGCGCAGCTCGCCGTGCTCGTCGAGGCAGAGGTCGCGGACGGGAAGCGCGCGCAGCGCGTCGCCGAGCGTCGCGGCGTCGAGCTCGTAACGTCCCTGTCCCCCCGCCTCGCGCGCGAGCAGCGCGGGGAGACGGATCAGCGCCACTCGAACGTCTCAACAGACAGAACTGGCGGCAGAAAGCGCGCGGCCTCGATCCACTCCTCCCCCGACGAGGGCGAGACGAAGACTGAGCCGCTCTGCGTGCCGAAGTAGAGGCCGTTCGGGTCGCGGCCGTCCCAGGCGGAGGCTTCGCGCAGCACGCCGACCCAGGCGCGGTCGGGCAAGCCGTTCGCGGCGAGCTCCCAGGTGGTGCCGCCGTCGCGCGTGTGGTAGACGCCGAGCCGCCCCTCGGCGACAACGCGGTTGTCGGCGCCCTGCTCCGGGATCACGTAGGCGGTATCCGGATCGCGCGGGTCGAGCATGAGCGGGAACCCGAAGCCGCTCGGCAGCCCGTTGCCGTCGAGCCGCTCCCACGACGTGCCGCGATCGTCCGAGCGGTAGACGCCGCAGTGGTTCTGCTGCCAGAGGCGATCCGGCTGCTCCGGGTGCACCAGCACCTTGTGGACGCACTGTCCGACGTCGGGGTACGGTTCGGGCAGGAAATCCGCCGCCGTTCCGTGGTTCACGGGCTCCCAGTTCCCGCCTGCGTCGTCGGAGCGGAAGACGCCGGCGGCCGAGATGCCGATCACGAGTCGCCGCGCGTCGCTGGGGTCGACGTTGATCGAGTGCAGGCACATGCCGCCGGCGCCCGGTCCCCAGCGATCGCGCGTCTCGTGCTCGAGCAGTGCGCGGTTCGGTTCCCAGGTCACGCCCTTGTCGTCGGAGCGGAACAGCACTCCAGGATCGCCGCCGAGCCAGAGCTCGCTGTCGCCGCCCGGCTCGACGTGCCACACCGCGTTCAGCTTCAGCTCGCCGTCCTCGGGGAGGCCGAGCTGCTCGGCGCGCTCCCACGTCTTGCCGTCGTCGGTCGAGCGCTGGACGGTCCCGCCGCCGAAGAAGTTCGTGCACGCGTAGAGGGCGCCGTCGCGCTGGTCGGCGATCGCGTGGTAGACGCTGAAGCCCGTGAGCAGCGGGCCCTCGAGCGACCACTCGCGGCGCGCATTGTCTCCCCGGAGCAAGAAGAGGCCTTTGCGCGTTCCGACGAGGACGAGCACGTGTAGACCCTAACGCGGCGGGTACGGTGGGCAAACGGCCACGCTGACTCCCGAGCAGGCGCAGCTCTTCCTCGGCCCGAACTACGCGGTCGTCACGACACTGCGCGCCGACGGCTCGCCGCACCAGACCGCGGTCTGGATCGACTGGGACGGCGAGCACGTGCTCTACAACACGCACGAGGGCCGGGCAAAGGCGCGGCACCTCCGCCGCGACCCGCGCACGTCGGTCTTCGTCTTCGACGGCGACAACTGGTATCGCTGGGTGTCGGTCAGCGGCACGGCCGAGCTGATCGAGGAAGGCGCCGTCGAGCACATCAACAAGCTCTCGCAGCAGTACGCCGGCAAGGACTACGACCTGCCCCCGGACCAGAAGCGAGTCATCGTCCGAGTCAAGCCGGAGCGCGTGACGGCGTACGGCTTCTAGCCGACGGCAATCTGCCCGATCCCGCCGTCGAGCTCGAGCTCGAAACGCGGGCCGGTGCCGGGCGAGGTTGCTTCGACGTCGACACTCGTTCCGTCGTGCTCCTCGCCGCGTACCCGTACGTTCCCCGCGCCGAGCTCCGCGTCGACCTCGAGCGCCGCGTCGTCGGGGACGATGACGTCCAGCTCGCCGATCCCGATACTGGCCTCGATCCGCGCGTCGACGTCGAGCTGCCGGAGGTCGACGGTGAGCCGGCCGATCCCGAGCTTGTAGCGGTGCAGGTCGCCAACTGTTCGCGGCGTCTCGGTGCGATCGCCGATCCCGTCGTCGAGACGTCCTGGGTCGACGAGCGCGGCCGCCGCAGCGGCGAGCGCGACCAGGATTCCGAACACGATCAGGAGCGCGCGCCCGCCGCCGCGCGGCGCGGCGATCACGGCGAGGCCGATCAGGACGACGAGGCCCGCGAGCGCAACGTCGGCGTCGACATCGAGGACGTTCGTCGCGTCGAGGAGCCAGACGAGGCCAAGGACGAGCACGACGCCGCCGATCACGAAGCCGCCCCAGGAGGGACGCGTCATCGCTTGGCGGACCGGTACACGACCGCGAGACCGAGGAGGATCAGCACGATCGGCCAGACGTAGCGACCCGAGAACCAATCCGGGGCGATCGCGCGCAGGAGGAGCAGCCCGCCGATGACGACGAGCGCGAACCCCACGATCGCACCGCCCTCGGTGACGGCTGCGCGACCCTCGCCCGCGCCGTCGGCCTCGGGGATCAGGATCCAGGCGAGCACGTAGAGCAGGAGGCCGATGCCGCCGATGAACGTCAGCACGACGAATGCGATCCGGAACACCACCGGGTCGAGCCCGAAGTACGCACCGAGGCCCGAGCAGACGCCCGCGACCACGCGGTTGTCGCGCCGGCGGCGCAACTCGTGCGGCCGCGGCGGCTCGGGCTCGGGGGTTTCCGGCGCCGGCGCGTCGGACGGCTCGGTCACGGCTCTAGCATCTCACGGGTGGACGTTCTCATCAGCGACGTGGGCCCGCGCGACGGGCTCCAGAACGAGCACGACGTGCTCCCGCCCTCGGTGCGCTCCGAGCTCGTCAACCGTCTTGCCGCAGCCCGGCTCCCGCGCGTCGAGGCGGTCAGCTTCGTGCGCGACGACCGCGTTCCCCAGATGGCCGGTGCCGAGGAGGTCGTGACCGGGATCGAGCGTCGCGACGGTGCCGAGTACTCCGGCCTCGTGCTGAACCGGGAAGGTTGGGAGCGGTTCCGCGCGACTCCGCTCGACCGGGTCAACGTCTCGCTCGCCGCGACCGAGTCGTTCAACCAGCGGAACGCCAACGCGTCGCTCGAGGAGGCGGCCGCGCGCGTCGAGCAGATCCTCGAGGCCGCGGACCGGCCCGCAACGGTGACGATCAGCGTTGCGTTCGGCTGCCCGTTCGAGGGCCGGGTCGACCCGGACGCGGTCCTCGCGCTCGTCGAACGCTTTCGCGGCGCCGACGAGGTCGTGCTCGCCGACACGATCGGCGTCGGGACGCCGAGGCAGGTACGTGCGCTGACCGAACGCGCAGCCGCGCTCGACGGCAAGGTCGGAGGCCACTTTCACAACACGCGCAACACGGGGTATGCGAATGCAGTGGCGGCGCTCGAGGCGGGTGCGACGGTCCTCGACGCGTCGGTCGGAGGCCTTGGCGGTTGCCCGTTCGCGCCGCGGGCGACGGGCAACATCGCGACGGAGGACCTCGTGTACCTGCTTGAGGGCGACGGCATCGAGACCGGCGTCGACCTCGACGCGCTCGTTGAGATCTCCCAGTGGCTCGAAGGGCTGCTCGGCCGACAGCTGCCGGGGCAGGTGTACCGCACGTGAACCGCCTCGCCGACGAGACGAGCCCGTATCTCCTGCAGCACGCCCTAAGGCGTCGCTTGCGATGCCGATCAGAGGTCGTACCGGCTTTGCCGGTGCGACCGATTTGGGGAGGCGTGCTGCAGTGAATCGTTTGGCGAACGAGACGAGCCCGTATCTGCTGCAGCACGCCGACAACCCCGTCGACTGGTACCCGTGGGGCGAGGAGGCGTTGACCCGCGCGCGCGAGGAGGACAAGCCGATCCTGCTCTCGGTTGGCTACGCCGCGTGCCACTGGTGCCACGTGATGGAGCACGAGTCGTTCGAGGACGCCTCGACGGCGGAGCTGATGAACGAGCGCTTCGTGAACGTCAAGGTTGACCGCGAAGAGCGGCCGGACGTCGACGCGGTCTACATGGACGCGGTCGTCGCGCTCAGCGGACAGGGCGGGTGGCCGATGACAGTCTTCCTCACGCCCGAGGGCCAGCCGTTCTTCGGCGGCACGTACTACCCGCCCGAGCCCCGGCACGGGATGCCGAGCTTCCGCGACGTGCTGGTCGCCGTCTCAGACGCCTATCGCGAGCGGCGCGACGACGTCGGCCGCCAGGCGCAGGCGCTCGTCGAGGCGGTGCGCGTGCAGAGCGAGCAGCGCCCCTCGAACGAGCCGCTCACGTCGCAGCTGCTCCATGACGCAGTGCGAGGACTGCGTGCACAGTTCGACCCGGAGTGGGGCGGGTTCGGCCGGGCGCCGAAGTTCCCGTCTGCGTCGGCGCTCGAGTTCCTGCTCAGGCGCGGCGAGCTCGAGCTGGCCACGAAGACGCTCGACGCGATGGCGCTCGGCGGCATGTACGACCTCGTCGGCGGCGGCTTCCACCGCTACTCGGTGGACGAGCGCTGGCTCGTGCCCCACTTCGAGAAGATGCTCTACGACAACGCGCTGCTCGTTCCCGCCTACCTCCACGGCTGGGTCGCCACCGGCGACGAGCACTACCGCCGCGTCGCCGAGCAGACGCTCGAGTACATGCTGCGGGAGCTCTGGATCCCGGGCCAAGGGTTCGCCTCATCGCAGGACGCCGACACCGAAGGCGTCGAGGGTCTGACGTACTCCTGGGCGCCCGGCGAGGGTGCGCCCGAGGAGTTGCTCGAGCCGTTCGAGCACGGGCGCTTCGTGCTACGCGGCGAGCTCGACGACGAGACGCGCCGGCGGCTGTTCGAGATTCGAGAACAGCGGCCGCTGCCCGCACGCGACGACAAGGTGATCACGGCGTGGAACGGGCTCGCGCTCGCGGCGCTTGCCGAGGCGGGTCGCGTGCTCGCACGCGCGGATCTCCTGGAGGTCGCAGTCGAGGTCGCCGTGCTCCTAACCGACGGCGAGCTCGTGCGATCCCGCCGCGGCGGCCGCTTCTCGGCAACCGCCTTCCTCGACGACTACGCCAACGTCGCCCACGGCCTCTACGAGCTGCACGTCGCGACCGGCGACCTGCGCTGGCTGCGCGAGGCGCATCGGCTCGCGCTGCGAGCCGTCGAGCTGTTCGCGGACGACGACCGTGGTGGGTTCTTCATGACGCCCGCCGGCGGCGAAGAGCTCGTCGCGCGCAAGAAGGACTTCGACGACCACCCGACCCCCTCGGGCAACTCGATGCTCGCGTTCGTCCTGCTCCGGCTCTCGCGCATCTGGGGAGACGACGAGCTCGAGCGCCGCGCGGCCGGCGTCTTCCGCCTGCTCGCGCCGCTGCTGGCGCGCGCACCGTCGGCGTTCGGCTGGACGCTCGCCGCGCTCGACCTCTACCTGTCACCCCCGCGCGAGCTTGCGCTCCTCGCCTCACCCGCTGACGAGTTCGCTCGCGCGGCGTTGCGCGATCTCGACCCGAACGCCGTCGTCGCGTTCGGCCCCGACGACGAGATCCCGCTCCTCGCCGGCAAGACGCGCGTCGACGGGAAGCCGACGCTGTACGAGTGCGAGCGCTTCGCGTGCCGGGCGCCCGTGACGGAGCTCTAGCCCAGGCTCAACACCGCGATCGTGACGGGCCGTTTCGAGCAGTCGATCTTGCCCTTGCCGTCGATCTCGAACCAGTCGCCGTTCAGGAAGCCGTCGGCACGACGCCGGCCCTTCAGCGCAAAGTGGCCGAGGTCATCGCCCGGCGGGTAGCCGTTGTAGGAGTGCAGCGCCACCTCCAGGCGGTCGCCGCTCCTGTAGCGCTGCGCGAAGTAGCGCATCAGCGTCGCGCGGTTCATCGCCTCGCTGCGAAGGCGAACGCCGGGAGCCGGAGACGAATACCAGCCGAAGTGCTCGCGCGAGAACAGGCGGTCGAGGCGGCGCAGCTGTCCGTGGTTGTAGGCGCGCACGAACGCCGCGAGGGTCGAGCGCACGGCCTGCACGTCGCAGCGAACGCCTTGCGGCGATATGAACGGATCGTTCTCGACTGGGAAGAAGATCTCCGTGCTTCCGCGCAGGCCCGCGCGGATGCCGCCGATGCCGCCGGCCGGAACGACCACCCGGGCGTCGTAGCGGCCGTCCTCGTGCGCGGTGGGCGTCGCGACACCCGTCGTCGGGTCCGCACCGGTCCGGCTGAGCAAACGGACGAACATCCCGATCGCGTTGAACGGCCTCCTGGGCCCGTTCCCGTCGGGAACCGTCACCGTCCACGCGACCCGCACCGATGTCCCGGTCGCGGCGCCGAGCGGCACCTCCGTCGTCAATCGTGCGCGGGCACCTTCCTTCGGCGACGCGGCCACGGCCAGAGCCAGCGCGCCGCCGAGCACGAGCACGACGAGGACGGCGAGCCTCACGACCGAATTACACCAGGTCGCGGGGCGAAGTTCCCGCGCGAGAATTACAGAAGCCTTACCCTGCGCTGACGCTAACTCGGCGCTCGGGCGGGAAAACCGAATCCGATGCGAAAGCTGCTCGTCCCGGCCGCCGCCGTCCTCGCCGCACTGCCCACCGCGGCGTCCGAGCCCGAGGCCGCCGCGCCCGCGCCGAGGCCAAACGTCGTCGTCGTGATGAGCGACGACCAGACCGTCGAGTCGCTGCGCGTGATGACGAACGTCGACCAGCTGCTGGCGCGGCAGGGCGCGACCTTCGTGAACAACTTCGTCTCGTACTCGCTCTGCTGTCCGTCGCGCGCGACGTTCCTCTCGGGCCAGTACGCGCACAACCATGGCGTGATGGGGAACGCGCCGCCGCAGGGCGGCTACGAGACGTGGCGCCCGAGCGAAGGCAACTCGCTCCCGGTCTGGCTGCAGCAGGCCGGCTACCGCACCGCGCACGTCGGCAAGTACCTGAACGGCTACGGGCGGCAGGACCCGGCGCACGTCCCGGCCGGCTGGAGCGAGTGGTACGGCTCGACCGATCCGTCCACGTACCAGTACTACAACTACACGCTGAACGAGAACGGGCGGCTCGTGAAGCACGGCGCCTCGGCGCAGGACTACCAGGCCGACGTCTACACAGCGAAGGCGGTCGACGCGGTGAAGCGGCTCGCGCCGCCAGCGCAGCCGTTCTTCCTCTCCGTCGCCTATCTCGCGCCGCATAGCGGCGGCCCGCGCGAGTCCGACGACCCGCGCAACCAGGCCACGCCGGTCCCCGCGCCGCGGCATCGCAATCGCTTTGCGAGTGAGCCGCTGCCGGCGCCCCCGTCGTTCAACGAGGCGGATGTCTCCGACAAGCCGGCGGCGATCCGGCGCAGGCCGCTGCTCACGCAGCAGAGGATCGGCGCGGTCACGGAGAACTACCGGCAGCGCCTCGAGTCGGTCCTCGCGGTCGACGAGGGTGTCGCCGCCATCGTCCGTGCGCTCCAGGACGCCGGCGAGCTCGCCAACACGCTCTTCGTCTACACCGCAGACAACGGGTTCTTCCACGGTGAGCATCGGATCCCGAACGGCAAGGTGCAGCTTTACGAGCCGTCTGTGCGCGTGCCGCTCGTGTTGCGCGGCCCCGGAATCCCGCGGGGCGTCCGGCTCGCGCAACAGTCGATCAACGTCGACCTCGCCGCGACGATCGTCGACGCGACCAACGCGCGTCCGGGGCGCACTCTTGACGGAGTCTCGCTGCTGCCGCTGCTTCGCGACCGGACGCGCTCCCTGGGCCGGGACGTGCTGCTCGAGACACCGGGGTACGCCGCGATCCACACGCCTCGGTACGTGTACGCGGAACACTCGACGGCCGAGCGCGAGCTCTACGACCTGAAGAACGACCCTGATGAGCTTGTCTCACAACACGACAGTCCGGCGTACGCGCAGCTCCGCTCAGACCTCGCACAACGGCTCCTGCGGTTGCGGACCTGCAAGGGCGCGACGTGCCGACGCGGGCCGCAGCTCAGGCTGCTGACACGCTGCATCACCGGGAAGCGCCGCCTCGTGCGCCTCGTCGGCGCCGACACCCGGCTCGTCCTGAACGTCGACTTCGTCTTGCGCGCCCAGCGCGTCGCATCGGACGCGCACGCGCCGTTCGGCGGCCCGATCACCGGCCGTGCGGGATTCCTGCGCGTGCGGGCGACCCTGACGGACGGCAGAACCGTCACGTACGACCGCTCGGTCCGCGCCTGCCGTTAGGCCTTACGATCCTCGGCCGTGGCGCCCCTCCTCTCGGTCGAGAACGTCACGCGCCGCTTCGGGGGCATCCTCGCGCTCGACGCGGTGACCTTCCACGTCGAGCCCGGGGAGATCGTCGGCCTGATCGGACCCAACGGCGCGGGGAAGACGACGGCCTTCAACGTGATCACGCGCCTCTACCGGCCGGATGCGGGCGACGTCGTCTTCGCGGGCCGGAGCCTGCTCAAGACCCCGCCGCACCGCGTGATCCGGCGCGGGATCGCCCGCACCTTCCAGAACGTTGCGCTCTGGCCGACGCTGACCGTCTTGGACAACGTGCGCCTCGGGGCACAGGCGCGAAAGGGCGAACGCCCGGCCGCTCAGCTGATCGGCTACGTCGGCCTCACGGACGTCGCGCACCGCCCGGTGGCAGGGCTTCCGTTCGGGACGCTGAAGCGCGTCGAGCTTGCCCGCGCGCTCGCCTCCTCGCCGCAGCTGCTGCTGCTCGACGAGCCCGCCGGCGGCCTGAACCACGAGGAGGTGACCTACCTCGCGCGCTTCATCGAACACACGCGCAAGGACTTCGAGCTGACCATGCTCGTCGTCGAGCACCACATGAACCTCGTAATGGGGATCTCGGACCGCGTCTACGTCCTGGACTTCGGCCGGGTGATCGCAAGCGGCACGCCGCAGGAGGTCCAGCAAAACCCGGCGGTGATTGAGGCCTACCTCGGAGAGCCGAGTGCCGCTGCTTGAGCTCGAAGACGTCGAGGCGCGGTACGGCGCGGTGCAGGTACTGCACGGTGTCACGCTCGCAGTCGCCGAGAAAGAGGTCGTCTCCGTGCTCGGGGCGAACGGCGCGGGCAAGACGACGACGCTGCGCGCGGTCTCCGGCACCGTCCGCCGCAGCGGCGCGCTGCGCTTCGACGGGAAGCCGCTCCCGCGCTCGCCCGAAGCAGTCGCGCGCATCGGGATCGCACACGTCCCGGAAGGCCGCGGCACATTCACCGAGCTGACCGTGTACGAGAACCTGCGGCTCGGCGCCTACGCGCGGCGAAACGGTGCCGGCTTCGACAAGGACTACCAGCACGTGCTCGGCCACTTCCCGTGGCTCGAGGAGCGCCGCGACCAGCAGGCGGGAACGCTTTCCGGCGGCGAGCAGCAGATGCTCGCGCTGGCGCGCGCCTTCGTGGCCCGCCCGCGGCTGATCATGGTCGACGAGCCGTCGCTCGGGCTCGCGCCGAAGATCGTCCGGCAGATCTTCGACGTGCTCCGGTCGTGGATCGACGAGCACGGGATGTCCGCGCTCGTCGTCGAGCAGAACGCGAACGTCGCGCTCTCACACTCCGAGCGCGCCTACGTGCTCGAGGTCGGCCGCGTCGCCGTCGAGGGGACCGCCGACGAGCTGCGCGGCAACGAGTCCGTTCGGAAGTCGTACCTGGGCTACTAGTGGCCGACCTCCTGCAACAGGTCGTGAGCGGGACCGCCACGGGCGGCGTGTACGCGCTGCTCGCGCTCGCGCTCGTCCTCATCTACCGCTCGACGGGCGTCGTCAACTTCGCGCAGGGCGAGATGGCGATGTTCTCGACGTTCGTCTGCTGGGAGCTGCTCGATCGCGGGGTGCCGTACTGGGGCGCCTTCTTCCTCACCCTCCTGATCTCGTTCGCCGGCGGGGTTGCGATCGAGCGCCTCGTCGTCCGCCCGGTCGAGCGCGCGATGGCGCTGACGGTGGTGACGGTCACGATCGGGCTGCTGATCCTGCTCAACGGCGCTGCCGCGTGGATCTGGAAGGGCGAGCAGCGGACGCTCGAGAACCCGTTCACGAACCGCACCTTCGACGTCGGCGGCGTCGTGATCGCCGCCCAGGACCTCGGGATCATCGCCGTCTCGCTCGCGATCGTGCTTGCGCTCTGGGCCTTCTTCCAGCGCACGACGCTCGGGCTCGCGCTGCGCGCCTCGGCGGTGAATCCCGACTCGTCGCGGCTGCACGGGGTGCGCGTCTCGTGGATGCTCGCGCTCGGCTGGGGGCTCGCGGCCCTCCTTGGCGCCGTCGCCGGCGTGCTCGTCGCGCCGACGCAGGGGAGCTTCGACCAGAACCTGATGCTCCCGATCCTGATCTACGCATTCGCCGCGGCCGTGCTCGGGGGACTCGACAGCCCCGTCGGCGCCGTCGTCGGCGGCGTCGTGCTCGGTATTGCCCTCAACCTGATCGGCGCCTACATCGATTTCCTCGCCGATCTCCGGCTCCCCTCCGCGCTCTTCCTCATCCTCGTTGTCCTACTGGCCCGGCCGCAGGGGCTGTTCGGCCGCGAAGCGGTGCGCCGCGTCTGATGCGAAGCGCTCTGCGGATAGGCGGCTTCCTGCTCTTCGCGGCGGTCGTGCTCGTGCTGCCGAGCCGCGTCTCGGACTTTCGTGCGCAGGAGCTCGCGCTCGTCGGGATCTACTTCATCGCGATCCTGGGTCTGAACGTGCTGACCGGCTATACGGGCGTCATCTCGCTCGGGCACGGGGCGTTCATGGCAGTCGGCGCGTACACGACCGCGATCCTCGTCGCCGACCACGGTGTGAAGGACCTGTACACGATCCCGATCGCCGGGCTGGTCGCGTTCGCAGCTGGGTTCGCGTTCGGGATCCCGGCGCTCCGGCTCAGCGGCCCATATCTCGCCCTCGCCACGTTCGGGATCGCCGTCTCGACCCCGATCGTGATCAAGAAGTTCGACAACCTCACCGGCGGCACGGGCGGGATCAACCTCTTCGAGAGCCCCGATCTGACCGGCGCGTTCTTCGGCGTGCACGTGCTCGGCCGGACGCTCACGTTCAACGATTGGATCTACTACCTGAGCTGGACGATCGCGCTCGCGTTGCTCGTCGTCGCCTGGGCGATCAGCGTGAGCCCGTTCGGGCGTGCGCTCCGAGCCGTGCGCGACAACGAGATCGCGGCCACCGCTTCCGGCATCTGGAGCGCGTCGCACAAGACATTTGCGTTTGCGGTCTCGGCGTTCTACGCGGGAATCGCGGGCTCGCTGTTGGCGATCCACGCAAACTCGGTTTCTCCCGGCGGGTTCCAGTTCGACCTCTCGATCAAGCTCCTCGTCGGGCTCGCGATCGGGGGCCTCGGCGCGCTGGTCCCGCTCGCCGCCGGCGCGGCGTTTCTCGTCTACCTGCCGAACTGGGCGCAGGACCTCTCGAAGGCGCCTGGGGTTCCCGGCGTGATCTACGGCGCCGTGCTGATCGTGCTCATGCTCGTGATCCCGGGTGGCGTCGGCGGCCTGCTTCGGCGGATCGCTTCGCCGCTAACAACTCGGCTGTATGCTCGGTCCTAGTCCCCGTGCGCCTGGTTCGTCTCACCGCCGTCGCGCTCGCGCTCACCGCGGGCGTGGCCTCAGCACGCCCCGCGGCGGACCCGGGCGTCACTTCGAACGAGATCGTGATCGGCGGGACGATCCCGCTTTCCGGCATCGCCCAGTCGTACGCCTCAGTCGGCAAGGGTGCCGAGGCCTACTTCAAGTACGTCAATGCGAAGGGCGGCGTCAACCGTCGCAAGATCACCTACAAGTACCTGGACGACCAGTACAACCCTTCGAGCACCGTGCAGGTGACGCGCCAGCTCGTGCAGCAGGAGCACGTGTTCGCGATCTTCAACTCGCTCGGCACCGAGCACAACCTGAGCATCCGTGCGTACCTGAACGCTGCGAAGGTGCCACAGCTGTTCGTCGGCTCGGGCGCGACCACGTTCGGCCGCGACTACAAGCGCTACCCCTACACGATCGGTTACCTGCCGTCGTACGTCGGTGAAGGAAAGGTGTACGCGCGCCACATCCTGAAGACGAAGCCGAGCGCGAAGATCGGCGTGCTCGTCCAGAACGACGACTACGGCAAGGACCTATTGAACGGGTTCCGCGCAGGCCTCGGCGCCAAGTCGCGCAACATCGTCTCGATGCAGAGCTACGACTCGCTCGAGACCGAAGTCTCGTCGCAGATCGCGCGGCTGAAGAGCTCAGGCGCCAAGATCTTCGTGCTGATCGCGACGCCGCCGTTCGTGATCCGCGGGCTGAAGTCCGCGGCGACGCTCGGTTGGAAGCCGCAGATCTACGTCAACCAGGTCGGCTCCGCGACGAACATCATGCGCATTGTGGCGCTGACGGCGAATCCGCAGATCATCGAGGGCGCGATCACGATCCAGGCGTACAAGGATCCGACCAGCCCCCGGTT
Source organism: Gaiellaceae bacterium (assembly GCA_036000665.1). GTDB lineage: Bacteria > Actinomycetota > Thermoleophilia > Gaiellales > Gaiellaceae > JACCTU01. The sequence continues at coordinate 17,659 of DASYUZ010000112.1, forward strand.
CGGCAGGGACAGGGGCATGCTGCTCTATCGGCGGATCATGAAGCGGTACCTGCCGCGCGCCGACGCGAACGACGGCTTCCATGTCTACTCGATGGCGGTCGCCTACACGTTCGTCGACGCGCTCAGGAAAACGGGCAAGAACGTCACACGCGCCGGGATCCTGCGCGCGGTGCAGAACCTGAACGAGCCGTCGAACCCGTTCATCCTGCCCGGCATCGTGGTCAAGACGAGCCCGACCGACCATTTCCCGATCGAGCAGGGCCAGCTCTATCGCTGGCACGGGAACCAGTGGAACCCGCTCGGGAAGGTCATCAGCGCGAAGCCTTAACCGTCGAAAATCGGCCTTCGGCCTCAATTTTCGCCGGTCTTTGTTCCACGGAAGCGCATGAGCGGAAGCGGGCGAAGCCCGCTTCCGCTCCGCACGTCTAAGGAGCCACCGCCACGTCTTCGGCGGACTTGGAGAAGGACGGGAGTTGGAGTTCCTCGTTCTTGACAAGCGCCGCCAGGATGTGATCGAAATGTCCCCATGCTTCTCCGCGAGGTCGAGTACGCGCGTCCCTCGTCGGTCGCGGAAGCAGTGAAGCTGCTGGCGGCGAACGACGGCGCGAGGCCGCTCGCCGGGGGGCAGACGCTGACGAACGTGATGAAGGCGCGGGCCGCTGCGCCGGACGTGCTCGTCGACCTGAACGACCTCGACGAGCTGCGCGGCGTCGCCCGCAGCGCCGACGGAGGTCTCGAGATCGGCGCGATGACGACGCTCACGGAGCTGATCCGGTCCGAGACCGCCGGCGAGACCCCGATCCTCGGCCAGGTCGCGTCCCAGGTCGCCGACGTGCAGGTGCGGAACCGCGGAACGATCGGCGGCAACGTGTGCGTCAACGACCCGACCAACCATTTCCCGCCGCTCATGGTCGCTCTCGACGCGACGATGACGGTGGTCGGCGAGAGCGGCGAGCGGACGATCCCCGCCGAGGAGTTCTTCCTCGGCGTCTACATGACTGCGGTCGGTCCCGGAGAGCTCTTGACGAAGATCACGCTCCCTGCGGCGAACGGAGCACGCTACGGCTTCGACTCGGTCGCGATCGGGCGCGACGGCACCTGCATCGTCAGCGCCGCCGCGGCGGTGAGAGACAACGAAGCTCGTGTCGCGATCGGCTGTGTCGCGGCAACGCCGATGCTCGTGAAGGCAGCGCCGAACCCCGAGGCCGTCAAGGAGGCCGTGCGCGAGGCGCAGCTCGACCCGCCGTCGGATGTCCACGCGCCCGCCGACTACCGGCGTGCGCTCGCCGAGATCGTCGCCGCCCGCGCGGTCGCGGAGGCGGAATAGCGTGGCCGAGCCGGTCAAGAGCGCGACGATCACCGTCGAGGTGAACGGCGAGCGCTTCGAGCGAGAGGTCGAGGCGCGACGGCTGCTGGTGCACCTGCTCCGGGACGACCTCGACCTGACGGGAACCCACGTCGGCTGCGACACCGGGAACTGCGGGGCGTGCACCGTGATCGTGGACGGCCTCGCGGTCAAGAGCTGCATGATGCTCGCGATCCAGACCGACGGCGCCTCGATCGAGACCGTCGAGGGCCTCGCAAACGACGGCGAGTTGCATCCCCTCCAGCAGGCGTTCAGCTCGAGGCACGCCTTGCAGTGCGGCTACTGCACGCCCGGGATGCTGATGAGCGCCAAGCACCTGCTCGACCACAACCCAGAGCCGACGGAGACCGAGATCCGGCGCGCGATCCAGGGCAACATCTGCCGCTGCACGGGCTACGTGAACATCGTCGAGGCGATCGATGCAGCCGCCAAGGGGGAGGTGAGCGCGTGAGCGAGACGACCGTCGCCCCGGAGCGTCCCGTCACCGTCGAAGCGGACGAGACGAAGCCCGGCTTCATCGGCGTCAACGTGCCGCGCAAGGAGGACAAGCGCCTCGTCCAGGGCGAAGGCGTCTTCGTGGACGACGTCAAGCGGCACGCGATGGCGTACGTCCACTTCGTGCGCTCGCCGTACGCGCACGCGGCGATCACGTCGATCGACGTCTCGAAGGCGATGGAGCTCGAAGGCGTGTACGGCACGCTGATCGGCGAGGAAGTGGCGGCGCAGACCGACGCGTTCTTCCAGATCGCGCCGCCGCCGGGAGGCCTCGTCAAGGACTACGCGCTCGCGGTCGGGCGCGTGCGCCACGTCGGCGAGCCGGTCGTCGCTGTCGCGGCCGCCACGCGCGAGCTCGCGCGAGACGCAGCCGATCTCGTCGAGGTCGAGTACGAGCCGCTGCCTGCTGTCGTGGACATGGAGCGCGCGACGGATCCGGAGATGCCCGTCCTGCACGACGACGTCGGCTCGAACGTGATCTGGCACGGCGAGTTCGACTGGGGCGACTTCGACGCCGCGCTTGCGGAGGCCGACAAGGTCGTGAAGATCGACCGGCTGCACTTCCACCGCTTCTCGTCGACTCCGCTCGAGACCAGCGGTGCGCTCGTCGAGTACAACCGCGGCACCGGGCAGTGGACGATCCACTCGAACAACCAGTTCCCCGGCTTCGCGATCATCATGATGGGCCCCGCGCTCCGCGTCGGGATGGACAAGCTCCGCTTCGTCTCGCAGGACATCGGCGGCGGTTTCGGCAACAAGATCTGCACTCACGTCCAGCTCGTCGCGCTGTGCCTGCTCGCGCGCAAGCTCAAGCGCCCCGTCAACTGGACGGAATGGCGCACCGACCAGCACACGGGCAACTCGCACGGGAACGAGCGCGTATTCCTCGACGTCGAGGTCCCCGTCAAGGCCGACGGCACGATGCTCGGTTTCCGCGCGCGCATGATCGACGACTGCGGCGCATACACGCGCTACGAGCCGCTCGGCTGCATCATCTGGGCGCAGGTGACCCCCGGCGCGTACCGCTGGCGGAACGTGCACGTCGACTTCACCCAGGTGTGCACGAACAAGTCGCCCTGCGGGCCGAACCGCGGCTACTCGCGCATGCAGCACCTGTGGTTCACCGAGCGCGTGATCGACATCGTCGCGCACGAGCTCGACCTCGACCCCGTCGAGATCCGCAAGCGGAACTACATCCGCGCGGACGAGATGCCCTACGAGACGCCCAACGGGTGCGTCTACGACTCCGGCGACTACGCGCGCTGCCTCGAGGAGGCCCTGAAGCTCGTCGACTACGAGGGCATCGAACAGCGTCGCCGCGATGCCGAAGCGCGCGGGAAGCTCCTCGGCGTCGGCATCGGCTCGACGCTCGACTCCGGGACGAACAACTTCGGCCAGGCCACGCTCGTCAATCCCGAGCTGCAGTTCTCCGGCAACAACGAGGTCGCGACGGTGAAGCTGGACATCTTCGGCGAGATCGTCGTCACCCTCGGAACGACGCCGCAGGGTCAGAGCCACGAGACGACCGCCGCCCAGGTGGTGGCCGAGATGCTCGGCGTCACGCCCGACGACGTGAACGTGCGCGCCGGCCACGACAGCTACTGGAACTCGCACGCGGGGTTCTCCGGCACGTACGCGAGCCAGTTCGCCGTCACGGGGCTCGGCGCAGTCAGAGGCGCGACCGCGATGCTCGTCGACCAGATCGAGCGGATCGGCGCGGCGGTGCTCGGCGCGGACTCGACCGACGACGTGTTCCTCGAGGGAGGCTTCGTCAAGCGCAAGGACAACCCCGAGGCGGCGCTGCCGTTCATGGCCTGCGGCGCGATCGTGAACGCGAACAACGCGGTCCTGCCGCTGGAGGCCCGCGACATCACGCTCAACTGCCGCTACGTGTACGTGCCTCCGCACCAGCTGCCGGACAAAGAGCGGAAGTACGGAAACCTGACGCTCACGTACGCGACGCAGATCCATGCTTGCGTCGTCGAGGTCGATCCCGAGACGGGCGCGTACGAGATCGTCGATTACGGCGCCGTCGACGACTGCGGCGTGCGGATCAACCCGCAAATCGTGGAGGGCCAGGTGCACGGAGCGACTGCGCAGGCGCTCGGTGCGGCGACGCACGAGGTCTTCACCTACGACGACGACGGGAACCTGCTGACGCCGAACTTCTACGACTACCACGTGCCGCACGCGCTCGACATGCCGCCTCTGAAGACGGGCTACATCGAGTCGCCGTCGCCGTTCACGCCGCTCGGTGCGAAGGGCATGGGCGAGGGCGGCGGCGCCGGTCTCTCGGCCGTGTGCTCCGCGCTCCAGGACGCACTCAAGGCGCGCGGCGGCGCGATCGTGTGGGACAGCTGCAACCCGCCGCACCGGGTCTGGGAGATGCTGCGCGATCCCGAGCGGAGCCGTGCGAACGTGCGCGTGGAGGACGCGTGAAGGTCGCGGGCGACCGCTCCTTCGCCGCGCCTAGGGAGACGGTCTGGACGGTGCTCAACGACCCCGCGCAGATGGCCAAGCTGATGCCGGGCGTCGAGAGCTTCGACGTCCACGACGAGCATCACTGGCGGGCAAACGTGAAGATCCCGCTCGGCCTCGGCGGGCTGCGCCTCAGCATCGATTTCGAAAAGACGGATGAGCGCCACCCCGAGTTCGCCCGGCTCCACGCGAAGGGGAACGGCGTCGGGGCGATCCTGAACATGGACACGCAGTTCGCGCTCGCCGAGCAAGGAAGCGGGACGACGATGCACTGGGAAGCCGACGTGCGCATCGCCGGCCCGGTCGGCTCGATGGGCCAGCGGGTGCTCCAGCCGATCGTCAATCAACAGGTGCAGAACGTTCTCAGCGCGCTCGATCGGCAAGTCGCGGCAGCGGAGACGCCGCCCTAGCCGACATCCGTGCCTCCGCCGTTTCGGATCGGGGTGATGCAGCTGACGATGGAGCCGCTCGACGAGATGATGGATTCCGCGCGCGTGATGGACGAGGCGGGGATCGACACCGTCTGGCTCGCGGAGGCGTATCCCTGGTGGCGCAAGCACGGCATGGAAGCGCGATCGTCCACCGTCGTGTCGGCGTTGCTCGCACAGGCGACCGAGCGGTTGACGATCGGATGGGGGATCATCTCGCCCTTCACGCGACACCCGGTCCAGGTTGCAATGGACGCACGTGTCGTGCAGGAGGCGGCGGGCCCCGACCGCTTTCTGCTCGGCTTCGGGACCTCGAAGATCTTCCTCAACAACGCGCGGATGCAGACGAACAAGACGCTCGGGCCAATGCGTGACGCGGTCGCGATCGTACGCGGCGTGCTCGGCGGAGAGGCGTTCGAGTACGAGGGCGAGCGCTGGAGCGCCTCCGTCCCCCCGCTCGCAGGTGACGCCCAGACGCCGCGCGGTGCGCCGCCCGTCTACATCGCCGCAACGGCACCGAAGATGCAGGCGCTCGCCGGCGAGATCGCGGACGGCTGCCTGACGCCGTCGATCACGACGCCGGCCTTCGTCCGGTATACCCGCGAGAACGTGAACGCCGACATCGACATCGGCTGCACGGTCGTCGCGTCGATCCACGAGGACGACCGCGATGCCGGACGCGACGGCGCCCGGGAGATTGCGGGCATGTACCTCGCCAACAAGGTGCAGAACATCCAGGGTGCCGCGGACACGCTGCTCGAGCTCGCCGGGATCGAGCAGGAGGAAATCCGGCCGGTCGCGGACGCGATGGAGCGCGGCGGACGGCTTGCCGCCAAGGAGCAGGTGAGCGACGCGCTCCTAAATAAATGTAAGCCGATCGCCGGCACGCCCTCGGACTGCATCGCGGCGATCGAGGAGTACCGCGACGGGGGCTGCACGCACGTCATGCTCGAGCTCTGGGGCGACCGCCGTCACGAGCAGCTGCGCCTCTTCGGCGAGCGCGTGTTGCCGCAGTTTCGATGATCGACGAGCGACGCCTCGTCGACTTGGCGCTCCGGCTCGTCTCGACGCCGTCGTTCACCGGATCCGAGGACGCGGCCGCGGAGCTGATGCGGGACGAGCTCTCCGGGCTCGGCCTCCAGGTGCAATGGCAGCAGGTCGAGGAGGGGCGCGCCAACGTGCTCGGCACGTGGCAGGGCACGGGCGGCGGGCCGACGCTGATGTTCAACGGCCACCTCGACACGTCGTACTCGGGCCGCGAGCCCTGGCTGCAGGGCATCCCCGGCTTCCAGCCGCAGGGCTTCGAGCGGGACGGGCGCATCTACGGCCTCGGCATCTCGAACATGAAGGGCGCGGTCGCGTGCTACGTCGAGGCGGTGCGCGCGCTGCAGGAAGCCGGCGTGCGCCTGCGCGGCGACGTCCTCATCGCCGCGGTCGCGGGCGAGATCGAGAAGACGCAGCAGGGCGACGCCCAGGGCGCCGAGTACCGTGGCTACGCGGCCGGCTCTCGCCACCTCGTCACGCACGGGGGCGTCGCCGACATGTGCGTGCTCGGCGAGCCGACCGAGAACAAGCTGGTGCTCGCGCACTTCGGAACGATCTGGATGCGGCTCTCGACGCACGGGCCGTTCATCCACACCGCCTTCAGCTCCGGCCGCCTGGACGAGAACTCGATCGTGCGCATGCGCGAGGTGCTCGACCGCGTGCTCGAATGGCTGCCCGCGTGGGAGGAGGAGATGAGCTACGACGGTGTCCGCGGGGTGGCGAGCGTCGGCGCCGTGCAAGGCGGGTTCGGCTGGCGCGTCTCTCGCACGCCGCACGTCACCGATCTCTTCCTCGACCTGCGCGTCCCGCCGTCCGTGCCGATGTCCGCGGCGCGACGGAAAGCGCTCGAGTTCGCGCGCGGGCTCGACGGCGTCGAAGCCGAGATCTACGTCACCGCGCCGGGCGCGGAGATCGACGAGGGTCATCCGCTCGTCGGCGCGCTCGAGCAGGCGCACGAGGAGGTCTTCGGCGCCCCGGCCGAGCGCGACGTCACCCGCTGGTTCTCCGACGCGTCCGTGCTCAGCCGCTACGGGATCGCGACGGTGAACTACGGCACCTCGAGCGGCCTCCCCGACGCAGAGCTGGGCGAGAACCTCGCGATCGACGGGCTCGTGAAGACGGCCGAGGTCTATGCGCGCACAGCGATGAAAGTCTGCGGGGTCGCGTGAAGCTCGTCACCTTCGACGGCGGCAAGGTCGGGCGTGTTGACGACGGGGAAATCGTCCGCCTCGACGTTCCCGACATGCGCACGTACTTCGAGCACGGTGGCGCCAACGACACCGGCGAGCGCACGGAGCTCGCGAGCGCGAACCTGGAGGCGCCGATTGTGCCGCGCAAGTTCTTCCATACCGCCGGCAACTTCCGCGAGCACGAGGACGAGTCGAAGCGGGTCGGCTGGTCGCACGAGATCGCCCCCTGGATCGTCTTCTTCCAGAACGTCGACGCGATCGTCGGGCCCGACGACCCCATCGTCTACCCCGAGCACCTGACCGAGGAGCTGGACTACGAGCTCGAGCTCGCGGTCGTCGTCCGCAAGCCGGGAAAGTGGTTCTCACCCGACGAGGCGATGGACTACGTCGGCGGCTACGTGATCTTCAACGACATCACCGCCCGCGACATCCAGCGGCGAGAGATGCGCTCGGGCGTCTTCTCGTTCTGCAAGGCGATCGACACCTTCTGCCCGCTCGGCCCGTGGATCGTGACTCCCGACGAGATCCCCGACCCGCACGACCTCGCGATGGAGCTGCGCGTGAACGGCGAGCGCCGCCAGACCTCGCACTCGAGCCGGATGTCGACGACGATCGCGGAGATCCTTTCGCACTACTCGCCACTCGGGTACAGCGCCGGCGACGTCGTCTCGACCGGAACCGTTTCGGGCGTCGCGGGCTTCTCGGAAGACGCGGCCTCGCTGTACCTGAAGCCCGGCGACGTGATCGAGGCCGAGATCGAGCGCGTCGGCGTGCTGCGCAACCCGGTCGTCTCGTGGCGGGACGCGCACGGCGAGCCGGCGCCGCCGCGGGTTCGCTGGTAGATGGCCTGGCCGCGCGACGACGCGAAGCTCGAGCGCGTACGCGCGCTCGTCGCGGAGCAGGGGCTGGATGCGCTCGTCGTGCGCGCGCCTGACAACGTCCTCTACCTGACGAACTTCTGGGGCATGAAGGGCTACGACGCCGCCGTGTTTCCGGCGGAGGGCGAGCCGACACTGATCTGCCTCGAGGCCTCGGCAGACGACGCTACGCGCACGGCGTGGACGGACGATGTGCGCTACCTGCGTGGCTACGACGAGCGCGACCCGCGGCCGCCCACGGCACGCACGCTGGAGCTGGCGCAGGATGCGGCGAAGCCGTACGCGCGTGTCGGCCTCGAGCTGTCGCTCGGCACGCAGGCGGCGGACCGCATGGTCGGCGAGCCGACGACGTACACGCGCGCCTGGTTCGACGCGTGGCCGGACGCGGCCGACGCGACGCCGCTGCTCGCGAGGGCGCGCGCCGTGAAGACGGACCAGGAGCTCGAGCGGATGCAGCTCGCGAACGACATCGCAGCGGCGGCGATGGAGCACGTGCGCGACCAGCTCGAGCCGGGCATGAAGGAAAGCGAGGCAGGTGCGCTCTGGAACGGCTTCGTGCACGGGGAAGGCACGGGTTGGAAGGGGCAGGTCGAGCTGGCGCACGGCTTCTCGCTCGTCTGGTCCGGCCCCGGCATCCGCACGTTCACGGCGACTGCGGACCGGCCGGTGCAGGCAAACGAGCCAACGTTGTTCGAGATCTGGGTTTGCGCGGACGGCTACTGGTGCGACCACACGAAGAACCTCTGCCCGGGTGAGCTGACGCCCGAGTACGAGCGGCTGCTTGACGCGCTCACCCGCGTCTACGAACAGGCCGTCGACCACTGTCGCCCCGGCGCGAGCCTCGCTGAGCTCGACGTGCTCGTTCGAAAGGGGATCGCGGAGGCCGGCTATCCCGGGCAGCCGTCGCACCCGATCGCGCACGGCGTCGGCGCGCGCGCGCACGAGCCGCCCTACGCGCATCAGGCCGGCGGCGGAACGATCGAGGAGGGAATGGTGCTCGCGATCGAGCCCGGGGCGTACTGGGAGGGCGGCGGCGGCCTGCGCCTCGAGGACAACTTCCTGATTACCGCCGAGGGCGCAAAGAAGCTGTCGCCGTTCCCGGACGGGGTCGTGCGGTGATCTGGACCGGCGAGATCAACCGCCCGCACGAGCTCGGCGGGCGCGTCGGGCTCTACGACACGACGCTGCGCGACGGCGAGCAGACGGTCGGCGTCGTGCTCGACCCCGAGCAGAAGCTCGAGCTCGCGCGCGCACTCGACACGCTCGGCATCGACCGGATCGAGGCGGGCTTCGCGCGCGTCTCGGACGATGATCGCCACGCGATCGAGCTGATCGCCGCCGCGGGCCTCTCGGCCGAGATCTGGGGCTTCTCCCGGGCGGTGCAGGCGGACGTCGAGCAGCTCGTCGGGCTCGGCGTGAACGCCGCGGTGATCGAGAGTCCCGTCTCCGATCTCAAGCTCGAGGCGTACGGGATCAGCCGCGAGACGATGCTGGAGCGGATGCGCGCCGCCGTCTCGTTTGCCGTCGAGCGCGGCGTCCGCGTCGGCTACTTCGGCGTCGACGGCACGCGCGCGCAGGACGACTTCCTGCGCATGGCCTACGAGACCGCCGCCGAAGCAGGGGCGCAGGAGGCGGTCGTCGTCGACACGCTCGGGATCGCGTCGCCCGAGGCGGCGGGCGAGCTCGTCGGCAAGGTCGCGTCCTGGCTCCCCGGCGTCCCGCTGCACTGGCACGGCCACAACGACTTCGGGCTCGCCACGGCTGCGGCCGTCGCGGCGGTGCGCGCGGGCGCCGCCTGGGTCCACGGGACGATCAACGGGATGGGCGAGCGCGCGGGGAACGCGAACCTGCTTGAGGTCGCGCTCGCGCTGCGCGCGCTCTACGGCGTGGAGTCGAACCTCAAGCTCGACCGTGCCCGCGAGGTCGGCGAGCTCGTGCGTACCGCCTCCGGCTACGACCTCGAGCCGTTCAAGCCGCTCGTGGGCGAGAACCTCTTCAGGCGTGAGAGCGGCGCGGTCGCGAGCCAGTTCCACGACCCGCCGTCGATCGAGCCGTACTCGTCCGAGCTCGTGGGCGCCGAGCGGTCGATCGTGCTCGGCAAGAAGAGCGGCATCGACTCGATTCGGATCAAGTGCGAGGAGCTCAATCTCGACCTCTCCGACGAGGCGCAGCGCGAGCTGCTCGACGCGGTCAAGCTCCTCGGCACCCGGAAGCGCGGCCTCGTCAGCGACGAGGAGTTCCTGCAGCTCGTTCCCGAAGGAGGCAGCACGTGAGCCATCACCGTGAGCTACTCAACCCGCCCGACCTGCATCCGGCCCCCGGCTTCAGCCACGTCGCCGTCGCGCGCGGCGACCGCAGCGTTCACTTCGCGGGCCAGCTCGGCATCGGGCAGGACTTCTCGCTCCTCGCCGAGGACCTCCACGGACAGACGGTCGGGGCGATGCGGAACCTGAAAGCGGCGATGGATGCCGCCGGGGTCGGCTGGGACGACATCGTCCGGCGGACGATCTACACGACGCAACCGACCGAGTACGAGACGATCACGCGCGCGATCGACGAAGTGACGGGCGGCGCCGCGCATCCGGCGCAGACGATCGTGGGGATCACGGGCCTTGCTGTCCCCGGCTGCCTGATCGAGATCGAGTGCACCGCGGTGGTGGCGGAAGAAAGGTAGGAGCGTGGATCAGATGGCTCGGCAGGCTTGGGCTCGGGATCGCAGACGGACGTACGGGCGAAGCCCGCACGTCCTGAAGCGGGCACCGCAAGCGGTGCCCTAGTGGCGGGCTACGACGCCGTTCTCGTCGGCAGCGGGATCAACTCGCTGGCGTGCGGCGCGCTGCTGGCGCGCGCGGGCTGGCGCGTCGCGGTCTTCGAGCGGGAGGAGGTGCTCGGCGGCGCGATTCGTACCGCGGAGATCACCGAGCCGGGCTACGTGCACGACGTCTTCAGCGCGTGGCATCCGCTCTGGGTCGGAGGCGCCGCCCACGCAGAGCTCGGCGAGGAGCTCGCCGCGCGCGGGCTCGAGTACCTGAACACCGAGCTCCCGACGGCGACGCTCTTCCCGGACGGAGAGAGTGCGTTCCTGCTGCGGACAGCGGAGCGCAACGCCGAGGAGCTCGGCGCGGAGTGGACAGGGGTGCTCGAGTCGTTCTTCCCGAACGCCGACCTGGCCTTCGGAATCCTCGGCACAGAGCTCTGGTCGAAGGCCGGGCTCGCGCTCGCGGCAAAGGCGTACCGCCGCCTGGGCCGGCGCGGCCTTGCCGAGTTCGTCGGCGGCCTCACGATCTCGGCGAGAGACTGGCTCGAGCAGACGTTCGCCTCCGAACGTGCCCACGGGTTACTCGCGCCGTGGGTGCTGCACACGGGGCTGGGGCCGGACGCAGCGACCTCCGGCTACATGGCGCAGGTGATCGCGGTGGCGGTCCAGGAGGGCGGGATGCCGATCCCGCGCGGCGGCGGCGCCAAGCTCGTCGCCGCACTGGCCCAGCTGATCTCCGACCACGGCGGGACGTGTGAAACCGGGCGTGACGTGGAGCGTGTGCTCGTGCGCGAAGGGCGCGCGACCGGCGTGCGGCTGGCGGACGGTGAGACCGTGAACGCGGCACGGGCCGTGATCGCAAACGTCACGCCGACGCAGCTCTACGGGCGTCTGCTCGCCGTCGCGGCCCCGCCGTTCCGGTACGGCCGCGCGAGCATGCAGATTCATCTCGCACTCTCCGAGCCTCCTCGCTGGGACGGCGACGAGCGGCTGGCGGGGACGGCCCTCGTTCACGTCACGCCGGGACTCGACGGCGTCTCCAAAGCGGTCAACGAAGCCGACCGCGGTCTGTTGCCGAAAGAGGCAACGATCGTCGTCGGCCAGCCGCTGACGATGGACCCGTCGCGCGCGCCCGAAGGGGCGGGCCTGCTCTGGATTCAGCTCCAGGAGCTTCCGTGGCGCGTCCGCGGTGACGCCGCCGGCGAGCTCGACGTCGGCGACGGCACCTGGACCGAGAGGTTGCGCGAGCGGTACGCCGACCGCATCGTCGCGCGACTCGCGCGCCAGATCCCCAACCTCGAGTCGGCGATCAAGATGCGCGCGGTCCTCTCGCCGGCCGATTTAGAGGCGGCGAACATCAACCTCGTGCACGGCGATCCGTACTCCGGGGCCCTGACGCTCGACCAGAACTTCCTCTGGCGGCCGTTTCCTGCGAGGCCGGGTCACGCGACGGAAGTCGAACGCCTGTGGCACATCGGCGCGAGCACACATCCCGGGCCCGGCCTCGGCGCCGGGTCTGGGACGATGGTCGCGAAGCGGCTGCTCCAGCCGTCGCCGCTCGAGCGCGTGGGCGCGCTCGCGCGCAGATGAGACCGTCGATCTCGCAGATCACGACGGTAGGCCAGTCGTTCGCCGACGACCTCGACGCCTACCGCGCGGCAGACGCGGCGGGTATCGGCATCTGGGAGATGAAGCTCGCGGACGACTCGCTGGAGCGGTTCCGTGCGAGCGGCCTCGAGTCCGCAGCCGCAATCCCGGCGGTGCCGTCCATCCTGCCGCTGCCGCTGATGGAAGGACCCGCCGATCCGGACGAGCGCGTCGAGGCGCTCTGCGCAAGCATCAGGCGTTTGGCGCCCTTCGAGCCGCTCTGCGTGCTCTTCCTGACCGGTCCCGGCGACCGAGACCGGGCGGTCGAGGGGATCCGCGCGCTCGCAGAGGAAGGTGAGCGTGCGGGGGTGCGCGTGGCGCTCGAGCCGATCCAGCGCGAGTTCGCCGACCTTTGGACGATCCCCACCTCGCTGGCGGAGGCCGCCGCCCTGCTCGACGAGGCAGGCCGCCGCGACGTCGGCCTCGTGTACGACGTCTGGCACCTCTGGAACCAGCCCCTCGAGGAGATCGAGCCCTACCGCGAACGGATCGCGGCCGTGCACATCGCCGACTGGCGCGATCCGACTCGCACCACGAACGACCGCGTGCTGCCCGGTGACGGCGTAATCGAGTTCGGCCCGATCTTCGACGCCCTGCGCTGGGAGGGCCTCTACGACCTGGAGATCTTCTCCGACGCGGAGCTGCCGGACTCGCTTTGGCGCGAGGACCCACGCGAGCTCGCCCGGCGCGGAGTGGAGGCGCTGTCGAACGTGTTTGCGTAGTCGGCGCCGGAGTCATCGGCAGCCTGTACGCCGCACACCTCGCCCGCGTGTGCGACGTCTCGGTGCTCTGCCGCCGCGAGGAGCATGCCCGCTCGCTCGAGCAGCACGGCTTGCGTGTCTCCGGCCGTCACGACTTCACCTCGCGCCTGCGTGCGTCCACCGACGCGGCGACGCTGCCGGACACGGACCTCGTGATCGTCGCGACCAAGACCAACGAGCTGGAAGACGCAGCGCGCAGGATCGCGGGCTTCTTCCCGAGCGCGGCGATCATGACTGTGCAGAACGGCCTCGGCGCCGAGGAGGTCGTCCGGCGGCACGGGCACTGGCCGCTCATCTCCGCCGTGACGTTCATGAGCGGCACGCGCCACGAGGACACCCACGTCGAGTACATCCTCGACACCGAGACCTGGCTCGGGCCCTACGAGCAAACGCCCTACGAGCTCGTCGAGGCCGCGGCCGAGCTGATCGTCCGCTCCGAGCTGAAGGCGCGCGCGTTCCGCGATCTGCGCCCCGCGCAATGGTCGAAGTTGATCTTCAACGCGACGGTGAACTCGGTCGCGGCGCTCACGGGCCTGCCGCACGACCCGCACTTCGCCGAGCGGGACCGGCCCGACGGCCTGGGCCACCTCGTCTACGACCTGATCGAAGAGGGCAAGCGCGTCGCCGCAGCTGCGGGCGTCACGCTCCACGAGGATCCGTGGGAGATGAACGTGCTCGCGACGCAGCGCGGCTTCCGCCACTACCCGTCCATGCTCGAGGACGTCGAGGCGCGGCGCCCGACCGAGATCGACGCGATCACCGGTGCGCTTGTCCGGGAGGCCGAGCGCCTCGGCGAGCCGGTGCCGCTTCAGGCCGCGATGTACCGGCTGGTGAAGGCCCGAGAGGCGTCGTGGACTGGTTGAATTGCCGCCTGAGACCGGGTCAACGGAGGAGGAGGCGGCAATGAGACGGTCCGGAAAGGTGAGTACGGCCGCGGTGTTCCTCATGGCGACGGCACTCGCACTGCTCGCGGCGTTGGGGGGCAGCGCCTCGGCGGCGGCGAAGAAGCCGATCGTGATCGGCTGGGCGTTCGACAGCTCGGGCCAGATGGCGCCGTTCGACGGGCCTGCGCTCGCCGCGGCGAAGATCCGCATCAAGCAGATCAACGCCAAGGGCGGCGTGAGCGGGCGTCCGCTCCGAATCAACACCTGTGACACGCAGAACAACAACGCCGCCCGCGCGAAGTCGTGTGCCGCGAGCCTGCTCGGCGGAGGTGCGCAGGTCATCTTCACGACGTGCGACGTCGACTTCGCGACGCCGGTCGTCCAGGAGGCGATCAACCGCGGCGTTCTGGCGATCGCGCCGTGCATCGGCACCGACCAGATGGGGCCGAAGCGCTTCGGCGCCAAGGGCCGGCTCGCGTTCAGCTTCGGCAACGTCGCGCAGGACGAAGGCTCGGCGATGGCGGAGGTCGCGTACCGCCGCGGCTGGCGGACCGCGGCCCTCGCCACGAACACGCTGCTCGTCTACTTCAAGAACGTCGTTCAGGCGTTCGAGAAGCGGTTCGTGCAGCTCGGCGGACGCATCGTCGCACGCGAGAGCTACGCGAGCTTCGCGAACAACGTCGGCGCCGCTGTGAGCAGGTTGAACGGCGTGCGCGCCAACGTGATCGTCACGTCGACGGCGTTCGCAGAGTTGCCCGCGCTCGTTTCCGGCCTGCGTTCCCTCGGCAACCAGACGCCGATCCTGAACTCGTGGGCCGGCGACGGCACGTACTGGGTGACCAGCAACCCGCAGGTGACGAACTACTACTTCGTCACGTACGCGTCGGTGTTCGGCGACGATCCAAACAAGGCCGTGCGCTCGATGATCGCCGAGCTGAAGAAGGCGGGCGCGGCCCCCGGGACCGGCGGCTTCGTCGGCGGGGCGGCGGCAATCGACGGCGTCGTGGACGCGATCAAGCGTGCGAACGGATCGACGCGCGGTGCGACGCTCTCGGCGCAACTGGAGAAGTTCAAGAAGGTGCCGGCGCTCGGGGGCAGGGTCAGCTTCTCGCGCCAGCTCCACACCGTGTTCGGACGGCAGTACCGGGTGATCCGGATCCAGAACAATCGCGCGCGGGTGATCGGCACGGTGACTGCGAAGGTCGTACCGAAGCTGTAGCGCGGCTTGGTCGACCGTCCGGTCTCGGCAACGACGGAGAGGCCCGGAGACGTGCTCCGGGCCTCGTCCGTCTCGCGGTCATTCGAGGGAGTCCGGGCGCTCGCGGAGGTCACGTTCGAGCTGCATCGCAACGAGGTCGTCGGCCTGATCGGGCCGAACGGGGCCGGCAAGTCGACGCTGGTGAACGTGCTCAGCGGATTCGACGCGCCCACGGCGGGCGAGGTGCGCCTCGGCGACCGCAACATCACGAGCTGGAGCGCTCACCGCCGTGCGCGCGCCGGTCTCGCCCGCACCTTTCAGCACAGCCGCTCGTTCCGCGGCCTGACCGTACGCGAGAACGTCGAGGTCGCAGCGCTGGGGACCGGCGCACGGTCGAGGAGCGCGCGGCGGCGCGCCGACGAGCTGCTCGAGCTGCTCGGCCTCGAAACCCGGGCCGAGGTCCCGGCGGCCGTCCTCGCCCACGGCGACGAGCGCCGTTTGGGCGTCGCGCGTGCACTCGCGACCGAGCCTGCGTTCGTGCTGATGGACGAGCCCGCCGCCGGGTTGTCCGAGGCCGAGGTTCCCGACTTCGCGGCGGTCGTGCGCTCGGTGCGCGACGATCACGAGGCCGGCGTCCTGCTGATCGACCACAACATGGCGCTCGTGATGGACGTCTGCGACCGGATTCAGGTGCTCGACCAGGGCCGCACGCTCGCCGAGGGGACGCCGTCCGAGATCCGCGGCAACCTCGACGTCGCCGCCGCTTACCTCGGCGAGCCGGCGGTGAGCGAATGACGATGCTCGAGGTCGACGGCCTCGAGGTTCGCTACGGCGCGATTCCGGCCGTCAGGAACCTCAGCCTGGACGTTGGAGAGGGCGAGATCGTCGGTCTGATCGGTCCGAACGGCGCCGGGAAGTCGACGACGCTCCACGCGATCACCGGGCTCATCCCCGCGCACTCCGGCGACGTACGGCTCGACGGGCGCCCGATCCTCGGCCTTCCGCCCGAGGCGATCGCGCGGGCGGGAGTGGCGCTCGTGCCCGAGGGACGGCGGATCTTCGCCGACTTCACCGTCGAGGAGAACCTGCGGCTCGGCCTCGCCGCACGCCGCGCCGGTGACGGCCGCGGCGCGCTCGCCGAGGCGTTCGACCTCTTCCCCGTCCTGCGTGAGTTCCGCGGCCGCTCGGCCGGGGCGCTCTCCGGCGGCCAGCAGCAGCAGCTTGCGATCGGCAGGGCGCTCGTCGCGGGACCGAGGGTGCTCCTGCTCGACGAGCCGTCGCTCGGGCTCGCGCCGACGGTCGTCGACGAGGTGTTCGGTGCACTCGTTCGGATCCGGGAGCGGGGCGTCACGATTCTCCTCGTCGAGCAGCGCGCCCAGCGCACGGTCGCGCTCGCGGACCGGACGCAGGTGCTCGCGAACGGCGAGCTGCGCATGACGCTGGGGCCGGAGGATGCGGACGACACGGCCAAGATGATCGCCGCCTACCTGAGCGGATGAGCACGCCGCTTGCTGCCCTCGACGCCCAGACGATCGTGGACGCGGTCGGGCTGGGCGCCGTGTACGCGCTGATGGCCGTCGGGATCGGGCTCGTCTTCGGCGTGCTGAGGCTCGTCAACTTCGCCTACGGCCAGCTGGTCATGGTCGGCGCGTACACGATCGCGTTCACGGCGGGCTGGCCGGTCGCGGCCAGCATCGCCGCGTGCTTCGTCGTCGTCGTCGCGCTCTCGGTCGTCATGGACCGCGTGCTCTTCCGGCCGCTGCGCGGGCAGTCGCCCGCGGTGATGCTGGTCGCGACGTTCGCGGTCGCGTTCATGCTGCAAGCGGCAGCACTGCTCATCGACATCCGCGACGGCACGATCGGCGAGATCGCCACCTCGATCGCGTCCTTCAACCAGGCGATCGTCGTCGCGGGCGTGGAAGTGCGCAAGATCACGATCGCGTCGGTGGTCGTCGCGGCGGTCGCTCTCGGCTTGCTGGCGCTCCTGCTCGCGCGGACGACGATCGGTCTGCACATGCGCGCCGCGGCCGCCGACTTCGGCACGGCGCGGCTTCTGGGCGTTCGCGCGAGCCGCGTGATCGCGTTCGCGGTCGTCCTCTCCGGGCTGCTCGCGGCGACCGTGGCGGTCATCCTCACGGTGCAGAACCCGTTCGTCGGGCCTGACTTCGCGCTCCGCGAGACGATCGTCGTCCTGGTCGGCGTGGTCGTCGGAGGGATCGATCGGCTCTGGACCGCGACCCTGGGCGGCTTCGCGATCGGCTTCGCGACCGGGGTGATCAACGGCGTGCTCCCGACCGACAAGAGCGTCTACCTGCCGTCGGCCGTCTTCGCGCTCGTGATCCTGGTCCTGCTCGTCCGCCCTGCCGGGCTGTTCGCCTGGGGACGTCGGGCCGCGGAGCGGGTATGAGGCGGACGCTCGACGCACTCGTGCAGCTGCTGGTTCCCGCGGCCCTGGTCGCCGCGGTCGGGTTCGGGGCGACGCTCGTCAGCCGCGCGATCGAGATCTACTTCCTCGACGCGCTCGTCTCCGTGGCGATCGTCGTCGCGCTGTACGTCTTCATCGGAAACTCTGGCGTGCTCTCGTTCGGTCAGCTCAGCTTCGTCGCGGTCGGCGCGTTCGCCGCCGGCGTGATGACGATCCCGCTCGACTCGAAGACGAACGTGCTGCCGCAGCTCTTGCCGGCGCTGCGCGACCACACGATCGGCAACGTGCCGTCGCTCGTGCTCGGCGCGGCGGTCGGTGGCGCGTTCGCGTTCCTCGTCGGCCTCCCGCTGATGCGGTTGTCCGGGCTCGCGGCAGGCATCGCCACCTTCGCGGTGCTGGAGGTCACGCACAACGTCCTGCGCGAGTGGAACAAGATCGGGCCGGGCGCGACGACGCTCTCACTCGTCCCCGAGACGACCGGCCCGCTCCAGGCGACGCTCGGCGCCCTCGTTGCGATCGCCGCCGCGTTCGCGTACCAGCGGAGCCGGCTGGGGCGGCAGGTCAGGGCAACGCGCGAGGACGCCGCCGCCGCCCGGGGCGTCGGGATCAACGTCCACCGCCAACGGCTCTGGGCGTTCACGCTCTCGGGCGCGCTCGCCGGCTTCTCCGGCGGGCTGCTCGTGCACGAGCTCGGCTCGATCACGATCGAGCAGGTCTACCTCGAGCTCACGTTCCTGACGCTCGCGATGCTCGTCGTCGGCGGCGCTTCGAGCCTGTGGGGTGCGGTACTGGGCGCACTCGCCGTCAGCGGCTTGAACTCGTTCCTGATCGAGGCCGAGCAAGGTGTCGACGTGGGCGTCACGCTCGACCTCCCGTCAGGTACGCGGTTGATCATCCTCGGCGGACTGATGGCGCTCGTGCTGATCCTGCGGCCGTCCGGCCTGACCGGAGGACGCGAGCTCCGGCTGCCGGTTCGCCGGCGCCTTGCGGAGGCCGGCAGGTGAGGATCTGCATCGTCGGCTGCGGCGCGGTCGGCTCGCTGTTCGCCGCCAACCTCGCCCGCCTCGACGACGTCGAGGTCTGGGCCTACGACCTCGCGGAAGCGCACGTGCGCGCGATCAACGAACGCGGCCTGCGCCTGTCCGGCGCGGACGACGTCGTCGGCGCCGTCCGCGCGACCGCCGACGCAGCGGAGCTACCCGAGTGCGAGTTCGGAATCGTCGCGACGAAGAGCATGCACACGTCGTCGGCTCTCGCCGCGACGGCGCACGCCTTCGCGGACGGCTGTGTCTGCTCGGTGCAGAACGGTGTCGGGAACGAGGAAGAGATCGCTGCGTACGTGCGCCACGTCATCCGCGGGACGACGTTCCCCGCGGGCGCTCTCGTGGAGCCGGGTCACGTGCGCTGGGACGTGAAGGGCGACACGACGATCGGTCCGTTCGAGCCCAGCCCGGCGCCCGCGGATGCGATCGCGCGGCTTGCCGAGGCGTGCACGCGCGCGGGGATGCCGACGCAGGCGGTCGCCGACGCGCGCGGCCCGCAGTGGCGCAAGCTGATCTTCAACGCGGCGACGAACCCGATCGGCGCCCTCACCGGCCTCACGCACGGCCGCGTCTGCGAGGATCCGGCGCTGCGCCGCC
Organism: Gaiellaceae bacterium; assembly: GCA_036000665.1. Classification (GTDB taxonomy): domain Bacteria; phylum Actinomycetota; class Thermoleophilia; order Gaiellales; family Gaiellaceae; genus JACCTU01. The sequence goes on from DASYUZ010000112.1 coordinate 36,851, forward strand.
TCGTGAGCGCGATCGTCATGGAGGGCAAGCAGGTATGCGCGGCGCAGGGGATCGAGCTCGACTCGGACCCGGAGGACTTGATCGACTACGCGGCGCGGCCCGACGTCGCGTACGACCACAAGGCGAGCATGCTGCAGGACGTGGAGGCGCGACGGCAGACCGAGATCGACTACCTGAACGGCGGCATCGTGCGCCACGGGCGCGAGCACGGCGTCCCGACGCCGCTGAACGAGGCCGTGACCGCACTGGTCAAGGCACTGGAACGCGCGTGGCAGGCGTGAGCGCCGCCGACGTCGAGCGCCGGTTCGCGCGCGTGCGCGAGGCGCTCGCGCGCGACGGGCTCGACGCCGCGCTGGTGTGCGGCAGCGAGTACTCCGGCTTCGAGGGCGCGGTCACGTACCTCTCGGGCTTCGCGATCGTCCACCGGTACGCGTACGTCGTGCTGCCGCTCGAGGGCGAGCCGGCAATGGTCTTCCCGAGCGAGGCGCGCTACGTCGGCGAGCACGGCACGACGTGGATCGAGGAGCAGGTCTTCGTCGATCGCCCGGGCGAATGGATCGCCGAGCGGGTGCGCGGCAAGCGTGTCGGTGTGTACGGGCTGGACTACGTGCTCACCGTGCGTGATTACCGTGCGCTCGACGACGGAGCGGTCGAGCTCGTCCCCTGGGACGTCGAGTTCGACCTCGCGCGCGCGGTCAAGAGCGAGGAAGAGCTCGAATCGGTGCGAGAGAGCGTCCGCATCAACACGGACGGGTTCTGGGAGTTCCTCGAGGCGTACGCGCCCGGCAGGACGGCCGCCGCGGTCCTCGCGCCGGCTGAGCGCCTCTTCGTCGAGCGGGGCTGCGGCCGGCTGACGATGAACATGGTGCTCGTCGGACCCGAGTTCACGATCGCGCGGAACGACACCATTCTCGGCGACTTCTGCATTCCCTCGCTCGAGGTTGCAGGACCCGGCGGCCACTGGGTCGAGGTCTCGCGCGCGCTCGGCGAGCCGAGCGCCGAGGTCGGGCGGATGCTCGACGCCTACGAGGAGTACTACGAGACGGCTCGGCGCGCGCTTCGCCCGGGCGCGACCGCGCACGACGTGCACCGCGCCGTCTCGAAGGGCTTCGTCGAGCGCGGCTACCACCTCGGCCACGTGACCGGGCACTCGATCGGGATGACGATGATCGAGTTTCCCAAGGTCGGCGAGGGTGTGGAGACCGAGCTGGAGGAGAACATGGTCTTCTCGATGCACCCCCACGCCATCTCCGACGACGGGCGTGAGTGCCTCTACATGCAGGACACGTGGCTGGTGACCGGAGGCGGCGGCGAGCCGCTGGCCGAGCTGCCGATGCGGATCTTCGCCGCCGGCGAGCGGCGGCCGGCCTAGCCTGGTTGGCGTAAGCTCGACCCGATGACGAGCGCGGAGCTGCTGCACGCCTCGGTCGAGGAGCTCTGCGCCGAGGCCCGCTCGCGCCGCCGGTCGCGACTCGTCACGTACTCGCCGAAGGTGTTCGTCCCGCTCACGAAGCTCTGCCGAGACGTGTGCCACTACTGCACGTTCGCGCGCCCGCCGCGGCGGGGGGAACGCGCGTACATGACGATCGACGAGGTGCTCGAGGTTGCGCGCGCCGGCGCAGCGGCGGGTTGCCGAGAAGCGCTCTTCACGCTGGGCGACAAGCCGGAGCTGCGCTACCGGGCGGCGCGGACTGAGCTTGCCTCGCTCGGCTGCGCGACGACGGTCGAGTACCTGGAGCAGGCGGCGGGCGCGGTGCTCGAGGAGACCGGCCTCCTGCCGCACCTGAATCCGGGGGTGCTGTCGCGCGCGGAGCTCGAACGGCTCGCGCGCGTCTCCGCGTCGATGGGGCTGATGCTCGAGACCGCCTCCCTGCGGCTGTCGGCGCGCGGCGGTCCGCATTTCGGCTCGCCCGACAAGCTTCCCGTGCGTCGGCTCGAGACGATCGCCTGGGCGGGCGAGCTCGGGATTCCGTTTACGACCGGGATCCTGATCGGGATCGGCGAATCGCGGCACGAGCGAGTCGAGGCGCTCGTGGCGATCGCCGAGCTCCAGCGGCGCTTCGGCCACGTGCAGGAGGTGATCGTCCAGAACTTCCGCGCCAAGCCCGGCACGAAGATGGCGAACGCGCCCGAGCCGACGCTCGAGGAGCATCTCTGGTCGATCGCGGCCGCGCGGCTCGTACTCCCCGAGGAGGTACACGTGCAGGCGCCCCCGAACCTCGCGGGCGACGAGTTCGCGCGGCTGCTCGACGCGGGGATCGACGACTGGGGCGGCGTCTCGCCGGTGACGATCGACCACGTCAATCCGGAGGCGCCCTGGCCCGAGATCGAGCTGCTCCGCGAGGCGACACGGAGCCGCGGATTCGAGCCGGCGGCGCGGCTCGCGGTCTACCCGGAGCATGCGCAGCGCGTGCACGAGGATGTGCGCCCGTACGTCCTGCGCGCGTCCGACTCGCTCGGGCTCGCCCGCGAGGACGACTGGTCGCCGGGCAATGTGCGCGCCGTGCCGTTCGTCCCCGGCGACGCGTTGCCGATCGAGACGCGCGACGAGCTGGGGGAAGAGGAACTCGTCCGTCTCTTCCGCGCGCGCGGTCGCGAGCTCGAGCGTGTGCTCGCCGCGGCCGACCGGCTCCGGCGCGAGACCGTCGGCGACACGGTCACCTACGTCGTCAACCGGAACATCCAGTACACGAACGTCTGCTACTTCCGCTGCGGCTTCTGCGCCTTCTCCAAAGGGAAGCTCGCCGCGAACCTGCGCGGGCCTGCGTACCTCGTCCCCCTCGGGGAGATCGTGCGACGGTCCGAGGAGGCTTGGGCCCGCGGCGCCACCGAGGTCTGCCTGCAGGGCGGGATCCACCCGGGCTTCACCGGCGACTACTACGGAGACGTCGTGCGCGCGATCAAGGAAGCCGTGCCCTCGCTGCACGTACACGCGTTCAGCGCACTCGAGCTCTGGCAGGGGGCGGCAACGCTCGGCGTCCTGCTCTTCGACTATCTCGCTCGGTTACGCGAGGCGGGGCTCGGCTCGCTCCCCGGCACGGCTGCCGAGATCCTCGACGACGAGGTCCGGCGCGTGATCTGCCCCGACAAGGTCACGACGGCGCAATGGCTCGAGGTACACGACACCGCGCACCGCGCCGGCCTGCGCTCGAACGCGACGATGATGTTCGGGCACGTCGACGCGCCGCGCCACTGGGCGCGCCACCTGCTGCGCGTGCGCGAGCAGCAGCGGCGGAGCGGCGGGTTCACGGAGTTCGTGCCGCTCCCCTTTGTGCACATGGAGGCGCCGATGTACCTGAAGGGTCGCGCCCGCCGCGGCCCGACCTGGGGCGAGACGCTGCTCGTCCACGCGGTCGCGCGGCTAGCGCTGCACCCGTACGTAACGAACGTACAGGCCTCCTGGGTCAAGCTCGGGCCCGACGGCGTGCACGCGCTCCTGCGCGCCGGCGTGAACGATCTCGGCGGGACGCTGATGAACGAGTCGATCTCGCGCGCCGCCGGTGCGTCTCACGGGCAGGAGCTCGCACCAGAGCGGCTGGAGGCGCTGATCCGGTCCGCCGGGCGCGTACCGCGGCAGCGCACGACGCTCTACGGCGCTGTTTCGGCGGAGCGCCGGCGGGCGTCCTTCGGCGCGCCGCCGCTCGCGGAGCCGCTGAATCCGCCGGTGGCCGATGCGGGGCTGAAGGCGCCGCCCCGGCTCGTCCGCCCGGGTCTCCTTGCGCAGCCCGCCGCCGCGGCTGCACACTAGCGTTTGACCCCTCAACTAAGGAGGCGTAGATGGACTGGGTGCTTCTCGTCGGCAGGCTCGGCTTCGCCTTTCTCTTCGTCTATTCCGGCCTGACCGTTCACCTGCTCCAGCGCGCGCAAGGCATCGAGTACGCACGCATGAACCGTGTTCCTGCACCCGAGCTCCTCGTGCCGTTCTCGGGCCTGATGGCGGTGGCAGGCGGCCTCTCGATCGCCCTCGGCATCTGGGCCGATCTCGGCGCGCTTCTGCTCGTTGCGTTCATGGTGCCCGTTGCGTTCGGCATGCATGCCTTCTGGAGGCACGAGGACCCGATGCAACGCGTCATGGACCGCGTCCACTTCACGAAGGACCTCACGCTCGCGGCTGCGGCGCTGTCGTTCTTCGCGCTCTTTCAGCAGTTCGGTGACGAGATCGGGCTGATGCTGACGGGGCCGCTGTTCGACTAGCCGGCGAACGCGCGCTCGAAGGTCGCCGGCGGCTGCGCTCCGAGCACGAGGAGGCGGCTGTCGATCAGGAACGCTGGGATGCCCGAGATCCCGAGCGACGCTGCCTGCTGCGTCGAGACGTCCACGCGCTGCGCGTACTCGTCACTTGCGAGCACGCGCTCGACGTCGTCGGCCGGAAGTCCCACCTCATCGGCGAGCGCGCGCAGCTCGTCCTCGTCGCCGATGTTGCGGGCCTCGTCCCAGTACGCGTCCATGACGCGGTCGTGGAACTCGTCGTGGCGGTCGAGGTCGCGCGCGAGCTCGGCGAGCCGGAGCGCATTTCGCGAGTTCGGGACGATCTCCGGGTGCGGGTTGTAGCGGAGACCCGCTTCCTCGAACATCGCACCCACGTGTCGATCGACCGCGGGGCCGTAGCGCGCCAGCAACTGTGCGCGCGGGATGCCCTCGGGCGGGTACTCCGGGTGCAGGTCGAACGGCAGCCACGTGAGCACGGCGCCGAACTCGTCACGCATCCACTCGGCCCGGACCTGACCGACGCGGCAGAACGGTCAGATGTAATCCGACCAGATCGCTGCGGTGTGCGGTGCTAGGTCTCCCATCGAAGGAGGTCTTCCACGGTCTCGCGCTTTTTGATCGTTCGCGCCTCGCCGTCGCGGACGAGCACGGCTGCCGGGCGCGGCACGCCGTTGTAGTTGGACGCCATGCTGAGCGTGTACGCGCCGGTCGCGGGGACCGCGAGCAGGTCGCCGCGGTGAGGCTCCGGGAGCTCCACCCGGTCGATCAGCACGTCCCCCGACTCGCAGTGCCTGCCCGCGACGCGGTAGGCGCGGGTGGGTGCGTCGTCCGCCCGATTCGCGAGCAGGCCGACGTAGCGCGCGCCGTAGAGCTGCGGCCGCGGATTGTCCGAGACGCCGCCGTCGATCGCGACGTACGTCGTCGTCTCGCTTGCCTCCTTGACGACTCCGACGCGGTAGAGCGTCACGCCGGCCCGGCCGATCAGCGAGCGTCCTGGCTCGAGGATCAGCTCGGGGTGTGGGAGGTCGTGGAGCGACCACGCGCGGTCGAGCTCTTCGAGCAGCGCGCCGACCCAATCGTGCACGCTCGGGGCGCGCTCTTCGAGCGACTCGCTGATCCCGAGGCCGCCCCCGAGGTCGATCGTCTCGGGTGTCCAGCGCAGGTCGGCTCGGCACTGCGCTGCGAACGCGGCGAGCCAGTCCACAGTCGTGCGCGCGGCGCCCGTATCGCGGAGCTGAGAGCCGATGTGCACGTGGAGACCACGCAGGTCGAGACCGGCCTCGCGGGCAGCGGTGACGGCCTCGCGGGCCTGCTCCGGCGGGAGCCCGAACTTCGAGCCGCGGTGGGCGGTTCGGATCGACTCGTGCGTCTCGGCCTCGATCCCCGGCGTGACGCGGAGCAGGACGCGCTCCACACCGGCTGCGCTCGCGCGCGGGATCTCCTCGAGCGCGTCGAGGACGAGCAGGCGCGTCTCCGCCTCCGCTGCGGCGCGCAGCTCCTCGTCGCTCTTGTTGTTGCCGTGGACGATGATGCGGTCGGACGGCACGCCCGCCGCTTGCGCGAAGCGGAGCTCCCCGAGCGTCGAGACGTCGGCGCCGACGCCTTCCTCCGCGAGCATGCGCATCAGCGCGACGTTCGGGAACGCCTTCGTCCCGTAGACGACGAGTGCGTTGGGCGCGGCCTGCCGGTACGCGCGCGCTTGGCTACGGATCGTCTCCTCGCAGTAGACGACGAGCGGCGTGCCGTGCTCGGCGGCGAGCTCGCTCGCGCGCAGGCCGCCGAGAACGAGCTCGCCTCCGTGGACGGCGGCGGTGTCGGGGAAGAGCTCCAGCACGGGACGATTGTGCCCGGGGCGGCGCGAGAGGCGCGTTGTCGCGGTTCGCCGGCGCGATCCTCGCTCAGCCGGGGTGGGGAGCGATTGGCACAGAATCGCTACGCGCGCGTCACGCCGGCGTCACGCGACCGCGGGTACCGTCGACCGCGGGTGGCGGGTGGATTTCTCTCCCCACCCCGGGTGGGGAACACGCGCGCGCGGGCGCCCGCGCGCGTGCGCGCGTGAACCATTAGTCACCCGGGTCAAGGAGAACCCCGCGTCAGATCAAGGAGTCCCGACTCGGATGAGACCAATCTCTCGGGGCCGGCTCCCGGAGCGCCCCGGTCGATCCCGTCTGGCTCAGTCGCTCCACCAGCCCTGGGCCATCTCGGCGTCGCCAGGCCCGCCTGGGGCACCGATCGCGATGACCTCGGCTCCCTCGGGCCCCGCCTCGAAGCTCCGCATCGTGTCCTTGTGGACGCGCACCGCGTCCCACGGCTTTAGCTCGATGACGTCGTCGCCGACCTTCATCCGGCAGCTGCCGCCCAGGACCACGTACACCTCCTCCTGCGTCTTGTGCGTGTGTCCCCACGGAATGCGGAAATCCGGCGCGAGCCGCTGGTAGGAGATACCGATCAACTCAGCCTCGAGCGGGACCCGCGCGAAGCGCGCCTCCAAGTCGGGGGAGAGGCCGAACTTGGGGGCCTGGTCCTCGACCTCTTTCATGTTCACGACGGTGTATCCAGCCATGGCGCGGATTCTGCACCCCTGCTACATTCAGAGCAATGAAGGAGCTGCTTCTTCTGTAGAACAGAGAGCCACGCGGCCTGGTCGCGGTAGCTCTCGACGGCCTCTCGACTGAGAGGCTTTTTTGTCTCCGGAGACAACGATGGACAGGTACGACCCACACACAATCGAGCCGAAGTGGCAGGAGGTCTGGGAGCGTGAGCGCGCGTTCGAGGTCTCGAACGAGCCATCGCCCTCGAAGTCGTACGTCCTCGAGCAGCTTCCCTATCCGTCGGGCTCGCTGCACATGGGGCACGTGCTCGTCTACACGATCGGCGACGTCGTCGCGCACTTCCGGCGGCGGGTCGGGATGCACGTGCTGCACCCGCAGGGCTTCGACTCCTTCGGGCTCCCGGCGGAGAACGCCGCGATCAAGGAAGGCGGGCATCCGCGCGAGATCACCGAGCGGAACATCGAGAGCATCCGCCGCTCGATGCGCAGGATCGGCTGGGCGTACGACTGGTCGCGCATGATCTCGACGCACGAGCCGGAGTACATGCGGTGGCAGCAATGGCTCTTCCTGAGGTTCTTCGAACGCGGCCTCGCATACCGGAAGGCTGCGCCGGTGAAGTGGTGCCCGAACGACCAGACGGTGCTCGCGAACGAGCAGGTCCGTGACGGCCGCTGCGAGCGCTGCGGCTGGGAGGTCGAGATCCGGCTGATGGAGCAGTGGTTCTTCCGGATCACCGACTACGCGCAGGAGCTCCTCGACGACCTGGACCGGGTCGACTATCCCGAGCCTCTCAAGGCCCGCCAGCGGAACTGGATCGGCCGCTCCGAAGGCGCGGAGATCGTGTTCCGGATCGAGGAGCTGAACATCGACGTGCCGGTCTTCACGACGCGACCCGACACGCTCTACGGCGCCACCTTCTTCGTGCTCGCCCCCGAGCATGAGCTCGTGGAGCAGATCGCAGAGCGCTCGCAGCACGGTGATGAGATCCGCGAATACGTGCGCCGGGCCGCCCTGAAGAAAGCCGAGGAGCGGGCAGCCGCAGAGGAGAAGACCGGCGTCTTCACGGGCATGCACGCGGTCAACCCGGTGAACGGCGAGCAGATTCCCGTCTACATCGCGGATTACGTCCTGACCGACTACGGGACCGGGGCGATCATGGCGGTGCCGGCGCATGACGAGCGCGACTTCGCGTTCGCGCAGGCGTTCGGACTGCCCGTGCGTCAGGTCGTCCGGCCCGTGGACGGCGAGGTCGACGAAGGCACTCCGTACGTCGAGCACACGGAAGGCGAGGTGCTCGTCAACTCGGACGGCTTCGACGGACTGCCGGCGACTGAAGGCGGAAGGCGGATCGTCGAGGGCCTCGAGGCTGAACGGCGCGGCCGGTTCGCGATCAACTATCGCCTGCGCGACTGGGGCTTCTCGCGGCAGCGCTACTGGGGCTGCCCGATCCCGGTCGTCTACTGCGAGCGCGACGGGATCGTGCCCCTCCCGGACGAAGCGCTGCCGGTACTCCTACCGGACGTCGACGACTACCGGCCCAAGGGCAAGCCACCGCTGGCGCAGGCCGAGGACTGGGTCAACGTCACGTGCCCGAAGTGCGGCGGCCCTGCGACGCGCGAGACCGAGACGATGGACACCTTCGTCGACTCGTCGTGGTATTTCCTGCGCTACTGCGACCCGCACAACGATCGGGCGCCGTGGGACCGCGACGTCGTCGACTACTGGAACCCCGTCGATCTGTACATCGGCGGCTCGGACCACGCGACGATGCACATGATCTACGCGCGTTTCTTCGTCAAGGTGCTGAACGACCTGGCGCTCGTCGGCTTCCGCGAGCCGTTCGCGAAGTTCTTCACGAACGGGTGGGTGACGCTCGGGAAGACGAAGATGTCGAAGCGCGCAGGGAACGTCGTCGGCCCGGACGACTTCGTCGAGCAGTACGGGGCGGATTCCGTCCGCCTCTACATCCTCTTCATCGGTCCTGCCGACCAGGACCTGGAGTGGACCGAGGAGGGGATCGAGGGCATGTCGCGCTTCGTGCGGCGACTCTGGAGGATCGTCAACGAGGTCGCCGCAGGCGCGCCGCAAGGAGTCGAGGAGACCGGTGCGCTGACGCGGAAAGCGCACGCGGCGATCGCGAAGGCGACCGACGACATCGGCCGCCGGTTCGCGTTCAACACCGCGATCTCAGCGGTGATGGAGCTCGTGAACGAGCTCTCGCGCGAGCCGGATGCTCCCGACGCGCGCTTCGCGGCGGAGACGGCCGTGTCGCTGATCCAGCCGTACGCGCCGCACATCGCCGAGGAGCTGTGGTCGAGGCTCGGCCACGAGCGGCTGTGGGAGCGGCCATGGCCGGTCGCCGACGAGTCGCTGCTCGCGCGCGAGACGTTCGAGCTCGTGGTGCAGGTGAACGGGAAGGTGCGCGACCGCCTCGAGGTGGCGGCGGACGCGTCGGAGGAGGAGCTCGTCGCCGCCGCGACTGCGTCGCCGCGCGTGCAGACGTACCTGGACGGCGGAAAGATCCGACAGACGATCGTCGTGCCGCGCAAGCTCGTCAATCTCGTCGTCGGATAACTGACACGCATTCGGCACGAAGTCGTCACACACGTGTGACGGTTTCTCAGCAACGCTGGGCGAATGCCCGAGCTCCCCGTCTCGCGCGGTCGTGCGCTTGCGATCATCGCGTGCGCCGCCGTTGCCCTCGTCGTCGCAGGCAAGCTGCTCGTTCCCGCAGGCGCGGCAAGCGACGGCGGAACGCCGGCTCGCCCACCCACGGCACTGCGCGCGCGGTCGGCGCCGCCGCTCGTCGTGCACGTTGTGGGCGCGGTGCGGACACCGGGGCTCTACAAGCTCCCTCGCGGCTCTCGCGACGCGGACGCGGTCGCGAAAGCGGGTGGGCCGACGGCGAAAGCCGACCTCACCCTCCTCAACCTCGCAGCGCGGCTCTCCGACGGACAGCAGGTCGTCGTGCCCGAGCGTACGCCTTCCGTTTCGGCGGCGAGCGGGGCCGGAGGCGCCGCTCCCGACGCGGCCGGACCGGTACATCTGAACTCCGCGACCGTGGAACAGCTCGACGAGCTTCCCGGCGTCGGGCCGGTGACGGCGCAGAAGATCGTCGACTACCGCCAGTCGCACGGAGCGTTCAGCTCGGTTGACGATCTCGACGAGATCGCCGGGATCGGGCCGGCCCGCCTCGAGCAGCTGCGCGAGCTGGTGGCGCCGTGAACCGGCTGCCGCTTCCACACCTCCTCCTGAGCGCGCTCTGCGGCGGGCTCGCTGCGGCGAACGTGCTCCGCGCGCCGCCGTTCGTCGTGTCAGCCGCCGTCCTCGCCCTACTCGGAATCCTCACCGCTCGGCCGGGTTTACGCGTCGTGGGCTGCACGGTCGGGCTCGCACTCGCCGGTTGGTGGCTCGGCAGCGCGCGCCTCGACGCGCTTGACCGGAGCGTGCTCTTGCCGCTCGTCGGCAGGACGGAGCGTGCCGTCCTCGTCTCGACGGCGCCCGCGCGCGTGAGCGAGTACTCCGTGCGCGTTCCGGGGCGGCTCGAACGCTTTGGCGGGCACGAGCTGCGCGAGGCGGTGCTGCTCGAGCTGCCGCGCGGTCGCGCGCCTCCGCAGGGGGCGCGCCTCGCGGTTCGCGCGAAGGTGCGTCTCCCACGACAATCGAACAGCGGCTTCGACGAGCGAGCCTGGCTCCAGCGGAAGGGCGTCCACGTCGTCCTGCGCGCTCGGAGCTACCGCGTCGTCGGCCGGCGAGGCGGGCTCAGCGGCGTCGCGGACGCGATTCACGCACGGCTGGCGCGCACGGTCGCGACCGGGCTGCACGGCGAGCGCCGCGGGGTGATCCAGGGGATCGTGCTCGGCGAGGACGAGGGTCTCATGCCTTCTCTTCGAGACGCGTTCCGGGCCTCGGGGCTGTATCACCTGCTCGCGGTCTCCGGATCGAACGTCGCGCTCGTGCTCGGCAGCGTGGCAATTCTGGCGTTGCTCGTCAGCGGCTCGCGCCTCGTCGCTGAGATCGCCGCACTCGGCGCGCTGGCGGGCTACGTGCTCGCTGTCGGCTGGCAGCCGTCCGTCGTCCGCGCCGGAGTCGCCGGAGGTCTCGCGTCGCTCGCGTGGCTTTGCGCGCGAGAGCGAGACCGCTGGTGGTTCTTCCTCGCGGGCGCGCTCGTCCTGCTGGCGTGGAACCCGTACACGGTGCGTGAGCCAGGCTTCCAACTCTCGTTCGCCGCCGTCGCCGCGATCTTCCTCGCGGTCCCGCGCCTCCAGCGTGCGCTCGAGGGCTACCCGATGCCGAACACGCTTCGCGGCGCCGTTGCGATTTCGACGGCGTGCGGCGTCGCGACCGCGCCGATCGCGCTTGCGCAGTTCGGCGAGGTTCCCCTGTACTCGGTCCCCGCGAACGCGCTCGGGGCACCCGCAGCGGGGCCGATCCTGGGCCTGGCACTCATCGGGGCCGCCCTCGAGCCGATGGCGCCCGGCGCCGCCACGATCGTGGCGTGGCTGAACGGCTGGCTCGCCGCCTACCTCGCGTACTGCGCGCGGCTGTTCGCCCGGCTGCCCTTTGCGGTGGTCTCGGTCCGGGAACTGGCGGTGCTCCTCGTGCTCGGCGCGACGGCTGTCCTCTGTTCGCGGCTCTGCGCTCCACGCGGCTTCCGTCTGATCGCAGTCGGCTCGCTGCTCGCGCTCGTCGGCGTCGGCTGGACGCTGGCGCGAGAACCGCCGGTTGCGCCGACGCCGAACGGTCTGCGAATCACCTTCCTCGACGTGGGTCAGGGGGACGGCTGCCTGCTCGAGGCCCCGGGCGTGCGCATCCTCGTCGACGAAGGGCCGCCCGAGGCACGGGTGGCCGACCAGCTCCGCCGCCTCGGCGTCCGCTGGCTCACCGCTGTCGTGCTGACCCATCCGCAGCGCGACCACGTCGGCGGAGCGGCCGATGTCCTGCGGCACGAACGCGTCGGGTTCGTGCTCGACCCGCGCATCCCCTTCGAGAGCAGTTACGAGCGCGGCGCGCTCGAGGAGGCCCGCGCGCACCGCGTCCCGGTCGTGCTCGCGCGCGCCGGTGCCGCGTACGGGTTCGGGCAACTTCGACTGACCGTGCTCTGGCCGGACGGACCCGGCCCGCCTGGTGAGGACCCGAACCAGCACGCCGTCGTGCTGCTCGTCTCGTACGGCGAGGTGGACGCGCTGCTCACGGCGGACGCGGAGTCCGACGTCACGCTGCCGCTCGCGCCGCCGCCGGTCGAGATCCTGAAGGTCGGCCACCACGGTTCTGCCGACGACGGACTACCCGAGTTGCTCGAGCAGACGCGGCCGAAGGTCGCGGTCATCTCGGTCGGGCTCGGGAACGACTACGGCCATCCGGCGCCGTCTACGCTCAACGCGTTGCGCGCAGCGCCGGACCTCGCGCTCTACCGCACCGACGTCAACGGCCGCGTCGTCGTCGAGTCCGACGGGAGCGAGCTGCGAGTCCGGGAGGAGCGGTGAGTATGCTCGGCGCGTGGCCGAGCTCAAGCCCGTCTATTTGCTCACCGGCTCCGACCGGCCGAAGGTCGAGCGCGCGCTGCAGCGCCTTCGAGACCACTTCGACCCCGACGCCGTCGAGCTGCTGTCGGCGCAGGACACGAGCGGCCCCGACGCGTGCGCCGCCTGCAACGCGATGGGCCTCTTTGGAGGAGAGCGACTCGTCGTCGTCGCCGAGGTCGAGCGCTGGAAGGCGCCCGATGCAAAGGCGGTCGCCACATACCTCGCCGATCCGGCTCCGACGGCGGTGCTCGCACTCATCGCGGGCGAGCTTCGCAAGGACGCCGCGATCGCGAAGACCGTCGCGAAGGCGGGGGAAGTGCTCGTCTACGACGTCGACCGCAAGAAGATCATCGACTGGGTCGCGCAGCAGTTCGCCGGGCTCGGCACGAAGGTCGACCGTGAGTTCTGCCGCTCGCTCGTCGAGGCGGTCGTCCCGGAGGGCCAGGACCCGGACCTTCACCACCTCGCGAACGAGGTCGCGAAGCTCGTCACCTGGTCGGGCGGCGAACCGATTGAATGGGCGAGCGTCCGCGAGCTCGTCGTGCCGTTCGGCGAGATCCCGAGCTTCGCCCTGACAGACGCGTGGGGCGGCCGCGATCTTGCCGCCGCGCTCAGCGCCGTCGAGGCGAGCTTCGAGCGCGAGTCCTCGCCGCGGCGCGACGTCGCGCCCCGCCTGCTCTTCGCGCTTGCCCGCCACCTCGGCCGGCTGGAGGAATGCCGCGCGCTGATCGCGGACGGCCACTCGACGCAGGAGATCGCCTCGCGCCTCAAGCGCCACCCGTACTACGTGCAGAAGCTCGTGCGCCAGGCCGAGAACTTCGGCGAGGAGGAGCTGCGCGACGCGGTCGTTCGGCTGGCCGAACTCGACCACGCGCTCAAGGGCGGCTCGCGCCTCTCGGGCGACCTGGAGCTTGAACGCGCGCTCGTCGAGCTCGCACCCGACGGCAAGAGGGCCGCCTAGCTGCGGGCGATGATCCGCGCCGCCTGCGCCTTCTTGCGCGCGGCCGCGTTCTTGTGCATTGCGCCGCGGGCGGCGGCACGGTCGATCAGGCGCACGAGCTCACGATGCTCGGCCGAGACCTCGTCCTTCTTGCCGCCCTCCGCCGCGCGCTCGAGCCGCTTCGTCAGCGTCTTGATCGTCGAGCGGTAGCGCAGGTTCTCGAGCCGCTGGCGGGCGGCGAGCCGGACGCGCTTCTCTTGCTGCTTGATGTTCGGCATCTCGTGAAAAGGCCCGCAGCTCGCGGGCGGCGGAATGGTAGCAGCGTGCGGCAAGATGCGCCGGAGCCGCTCGTATACTCGCCGCCGTGGAAGAGCGCGGCCGCGGCCGGCGATTGGCGTGGTCGACGGCGATGTTCTCGCTCGCCACGGGCCTCTCCCGGATCCTCGGGCTCGTCCGCGAGATCTTCGCCGCCTACTACTTCGGCGTCGCGGGGAAGATCAACGCGTTCACCGTCGCGTTCCAGGTCCCGAACCTGGTCCGTGCCCTGGCGGCAGACGCCGCACTGTCGTCGGCGCTCGTCCCCGTCTTCAGCGAGCTCATGGAGAACGGCGAACGCCGCCGCGCCTGGCGCGTCGCGTCGACCCTGTTCTGGCTGACGCTGCTCGGCCTCGGCGGTCTCACGGCGCTCTTGATGCTCACCGCACCGCTCCTGCTGCGGCCATTCCATCCCGTCGATCTCGACCTCGCGGTCGGCCTGTCGCGCGTGCTCTTCCCAATCGTCACGCTGCTCGGCGTCTCGGGGATCGTGGTCGGGATCCTGAACAGCTACGAGCACTTCACGGTCCCCGCGCTGACGCCGGTGTTCTGGAACCTCGCGATCATCGCCGGCCTCGTGCTCGGCGTGCCGCGCGCAGACACGGTCGACGGAGAGCTCTATGTATACGCAGGCTCGATCCTGGTCGGAACCGTGATCCAGGTTCTGCTGCCAATCCCGTGGTTCCGCGGCCTCGACGGCAGCCTGCGCGTCGCGATCGACTGGCGCGACCCCGCGGTCAAGCGCGTCCTGACACTGATGGTCCCGGTGACGCTCGGAATCGGGCTGATCAACTTCAACGCGGTCATCGACACGCTGATCGCCTCGCGGCTCGTCGACCGCGATCTCGCGCCTGCCGCGATCGACAAGGCGTTCCGGCTCTACATGCTTCCCCAGGGGATGTTCTCTGTCGCGGTCGCAACCGTCCTCTTCCCGGCGCTCTCGCGGCTCGCGGCGCGGGCGGACGTCGACGGCTTCCGGCGCACCGTCGCGTTCGGGCTGCGGCAGATCGCGTTCCTCCTCGTCCCGGCAAGCGTCGTCTGCGCGGTGCTCGCAGAGCCAATCGTTCGCCTCGTCTTCCAGCGTGGCAGCTTCGCGCCGAGCCAGACGCCGGTCGTCGCCGGCGCACTCGCAGCATTCGCAGCCGGCCTGACGTTCAACGGCGCGATGCTGATGCTGAACCGCGGGTTCTTCGGCTTGCAGCTGCCGTGGATCCCGACCTCGGTCGCCCTCGCCAACCTCGCGCTGAACGTCATCCTCGACCTCGTCTTCTACCGGCTCGGCGTGTGGGGAATTCCGCTCGCGACCTCCGTGGTGAACATCGCAGGCACCGCCCTCCTCTTGGTCCTGATGCGCCGGCGGCTCGGCGGGATCGAGCTCGCGGCGACGGTTCGCGCGTTCGGCCTGATCACGCTCGCTTCGGCGGCGCTCGGTGCCGCCGCGTATGGAGTCTGGTGGGCGCTCGACGACGCCCTCGGCCGCGGCCTCGCTGGGCAGCTGGTGTCCGTGCTTTCGGCCATCGCCGTGGGAGGCGCCGTCTACCTCGGCGCTTGCCGGCTCCTGGGGGTGCGCGAGATCGAGGCGCTACTCTCGTTGCGGGGCCGCTTCAGGCCGGCATGACATGGACCAGAGCCACATCCGCAACTTCTCGATCATCGCGCACATCGACCACGGTAAGTCGACGCTCGCGGACCGGATCCTCGAGCTGACAGAGGCGGTCTCCGCGCGCGACATGCGCGAGCAGGTGCTCGACTCCATGGACCTCGAGCGCGAGCGCGGGATCACGATCAAGGCGCAGGCGGTGCGCGTCAACTGGAGGGGCTACGAGCTCAACCTCATCGACACTCCGGGCCACGTCGACTTCACGTACGAGGTCTCGCGTTCGCTTCAGGCCTGTGAGGGCGCGCTGCTCGTCGTCGATGCGGCGCAGGGTATCGAGGCGCAGACGCTCGCGAATGCGTACCTCGCGATTGAGAACAACCTGGAGATCGTGCCGGTCGTCAACAAGATCGATCTCCCACAGGCCGATCCCGACCAGGCGGCCGCAGAGGTCGCGGAGCTGATCGGCGAATCGCCCGACCGCGTACTGCGCATCTCCGCAAAAACCGGCGAGGGTGTCGCCAGCGTGCTCGACGCGATCGTCGAGCGGGTTCCTGCTCCGATGGGTGACGCCGGCGCGCCGCCGCGCGCGCTGATCTTCGACTCGTCGTACGACCAGTACCGCGGCGTCGTCGCGTTCGTGCGCGTCGTCGACGGTGAGTTTCGTTCGCGCGAACGCCTACGCGCGATGGCGACGGGGACACGCTTCGAGGCACAGGAGATCGGCTTCATGTCCCCGACCATGCGGCCGGTCGACGCGCTCAGCGCCGGCGAGGTCGGCTACGTGATCACCGGACTGAAGGACGTCTCCGAGCTGCGTGTCGGCGACACCCTCACCTCCGAGGCACGCCCGGCGGCTAAGCCGCTCCCTGGCTACAAAGACGTCAAGCCGATGGTGTTCGCCGGGTTGTTCCCGACGGACTCCGACGACTACCCGGAACTGCGCGACGCGCTCGAGAAGCTGAAGCTGAACGACGCCGCGCTCTTCTACGAGCCAGAGACGTCGCAGGCGCTCGGCTTCGGCTTCCGCTCCGGTTTCCTCGGCCTCCTCCACATGGAGATCGTGCGCGAGCGTCTCGAGCGGGAGTTCGATCTCGACCTTCTGGTGACGGCTCCCACCGTCGCCTATCGCGTGCGCGAACGGAACGGAGAGTGGCGTGAGGTGCACAACCCGGCCGAGATGCCCGCCGAGTTCGATGAGGTCGAGGAGCCGTACGTGAACGCATCGATCATCGTTCCGAAGGAGTACATCGGCGCGATCATGGAGCTCAACAACGAGCGGCGCGGGCGCTTCGACCACATGGAGTACCTCTCGCCGGAGCGAGTGCACCTGACCTACGAGCTGCCTCTCGCGGAGACCGTCTTCGACTACTACGACCAGCTGAAGTCCCGCACACGGGGCTACGCGAGCTTCGATTACGACATCGCCGGCTTCCGGCCCGGGAATCTCGTGCGCGTCGACGTCCTCGTCGCGGGCGAGCCCGTCGATGCGCTCTCGCTGATCGTGCACCGGGACTTCGCGTATGACCGCGGGCGAGCGCTGGTCGAGCGGCTCCGCGAGGAGATCCCGCGGCAGATGTTCGACGTCGCCATCCAGGCCGCCATCGGCGCACGTGTGATCGCGCGGGAGACGGTGAAGGCGCGCCGAAAGGACGTGCTCGCGAAGTGCTACGGAGGCGACATCACGCGCAAGCGCAAGCTTCTCGAGACCCAGAAGAAAGGCAAGAAGCGGATGAAGCAGGTCGGCTCAGTCGAGGTGCCGCAGGAAGCGTTCCTCGCCGTGCTGAACATCGGCCAGGAGGGGCGCAAGTGAGCGGCGTTCGGCATCTCTATGTGCACGTGCCGTTCTGCGCGCACCGCTGCGGCTACTGCGACTTCGTCACGGTGGTGGGGCGAGAAGGTCAGCACGACTCGTACGTCGACGCGCTGCTCGCGGAACTCGAGCTCGAGCGCGGTCTGCTCGCCCCTCGCCTCGAGACGATCTTCCTCGGCGGCGGCACGCCGACGTTCATGGCGCCGCGAGCACTGGAGCGGCTGCTCGCCTCGCTCCCCGACGCGGGCGAGGTGACCGTCGAGGCTAACCCCGAGACGGTCACGCCGGAGCTGGCCGAGCTTCTGTCACGAAATCGTGTCAATCGTGTGTCGCTGGGCGCACAAAGCTTCCACATGCACCTTCTGGACGTGCTCGGACGCCGCGCCGGGCCCGGCGACGTCCGCCGCGCCGTGCACGTTCTCCGTGATGCTGGCTTCGACGACCTCAATCTCGACCTCATCTACGGCATCCCGGGCCAGAGCCCCGCCGATCTCGAACGCGACCTCGCCGAGGCGCTGACGCTCGCGCCCGAGCACCTGTCCTGTTACGAGCTCGAAGCAAAGCCGGGAACGCGCTTCACGCACGCGCACGGTTCGGAGCTCGGGCGCCAAGCCGACGCGATGGAAAGCTACTTCGAACTCGTCGTCGAGCGGCTGACGGCCGCAGGCTACCGCTGGTACGAGACGGCAAACTTCTGCCGTGCGCCGGACGAGGCAGGTGGGCGCGACCTGCGCGCGCGCCACAACCTCGCGTACTGGGAGGGCCGGGACTACCTCGGGCTCGGGATCGGCGCCGTCTCGACCGTCGGCGGTCTCCGGTGGCGGAATGCGCCGAGGCTCGCGGGGTACCTCGAGGCTCTTGCGACCGGGAACGTTCCTGCGCGCGAGCACGAGCCGCTGGACGCCGGCGTGCGCCGCCGTGAGCGTGTGCTGCTCGGGCTGCGTCTCGACGAGCCGCTTGCCGTCGCGGGACTCGAGCCGGCGCTCGACGCGGACGCGCTGGCGCGGCTGGCGAGGCTTGGTCTTGTCGAGCGCGGAGCCGGCACGCTCAGGCTGACGAGGCGTGGCCGTTTCCTCGGCGGCGGCGTAACGGCGGACCTCCTCGCGTAAAATTCCTGCAAATGGCGGCCCCCCACCTCACCCAGCGCCAGCGCGACATCCTGCGCCAGGTCGTCGAGGAGTACGTCTCGACGGGTGAGCCCGTCGGCTCTAAGACGATCACCGAACGCGCGGTGCTCGGCGTCTCGCCTTCGACCGTCCGAGCCGAGCTCGCCGAGCTCGAGACGCTCGGGCTGCTCACGCATCCACACACGTCGGCCGGGCGCGTCCCTACCGAGGACGGCTACCGCTTCTATGCCGCCGCGCTCCTCCACGAGCTCGAGCCGCGTCCGTCCGCCCTTGGGCTGCATCTCGCCGTCCAGAACGAGGTCGAGTCGGCGCTGCAGGCGACCACCGAGATGCTCTCTGAGATGACGCGGCTGCTCGCGCTCGTCTCCGCGCCCCCGCTCGAGGCCGCGACCGTGCGCCACGTGGAGGTTCTGCTCTTGCAGCCGACCGTCGCGATGGTCGTCGTGATCACGTCGACCGGCGGGGTCTCGAAGCGGCTGTTCACGACAAGCGAGGCGCTCGACATCGGCCTCGTCAACTGGGCGGCGGAATACCTGAACGAGAGCGTGGGCGGGCTGCAGCTCGGCACTCACCTCCTCCGGCATCGCTTCGACGACCCATCCCTCCCCCAGCGAGAGCGCGCGTTCCTCGGGCTACTCCGCCCGGCGTTCACCGAGCTCGAACGCGAACAGCAACAGCTGTACGTGGGGGGTGCGGCCGGTCTGCTCGGGGACGTACGCGAGGACGAGCTCGAAGCGTGCCGCCGCGCGCTTCAGGTTCTCGAGCGGCGGGCGGCCGCGCTCGAGCTGATCGGCCAGTCCCTGCACTCGACGCGACCGTTCGTGCGTGTCGGTGGCGAGCTGCCCGACCCCGCTCTCCACGACGTCGCACTCGTCGGGGCCGCGTACGGGCTGCGGAACCGCGCGCTGGGCTCGGTCTCGCTCCTGGGGCCGCTCCGCATGGACTACGAGAAGGCGATCCACTCGGTGCGCTCCGCGGCGTTCGAGCTCTCGCGCTTCGTAGAAGGGGTCTACGAGGACAACTGAGCCCGGAGCTACGCTGAGCCGATGGCCACGACGGAGCGGGACTACTACGAGCTGCTCGGCCTCAGCCGCTCGGCGACCGAGGGAGAGATCAAGCGCGCCTTCAGGCAGAAGGCCCGCGAGCTCCATCCCGACGTGTCGGAGGCGCCGGACGCCCAGGAGCGCTTCCGCGAGGTCGTCGAGGCCTACGAGGTACTCTCGAAGTCCGAGACGCGCGAGCTGTACGACCGCTTCGGCCACGCCGGACTGCGCGGTGGCGGATTCCGGCCCTCGCAGTTCGACTTCGGCAGCCTGACGGATCTCTTCTCGGCGTTCTTCGGCGATGACCTCTTCGGCGTCGGCACGCGGCCCCGCCGCGCTCGCGGCGGCGACGTGGCCGCGGAGGTCGAGATCGAGCTCGCGGAAGCCGCGACCGGCGTGACGCGCGACGTGCCGTACGACGTCGTCGTGCGCTGCAGGCGGTGCGAAGGCCGCGGTGCCGAGCCGGGCACCGGGTTGCGCGAGTGCGACTCCTGCGGCGGCTCGGGCCGGCTGCAACAGGTCGGCCGCGGCGTCTTCGGGGAGTTCGTGCGCTCGCAGACGTGCCCGCGCTGCGGCGGCGCCGGTCGTCTCGTCGAGCAGCCGTGCGGCGACTGTGAGGGCTCCGGCCACGTCGTCGAGCGGCGGACGCTGCCGGTGGAGATCCCGCCCGGGATCCACGACGGCCAGCGCATCCGGCTCTCCGGCGAGGGGCACGCGGGGAGCCTCGGTGGCCCGGCGGGCGACGTGTACGTACGCGTCCGCGTGAAGCGAGACCCGCGCTTCGTGCGCGAAGGCGACGACGTGTACTCGACGATTGACCTGACGATGACAGAGGCCGCCCTCGGTTCGGCGCGCACGATCGAGACCCTCGACGGGGAGGCCGACCTGAGCTTCGAGGCCGGCACGCAGCCCGGTGAGGTCCGCGTCCTGCCGGGGCGCGGGATGCCCGTCCTGCAGGGCTTCGGCCGCGGTGACCATCGCGTGCTCGTCAACGTCGTTGTCCCGCGCCACCTGACCGCCGAGCAACGCGAGCTGCTCGAGGTGTTCTCGCGCCGGACCGGGGAGGCGAACTACCGGCCCGACGAGGGCTTCTTCGAGAAGCTCAAGAGCGCGTTCCGCTGAGCAGCCTGCGCCGCGTCGCCGTCAGCGTCCCGCTCGAGCGGGCGGAGGAGGCACGTGCGCTGATGCTTGAGCTCGCACCGGAGGGGTTCGAGGAGCGCGAGCGCGGAGACGAGCTCGAGCTCGCTGCGTACACAGATGCCTACGGCGGCGCGCGGATAGCCCGCGCGTTCGGCGTCGTGCACGAGGAAGCGCTCACCGCTGACTGGGCCGATCGCTGGCGCACGTTCCATCGTCCGGTGCGCGCCGGGCCGTTCTGGGTGGGGCCGTCGTGGGAGGGAGCGCCTGCGGACGCGCTCGCGATCGTGATCGATCCCGGGTTGGCGTTCGGCACGGGCGCACACGCGACGACGCGGCTCTGCCTCGAGCTGCTCCCGGATCTCCCGCGAGGGAGCCTGCTGGACGCGGGCTGCGGCTCCGGCGTCCTCTCGGTGGCGGCCGCAAAGCTCGGGTTCGCGCCGGTGCACGCGCTCGACGACGATCACTTCGCGGTCGAGACGACCGTCGCGAACGCGGCCGCGAACGACGTCAGGGTCGAGGCGCGACAGGCGGACGTCACCCGCGATCTCCTCCCGTCCGTCGACGTCGCGCTTGCGAACATCGCGCTCGCCGCCGTTGAGGCGCTTGCCGACCGCGTCGAAGCACGAGCGCTGGTCACGGCCGGGTACCTCGTGTCAGATCGGCCGGGCCTCGAAGGGTGGGAGCACCTGGAGCGGCGCGAGCTCGAGGGTTGGGCCGCCGACCGCTGGCGACCGACCGGCTGAACAAGGTCGCATACGATCTCGTGCCGTGGCGACGTTCTCGGTTCGCTTCCTCGGCTGCAAGGTTTCGCACACGGACGCCCAGGACGTGCGCGAACGCCTGCTCGCCGAGGGCCACGAAGAGCGAGCCGTGGCAGCGGAGGTCGCGGTCGTGAACACCTGCTGCGTCACGCACGAGGCCGTGTCCAAGTCGCGCAAGGAGGTCTCCCGCGCAGCGCGCTCACACGCGCGCGTATACGTGACGGGGTGCGGCGCGAACCTCGCCGGTGCGTTCGACGGCCTTCCGGAGAACGTCGTGGTCGTCGCGAAGCGAACCGAGGAGGCGGCGTCATTCGTCGCCGGAGACGTCGGTGCGATCGGGTGCGTGCAGGCCGACGCGCGCCTCGACCGGATCCGCGCATTCGTGAAGATCCAGGACGGCTGCAGCTTCTCGTGCGCCTTCTGCGTCATCCCGCTCGTGCGCGGCCGGAGCCGCAGCAGACGCGCGGAGTCGGTACTCGCCGAGATCCGTCGCCGCGTCGCGCAGGGACACCAGGAGGTCGTCCTGACCGGGATCAACCTCGGCTGCTACCGCGACCGCGAGGCCGGCTACACGCTCGCCCGCCTCGTGCGGGAGGCGGCTGCGACGCCCGGGCTCGCCCGCCTCCGCCTTTCGTCGATCGAGGTCAATCACGTGGGCGAGGAGCTGGAGCGCGCGCTCCGGGAGACGCCGGCGGTCGCGCGGCATCTGCACGTGCCGCTCCAGTCGGGCGACGACCGCGTGCTGCGCGCGATGGGTCGCCGCTATACCGCGGCGACGTACTTGCGCCGGCTCGAGCGGTTCGCCGACCTGAACCTGACGACCGACGTGATCGTCGGCTTTCCCGACGAGGACGAGCGCGCGTTTCTGAACACGCTCCGGGTCGTTCGTGAGGCGGGGATCACGAACGTGCACGTCTTCCCGTATTCGCCGCGCCCGGGCACGGCGACCGCCGCCGCCGACACCGTGCCGGCGGCCGTGAAGAAGGACCGCGGTGCTCGCCTCCGTCGCGCCTCGCACGACGCGTCGCTCGCACGCTGGCGCGACAAGCTCGGACACGAGGACGTCGTGCTGATCGACCGACCGGGGCGCGGCTACGGCGACGACTATTCGCCCTGGCTCGTCGAGGGGCCAATCGGAGACTTGGTGCGCGTCCGCGCCGGCGCTGTCACGGAGGAGGGGATCCTCGCTGCCTGACGACTGTCTCTTCTGCCAGCTCTACCGGGAGGGCGACCACGTCCGAAAGAGCGACGGGTTCGTGGCAATCCGGGACGTCGCGCCCAAGGCGCCGACGCACCTGCTGGTCATTCCCGAGCGTCACGTGGAGACGTTCGGCGATGTGGCGCAGTTCGACGCCGACGAGGCGAAGCGCATGCTCGAGTTCGTCGCCGACACGGCGCGCGAGTCCGGCCTGTCCGACTATCGCGTCGTCGTCAACGTTGGACCGGGCGCAGGCCAAACGGTGTTCCATCTGCACTGGCACGTGCTCGGCGGCAAGCCGATGTCGGAGGACTTGTGAGCTTGATCGCCCGCATCGAGGACGAGCTCAAGCAGGCAACCCTGGCGCGCGACGCCGACCGTCGCGACACGTTGCGGCTGATCCTGAGCGCCCTCCGCGGGGCCGAGAAGGAACTCCAGCGTCCACTCAAGGACGACGAGGAGCTGCAGGTCCTGCAGCGCGAGCGCAAACGGCGGAACGAGGCCGCGGACGCCTTCCGCGCGGGAGACCGCGAAGAGCAGGCGCAGGCCGAGGAGCGGGAGCTCGCGGTCCTGGAGGAGTTCATGCCCGAGCCGCTTTCGGAGGAAGAGCTCGAGGAGATCATCGACGACGTGATCGCCGAGGTGGGCGCGACGAGCATGCGCGACCTCGGCCGGGTGATGGCCGACGTGATGCCCCAGGTCGCGGGCCGCACCGACGGCTCAGCAGTCAGCCAGCTGGTGCGCGAAAAGCTCGCTTAAAACCCGGGAACGCCGGCTCCCCTACACGCCTCCGGGAGCAAACGCTCCTCGAACTCCACCCCACCCCTTCAAGGGGTGGGGCTCGGGCCACCCTCCACCCAACGTCGACACTACCGGCGTCGGACGCGCATGTGTGTGCCGGCTCTGGGCCGATTTTGTGGCAATTCATCCCCACCTACACTTCGAGGCGTGCAGGAGACCCTCTCCGTCTCAAACGACGTCGCCGCGGAGCTTGCCGGCGTCGGCGACGGCGTGCTCGAGTCGCTGCGGGACCGCCTCGAGTGCACGATCCGCCTCCGCGGCAACCAGCTCACCCTCGAGGGCGACGACGAGCACGTCGTGGCGGCCCGCGCGGTGGTCGACGAGCTCGTCGAGCTCGTGGAGGGCGGACACGAGATCGGCCCCTCGACCGTGGACGCGGTGCTCGGCGCGCTCGACCAGTCCGCCGACATCCGCGACGTCTTCGAGGACGTGGTTTGGCGGCACCGCGGCAAGAAGATCGCGCCCAAGACGGTCACGCAGAAGCGCTACGTGGACGAGATCCGGAACTCGACCGTCACCTTCGCGATCGGCCCGGCCGGCACCGGCAAGACGTACCTCGCGATCGCCCTCGCCGTCGCGGCGCTCTCGGAGCGCCAGGTCGGCCGGATCATCCTCACGCGCCCAGCAGTCGAGGCAGGTGAGCGCCTCGGCTTCCTGCCCGGCGACGTGCTCGCGAAGGTCGATCCCTACATGCGACCGCTCTTCGACGCGCTCTACGACACGATGGACCCGGAGAAGCTGAATGCGTACATGGAGCGCGGCACGATCGAGGTCGCCCCGCTCGCGTTCATGCGCGGGCGCACCCTCAACGATTCGTTCGTGATCCTCGACGAGGCCCAGAACACGAGCCCCGAGCAGATGCAGATGTTCCTGACGCGACTCGGCTTCGGCTCGAAAATGGTCGTCACCGGCGACGTCACGCAGATCGACCTGCCCCGCGAACAGGCCTCCGGCCTGATCCACGTGCAGCGGATCCTCTCGCAGGTCGACGGCGTGCGCTTCGTCCAGTTCAGCCACAACGACGTCGTGCGACACAAGCTGGTGCAGCGGATCGTGGAGGCCTACAAGCGCCACGCGGAGGAGACGGGCACCGAACGCAGCCGCTGATGGTCGACGTCGAAGTCGAAAACCGAAGCGGTCAGCACGTCGAGGCCGAGGCGGCGGCGGAGCTCGCGCGGACCGTACTCACCGGGGAAGGCGTCGAAGAGGGCGAGCTCGGCATCCACTTTGTCGGGCCGGACGAGATTCGCACGCTGAAACGCGAACACCTCGGGATCGACGAGGCGACGGACGTGCTCGCGTTCCCGATCGACGAGCGCGACGAGGTGCCGGACGGGATGCCGCGCCAGCTCGGCGACGCCGTTCTCTGCGCGCAGGTCGTAGGCGATGACTGGCGCGAGCCGCTGGTCCACGCGCTCCTCCACCTGCTGGGCCACGACCATGGGCCGGAGATGGAGGCCCGGGAGCGAATCCACCAGCAGTGAACGCGCCGCGCCTTCGCCCCGGCTCGCTCTTCGAGAGCTTCAACTTCGCGTTCGAGGGGATCATCCACGTCCTTCGCACGCAGCGGAACATGCGCATCCACTTCGCGACCGCTGTCGTCGTGCTGGTGGCCGCGCTCGCGACCGGCGTCGACAAGAACGAGCTGATCGCACTCCTGCTCGCAATCGCGTTCGTCCTGATCGCCGAGATGGTGAACACCGCGATCGAAGGCGCGATCGACGTCGCCACCACCTCGTTCGACCCGATGGCGAAGCTGGCGAAGGACATCGCGGCCGGTGCAGTGCTGATCGCGACCGTCACCGCGGTCGCGATCGGATACCTCGTCTTCGCCGACCGGGCGCGGGACCCGAGCGGGCGGCTCCTCGACCGGCTCCGCGACGCGCCGATCCACCTGACGCTGATCGCGCTCGTGCTCACGATCCTGATCATCGTCGCCGCGAAGGCCTACACCGGCCGCGGGACCCCGCTGCGCGGCGGACTGCCCTCCGGCCACGCGGCGCTCGCGTTCGCCGGCTGGATGGCGGTCACGTACCTGCTCGGCCACACGCGGCACTGGTTCCTGATCTCGACGCTCACGCTGATCATGGCGCTGCTCGTCGTGCAGACCCGCGTCGAGGCCGGCGTCCACTCGCTGTTCGAAGTCACGCTAGGAGCCGTCGTCGGAGCGCTCATCACGCTGGTCATCTTCCAGGTGTTCGCGGCGTGAACGACACAGAGCTGCTCGAGCGCGCTGACGCTGCGGCCGCGCACGCGTATGCGCCCTACTCGAAGTTCCGGGTGGGCGCAGCGGTGCTCGCACGCGACGGCCGCGTGATCGAGGGCGCGAACGTCGAGAACGCGGCGTATCCGCTCGGCGTCTGTGCGGAGCGGACCGCGCTCTCGCGGGCCGTCGCGAAGGGGCTGAAACCCGGCGACCTCGAGGCGATCGCGATCACGGCGTCCCCCTGCGGCGGCTGTCGCCAATGGCTGCACGAGTTCAAGCTCGAGCGCGTCACGTACCGGCGTGCAAACGGGGAGGTCGTGACGCGCACGCCGGCCGAGATTCTGCCCGACTCGTTCGACCTGTGAAATCCGGATTCGTCGCCGTGGCCGGTCGGCCGAACGTCGGCAAGTCGACGCTCGTGAACGCGCTCACGGGCGGCAAGGTCGCCATCGTCTCCGACAAGCCGCAGACGACCCGGCACAGGATCTTCGGAATCGCTCACGGCGACGACTACCAGCTCGTGCTTGCCGATCTGCCAGGCTTTCAACGACCGCGCGACGCCCTGACCGAGCACATGCAGCGCACCGTGGACGCGTCCTTCGACGAGGTCGACGCCGTGCTCCTCGTCCTCTCCGCCCGCGAGCGGATCGGCGCCGGCGACCGCTTCGTCGCGCAGCGGGTCTATTCACTCGGCGTTCCGGTCGTGATCGCCCTGAACAAGGTCGATCGCCTGAAGCCCGGACACATCGCCACGCAGATGGCGACGGCGGCGAAGCTCGGCAACTTCCACGCCCTGCACCCGGTGAGCGCGAAGACCGGCGACGGGATGCCTGAGCTGCGAGAAGAGCTTGTCGCGTTGCTGCCCGAGGGGCCCGCGTACTTCCCGCCCGACCAGCGCACGAACCTGCCGCTCGAGCTCCAGCTCGCTGAGCTGGTCCGCGAGAAGGCGCTCCAGCTCACGCGCGAGGAGGTACCGCACGCGATCACCGTCGAGGTCGAAGAGGTGAGCGACAAGGTGGTGCGCGCCTCGCTCCTCGTCGAGACCGACTCGCAGAAGCAGATTCTCGTCGGCCGCGCAGGGTCGATGATCAAGGAGATCGGGACGCTGGCCCGGCCGGAGATCGAGCTTGCGCTCGGCCACCCCGTCTTCCTCGACCTGCACGTGAAGGTGAAGCCGCGCTGGCGGCGCGACGAGAACCTGCTCGAGCGCCTCGGCATCTAGCGGCGCACATTTCACGCTCTTGGCACAGAAGGGTCACACCTTCGTACGGACGTCTCGGGTAGCCTCGACGGCGGGTTCGCGGGTGGCGTGGGGCCGTAGGCCCCACCCTGGGTGGGGGAGTGGTCCCTACTCCGCGCTGCGCGGGAGGTAGTAGCGGCGCAGCCAGGCGCTCAGGCCGTCGAGGCCGGGGAAGAGGACGCGCTCGGTGATGTTCGCCTGGTCGAGCTTGTCGCGGATCTCCCACTTCAGCTCCGCGGGGATCACGAGCTTGCGCACGAGCTCGTCGTGCAGCTCGGCCCACGCGTCGAAGGAGGCGTCCGGGCCCGACATCAGCGAGAAGAGCGCGTACTGGTTGACGATCCGGTCGTCGAGCGAGGGCGGCTCGAGGAAGACGACGAACTCGTTGTCGTCGGCGAGCACGTCGAGCTCGCGCAGCCCCCGTGCGACACGCTCGAGCATCTCCGCCGTGAACACGTTCGCACCCTCGGCACGGAGCACGTCCCTCAACGGGTCGGGAAGCAGCTCGTGTGCGCGCACGTAGTCGACCGCCCAGACGATGCCGTCCTGGTCGTAGCGCTCGAGCGAGGCGGTCGCGAAGTGGAGCGCGACGTACGGCGAGTACGTCCAGTCGAGCAACCGCGTCGGCAGTCCGTGGTGCTTCCCGAGTGCGAGCCAGTTCCAGATCGAGTCGTAGGGGACGTCGCCCCGGTGCGCGTACTTCCGGAAGTTGCGCAGCAGCTGCACTTCCAGAGCCGCCGACTCTCCGCCGAGGCGCTGCAGCGTCGTCGCCAGGCCTTCGCCGACCCATCCTCTGCCGCGGAAGGCCTCGTTCGAGCGATGCCGCCCGAGCGATTCCTGCCAGGAGTCTTCGAAGAGCCGCTCGTGCAGCTCGATCCAGCTCGAGACGCGCAGCTCCCGCACGCGTTGCGACGTACCCCGCGCCGATCAGTCCCACTCCGCGAGGAGCGCGACGGCGCCGAGGACGAGACGAGCTGCTAACCCGGACGCCGGGGCTAGACTCCGGTCATGGCCCAGGCGCCCGCCTTGCCGCGCGGGTTCGAGCTCCCGCTGGAACCACGCCTGCCGCGCATCGGATCCGTCGACCAGGTCGCGGTCGAGGAGCGCGCCGCGACGCTCGCGAAGCGCTCGATCAAGCGCGAGTCCAAGCTCTTCGCGCTCGACCTCGCGATCAGGATGATGGACCTGACGACGCTCGAAGGTGCGGACACGCCGGGGAAGGTCGCGGCGCTCTGCTCAAAGGCGATCCGGCCCGATCCCGTCGACCGCACGGTGCCGTCGGTCGCCGCCGTCTGCGTCTACCCAAACCTCGTGCCCCACGCGAAGGAGCGCCTCGAAGGCAGCGGCGTCAAGATCGCCTCGGTCGCGACCGGATTCCCGTCGGGCCAGTTTCCGACCGAGGTCAAGCTCCAGGACGTGCGCGCCGCCGTCGAGTTCGGCGCGGACGAGATCGACATGGTCATCGACCGCGGCGCGTTCCTCTCCGGACGCTACGCGAAGGTCTACGACGAGATCGTGCGCGTCAAGGAGGCGTGTGGCGAGGCGCACCTGAAGGTGATCCTCGAGACGGGCGAGCTCGGCACCTACGACAACGTGCGCCGCGCGTCACTGCTCGCGATGGCGGCAGGCGCCGACTTCATCAAGACGTCGACCGGCAAGGTCAATCCCGCCGCGACGCTGCCGGTCTCGCTCGTGATGCTCGAGGCGATCCGCGACGTGCACGACGAGACGGGCCGCGTCGTCGGCTTCAAGCCGGCCGGCGGGATCCGCACCGCGAAGCAGGCGGTGCAGCACCTCGTGCTCGTGCACGAGACCCTCGGCGTGGATTGGCTGACGCCCGATCTGCACCGCTTCGGCGCGTCATCGCTTCTGAACGACGTCCTGATGCAGATCAGGAAGGAGAAGACGGGCCGGTACCAAAGCCCGGACTACTTCACCCTTGACTGATCTCGAACGAAAGCCGGAACGCGCACCCGTTCCGTCGGAGTGGACGTACGCGCCTGCGCCCGAGTCGCGCGACATCGTCCAGCTCCGGGAGCGCTACGGATTCTTCGTCGGCGGGGAGTGGCTCGAGCCGCGCGACACGTACACGACGATCTCGCCCGCGACCGAGGAGCCGCTCGCGGAAGTCGGGCAGGCCACGCCCGAGGAGGTCGACCTGGCCGTCAAGGCCGCGCAGGCCGCGTTCGAAAACGGCTGGTCCGACCTGCCCGCGAGCGAGCGCGCCAAGTATCTGTTCCGGATCGCGCGCATCCTCCAGGAACGCTCGCGCGAGTTCGCCGTGCTCGAGTCGCTGAACGGCGGCAAGCCGATCCGCGAGTCGCGCGACGTCGACCTCCCGCTCTCGGCAGCGCATTTCTTCTACTACGCGGGCTGGGCCGACAAGCTCGAGTACGCCTTCCCGAACCGCCGGCCGAAGCCGATCGGCGTCGCCGGCCAGATCATCCCCTGGAACTTCCCTCTGCTGATGCTCGCGTGGAAGATCGCGCCGGCGATCGCGTGCGGGAACACCGTCGTGCTCAAGCCGGCCGAGACGACCCCGCTCACCGCGCTCCTCTTCTGCGACCTCCTCCGCCAGGCGGAGCTGCCGCCGGGCGTCGTCAACATCGTCACCGGCGACGGACGGACGGGCGCAGCGCTCGTCAAGCACCCGGGCGTCGACAAGATCGCGTTCACGGGCTCGACCGAGGTCGGCAAGGCGATCCAGCGCGAGCTCGCGGGAACGGGCAAGAAGCTCACCCTCGAGCTCGGCGGCAAGGCGGCGAACGTGATCTTCGACGACGCCGCGCTCGACCAGGCCGTCGAGGGGATCGTGAACGGCATCTACTTCAACCAGGGCCACGTCTGCTGCGCAGGCTCGCGCCTGCTCGTGCAGGAGTCGATCTACGAGCCGCTGGTCGAGAAGCTGAAGCGCCGTCTGCAGACGCTCCGCGTCGGCGACCCGCTCGACAAGAACACCGACGTCGGCGCGATCAACTCGCAGATGCAGCTCGAGAAGATCACGGAGCTCGTCGAGTCGGGCAAGGAAGAGGGCGCGGAGATCTACCAGCCGCCGTGCCGGCTACCGGAGAAGGGCTACTGGTTCGTGCCCACGGTGTTCACGAACGTCGCCCAGAGCTACCGCATCGCGCAGGAGGAGATCTTCGGCCCCGTGCTCTCCGTGCTCACGTTCCGCACGCCCGAGGAGGCGGTCGAGAAGGCGAACAACACGCCGTACGGCCTCAGCGCGGGCGTCTGGACGGAGAAGGGTTCCCGGATCCTCTGGATGGCGAACCAGCTGCGCGCCGGCGTCGTCTGGGCCAACACGTACAACCGCTTCGACCCGGCGTCGCCCTTCGGCGGGTACAGGGAGTCCGGCTTCGGGCGCGAGGGCGGAAGGCACGGGCTCGAGCCCTACCTGCGGTTCGAGTCATGAGCAGGCTCCCGGTCAGGAAGACCTACAAGCTCTACATCGGCGGCGAGTTCCCGCGCTCAGAGTCGGGGCGCACGTACGAGGCGCAGGGGCAGAACGTCGCACGCGCCTCGCGCAAGGACGTGCGCGACGCAGTCCGCGCCGCGCGCCCCGCGTTCGAGAAGTGGTCGGCGATGACCGCATACAACCGCGGCCAGATCCTCTACCGCATCGCGGAGATGATGGAGGCGCGCCGTGCCGAGCTCGCCGCGCTCTGCTCGGGCCCGGGCGAGGTCGACCGCGCCGTCGATCGCTTCGTCTGGTACGCCGGCTGGGCGGACAAGCTCCCGCAGGTGCTCGGCAGCTCGAACCCGGTCGCCGGTCCGTACTTCAACTTCACCGTCCCGGAACCGACGGGCATTGTCGGCATCCTCGCGCCCGACGAGCCCGCGCTGCTCGGCCTCGTCTCGCGCCTCGCGCCCGCGGTGGTCGGCGGAAACTCCGTCGTCGCACTCGCGTCCGAGTCGAGCCCGCTCGCCGCGATCGAGCTCGCCGAGGTGCTCGCCACGTCCGACGTCCCCGGCGGTGTCGTCAACCTGCTGACCGGCTACAAGGCCGAGCTCGCACCGTGGCTCGCCTCGCACATGGACGTGAACGCGATCGACCTCAGCGGCGCGAACGGCGACGTCGCCGAGCTCGAGCGCGCCGCCGCCGACAACGTCAAGCGCGTCGTCAAGGCGCCGCCGGACGCGCAGAGCCCGTACCAGATCGCCGAGTTTCTCGAGCTGAAGACCGTCTGGCATCCGATCGGCCGCTGAGCTTCACCGCCGCGACAACGCGCCGAACAGCGGCGGCGAGGTGGGGCCGGGTCATCCGGCCGTCGCGAAGATCTCCTGCCTCGACGAGCCGCCGGGAGCCCGGCTTGCCGCTCCCGGTCCGCTGATCGCCGCCGTTACGATCAGCGGCGCGTGAACGAGCGAGGCACGCGCCGGTTCAGCCAGGCGATCTCCGAGGGCGACGGAATCTCGGTGCTCGTCGAGGTCGGCAACCCCGACGGCGCCACAGCCGCCGAGCGCCAGGGCGCCGACGGCGTGGTGGTGCGCGGGAACGTTGCCGGCCTCCGCGACGCCACCGAGCTGCCGGTGCTCTGGTGCGCGGACGGGCCGGACGCGGCCGATGCGGCCGGCGCAGACGCGTGCCTGCTCGTTGCCGGACGCTACGGCGAGGACTGGGACCGCCTCGCCGACGATTACGCGCGCGTGCTCGAGCTCGGCCTCGACTGCGTCGTCGAGGTGCGCGACGAAGAGGAGCTCGAGGACGCGTTCGAGCACGTCGACCCTGAGATCGTGCTCCT
Source organism: Gaiellaceae bacterium (assembly GCA_036000665.1). GTDB lineage: Bacteria > Actinomycetota > Thermoleophilia > Gaiellales > Gaiellaceae > JACCTU01. Next base: position 68,063 of record DASYUZ010000112.1, read on the forward strand.
CGCCGGCGAGTCCGACAATCGAGGCGCCGACCCGCTGGACCACGTGCTCGAGCTGCTTCCCGACGTGCCGGCGGGAAAGCTCGCCGTCGCGGAGGTCGCGGTGACGTCGCGCGACGAGGTGATCGCGCTCGAGCGCGCCGGGATCGACGCCGTGATCGTCGCCGCGCAAGACGTCCGCGCGCTCGTCGGTGACGAGCCCCCCGAAGTCTGAGAGTGACGCACGCTGGGGCGGGCCGCGGACGATCCTCGGCCTCGTCCTCGCGGGTGCGGCCGCGCTCCGGCTCGTCGGCGTCGAGTACGGCCTGCCGTACGGCAGCCTGCTGAACCCGGACGAGCAGAACATCGTCCCGCGCGCGTGGTCGATCGTGCACGGCGGCGGCCTCGACCCGCACCCGTTCTTCGACTACCCGAGCCTGCTGCTCTACGTGCTCGCGCCCTTCCAGGCGTGGGAGGGCGAGCCGTCGTACCTCGCGGCACGGCTCGTCGCGGTCACGATCGGCGTGGCGGGGGTCGCCGCCGCCTGGTGGCTCGGCGAGCGCGCGTACGGCGTTGCGGCCGGCGGCGTGGCGGCGGTCGCCGTCGCGGTGGCGACGGTGCACGTCGCGTATTCGCGCATGGCCGTCACGGACATCTTGCTGACGACGCTCGCGACGGTCGTACTCGCGCTACTCGTCACCGACCGCATCGAGCTGGCCGGGTTCCTCGCTGGACTCGCGGCAGCGGCCAAGTACCCGGGCGCAGCGCTGCTCGTGCCCATCGCCGTCGCGGCTTGGGGGCGATGGCGCCGGCTCGGGTTCGCGACAGTCCTCCTCGCTGCCGGATTTGCGCTTGGCTCACCGTTCGTCTTCGTGCACCCGGGAGCGTGGTGGGAGGACTACTCACGCGTCGGCGACCGCGCGCGGGCCGGCTGGCTCGGCTTCGAGCACGACCACGCGTCGCCGATCGCGTTCGGCGACAAGCTCTGGGAGTCGCTCGGGCCCCTCCTCGTCGTGGCGGCGGCGGGGCTTGGTGTCGCGCTCGCGCGGCGCGGCCGCGCTGACCGCGTCCTGGCCTCGTGGACGGTTTTCTACTTCGTCAACTTGCTGCCGATCGGCGCGCACTTCGACCGCTACGTGCTGCCGCTCATCCCCGCGCTCGCCGTACTTGCCGCGCGCTTCGTGCCGCTGGCGGCGGTGCTGCTCCTGCTGCTCGTCGTGCCCCTGACGTGGACGATCCAACAGGACCGCGACCTCGTCAAGACCGACACACGCGTCGTGGCCGCGCGGAAATACTTCCCGCTGAGGGGCGCGGGTGGGCTCGCGCTCGACCCGTCGCTTCCGGTTCCCGAACGGGGCCTCCTCTTCGAGCTTGCCCTGCCGGCGCCCTGGGCGGAACCGGACCCGCTGCGGGACCTCAACCACCTGCGCGCCCAGGGTGTCCGCATCGTGGTGCTCACGGGGGCGATCGAGGATCGCGTGCTGGAAGCTCGGGACCGGTACCCGCGCGAGGCGGCGTTCCTTGCCGACGTTCGGAGGACGCACCTCCTCTTCCGGATCGACCCGAACGGCAAGCTGGCAGGGCCCTGGGTCGAGGCGTACGCCGTGGGATAGCCTCGTGACGGTGAAAGAGCGGACCGCTCTCGCGTTCGCGGTCTTCGTCTCGGGTGGCGTGCTGCTCGGCGTCGAGATCGCGGCGAGCCGCGTGCTCGCCCCGTCATTCGGGAACTCGCTCTACGTCTGGGGCGCGTTGATCGGCGTCGTCCTGACGGGCCTCTCCGTCGGGTACTGGCTGGGCGGCGTGCTCGCCGACCGCCGCCCGAGCGTCGGGCTGCTCCTGCTTGCGATCTCCACCGGCGCGGTGCTCGTCCTCGCGGTCCCGCTCGCCGACGACACCGTCCTCGGCCGCGTCACGAGCTGGGACCCGGGTCCGCGCCTGAACCCGTTGCTCGCCGCAACGATCCTCTTCGGCCCGCTCAGCGTCGTGCTCGGGACGGTGACGCCGATCGCCGTCCGTATCCACGCGCGCTCCCTCGACACGGTCGGGCGCACCGCGGGGCGGCTGTTCTCGATCTCGACGCTTGGGAGCATTGCCGGCGTGTTCGCGACGGCGTTCGTGCTCGTGCCCGAGCTCGGGACGAACGAGCTGCTCGCGCTCGGGGCCGCTGCGCTCTACGCCGCCGTCGCCGTCCTCGCCTTCGGGTCGCGCCGTCCGCTGATCGCGCTCGCCGCGCTGCTCGCGCTCGCCGGCTCGGTCGCGGCCTCGCGGGAGCTCGCGCCCGAGAGCGGCCGGTTGACCGCTGCGCAGGCGCGGAACTACTCGCCGGTCATCCGACTCCGCGGCGAGCCGACGGGACGCGCCGACTACTCCGCCGAGGGCTATAGGGTCCGCCTTCGCAAGGAGACCGCGTACCACTCGCTCGCGGTCGTCGAGGACGCCCGGACGCGCTACTTGCGCTTCGACAGCTCGTTCCAGAGCGCGATGCGCATCGGGCATCCCTTCGCGACGGCGTTCGAGTACACGGACTACTTCCACCTCGCGCTCGCGTACAACGCGGACGCGCGCGACCTGCTCTTCGTCGGCCTCGGCGGCGGCTCCGCCCCGAAGCGCCTCTGGCGCGACTTCCCGCGGCTGCAGATCCAGGTCGCCGAGCTCGACCCCGCGATCGTCGACGTCGCGTACCGCTGGTTCGCGCTGCCGCGAGACCCTCGGCTCGCCGTCGCGGTCGAAGACGGGCGGCGCTACCTCGCGGCTCACGAGCAGCGTTGGGACGTGATCGCGCTCGACGCGTACTTCTCCGACTCAATCCCGTTCCACCTGACGACGCACGAGTTCCTCGAGCTCGTGCGGTCCCGCCTGGAGCCGGGCGGCGTTGTGATCGCCAACGTGATCGGGACGATCGCCGGTGACGGCTCGAAGCTCTTTCGCTCGTTCGTGCGCACCTACCGCTCGGTCTTCACGACCGTACTCGTGCATCCGGTCGGCGCCGGGTCGCCCCACTCGCTCCAGAACCTGATCGTCGTCGCGGGCGACTTCGCGGCGCCGTCAAAACGGACGATGCTCGAGCGCTGGCGTGCGCAGCGCCCCCGAACCGCGCCTCCGCTCGAGCGGGCGATCACGGGCCGCTACGACCAGGCGATCGACACCGACGGCGTGCCGCTGTTGACCGACGACTACGCGCCGACCGACGCGCTCATCGCGATCGGCTAGCGCTAGCCGAAGAACGCTTTCGCGACCGCGTACCAGTGCTCCGGCACGGTCTTCAGCTCCCTGGTCGCGTCCTCGAGCGCGACGTCGACGATGTCGTCGCCGTGCAGTGCCGCCATGCGGCCGAACTTTCCCTCCTCGACGAGGTCGGCCGCCTTGAGGCCGTAGCGCGTCGCGAGCACGCGGTCGCGCGGCGTCGGGGTGCCGCCGCGCTGCACGTGGCCGAGCACCGTGACGCGCGTCTCGAAACCGGTGCGCTGCTCGATCTCGTTCGCGAGCGCGTCGCCCACGCCGCCGAGCTTCACGTGCCCGAACTCGTCGCTCGCCCGCGCCTCCCCCGCGACGAGCCGCTGCTCGCCCGACTCGTAGGTGAGCTCGTAGCCCTCGCTGACGACGACGATCGAGAAGTTCTTGCCCCGCGCGTGGCGTCGCCTGATCTCGTCACAGGTCTGCTCGACCGTGATCGGCTGCTCGGGAATCAGGATCACGTCTGCGCCGCCCGCGATCCCGCTCGTCACGGCGATCCAGCCAGTGTGGCGGCCCATGACCTCGACGACCATGACCCGGTTGTGCGACTCGGCGGTCGTGTGCAGCCGGTCGATCGCCTCGGTCGCGATGAAGACCGCGGTGTCGAACCCGAACGTGTAGTCCGTCGCGGAGAGGTCGTTGTCGATCGTCTTCGGCACGCCGACGACCGGGAAGTCCTGCTCGCGGTAGAGGCGCGCGGCGACGCCGAGCGTGTCCTCGCCGCCGATCGCGACCAGCGCGTCGAGCCCGGTCTCGTGGAAGTTCGAGAGCACGCGCGTGACGCCGTCCTCCGTCTTGTACGGGTTCGTGCGCGTCGTCCCGAGGATCGTCCCGCCGCGCGGCAGGATCCCGGAGATCTCCATCGGCCCGAGCGGCTGGAAGCGGCCCTCGACGAGCCCGCGCCAGCCTTCCCGGACGCCGATCACCTCGTCCCCGCGCGAGAACGACCGGCGCGCGACGGCGCGGATGACCGCGTTCAGCCCTGGGCAGTCGCCTCCGCCGGTGAGCATCCCGATCCGCACCGGCGAAACCTAACTACAGAAAGTACAGCGACGTCATGCCGAAGGTGGGAATCGAACCCACACGGCCCGAAGGCCACCGGATTTTGAGTCCGGCGCGTCTGCCAGTTCCGCCACTTCGGCTCTCCAGGCCATGTTAACGGCGTGTTGCGGAGTCGGATCTCGCTTGCAGCGACGTTCGGTGACCGCAGATACTTCCTCCGCGCCGCGGCGCACATATCCGATCTGCAGACGGAGGAGGAGCATTGAAGAAGCGCAGTGTGCTTGTGCTCTTCGCCTTAGTCGTAGGCTCGCTCGCGCTTGTAGCGGCGGGCTGCGGCGGCGGAGACGACGGGGGCGGAGGAGGCGGCGGCAATATCGAAGCCTTGCCATCGTCCTCGTGTACCGGTATCGAGTACAAGGGCGAGGGCGACGCGGACTACCTGATCGCGTCCGACTTCCCGCTCCAGGGCTCTTCGCGGACGCAGACGATCCAGATCGTCGGCGCGATCCGCTACCTGCTCGACAAGCAGGGCTGGAAGGCCGGCGACTACAAACTCGCCTACCAGTCGTGCGACGACTCGACCGCTCAGGCGGGCAAGTGGGACTCGGGCAAGTGCTCGTCGAACGCGAATGCCTACGCCGGGAACGACAAGCTGCTCGGCGTGGTAGGGACGTTCAACTCGGGTTGCGCGGCGATCGAGATCCCGGTACTGAACCAGGCCCCGGACGGCGGTGTCCCCATGGTCTCGCCGGCGAACACGTTCGTCTGCCTGACCGAGGGCGGTCCCGGCTGCGAGGAAACGGAGCCGGACAAGTACTACCCGACCGGCACGCGCAACTACATCCGGGTCGTCCCGCACGACGCCTACCAGGGCGCTGCGATGGCCGAGTTCGCCAAGGAGCAGGGCGTGAAGAGCGTCTACGTCCTGAACGACAAGGAGGCGTACGGCCAGGGTGTCGCGGAGAACTTCAAGAACGCCGCGTCGTCCCTGGGGATCAAGATCGCCGGCTTCGAGGCGTGGGATCCGAAGGCCTCGTCCTACGAGGGCCTGTTCCGCAAGATCGGCGGCACGGGCGCCGACGCCGTGTTCCTCGGCGGCCTGGTCGACGAGAACGGCGCCAAGGTGATCAAGGACAAGGTCGCGGTCCTGGGCGCGAACAGCGGCAAGGTCAAGCTGCTCGCACCGGACGGCTTCACGACGCAGCAGACGATCGACGAGGCCGGCAAGGCCGCGGCGGGCATGTTCATGTCGGTCGCGGGCGTGCCGATCGACGAGTTCAAGGGTCAGGGCGCCACGTTCGCCAACGACTTCAAGAAGACGCTCGCCGGCAAGCCGATCGACCCGTACGCGGTCTACGGCGTGCAGGCCGCGCAGGTGCTGCTCGACGCGATCGCGAAGTCCGACGGCACGCGGGCGAGCGTGATCAAGAACCTGTTCTCGACGAAGGTGAGCAACGGGTATCTCGGCACGTTCAACATCAACGAGAACGGCGACCCGTCCGGGGCTGCGGGGGCCGTCGTCGGCTTCACGATCTACAAGGCCACGACGAAGCTCGAGACGGAGAAGACGATCTCTCCGAAGCCTGCGGACGTCGATGCGGCGAGGGGCGCCTAGCCCCGGCCTGACCGACTGGGAAGGGGGGAGGGCTTTGATCCTCCCCCTTTCGTCTCGGAGGCCGCAGCTTTAGGCTCTCGGTCTGTGGCAGAGACTGCTCGGGAGCGACGGTCCGCTTTCGCCGGTGCAGCCGGCTACGTGCCCCGCACGGTCGTCGGCTGGCTCGGGCTGGGGTTCATCGGGCTGCTCGTGTTCTGGCTGGGGGCGAATCTCGTCAACGACCCGAGCGAGTTCTTCAACGTCCTCTTCATCGGGCTCACGAACGGCGCGGTCTACGCGCTCGTCGCGCTGGGCTACACGCTCGTCTACGGGATCCTGCAGCTGATCAACTTTGCGCACGGCGACGTGTTCGCGCTCGGCGGCCTCGTCTCGTCCAGCGTGATCCTGACCTGGTTCGGCGTCAGCGGCGAGTCGGCGACCGGGATCACGATCCTCGCAGTGGCGGTGGCGCTGATCGTGGCGATCCTCTTCTCGTCGACCCTGAACGTGGCGATCGAGCTGGTCGCCTACCGGCGGCTGCGCAACGCGCCGCGGCTCGCGCCGCTGATCACGGCGGTGGGGATGTCGTTCATCCTCCAGGACGTCGGGCTCGTCAAGTGGGGCGTCGAGTACCAGACAGTCGACCCGCTGATCCCGAACTCGGTCGCGTTCTCGATCGGCGACGTCGCGTTCCAGTGGAACAAGCTCTCGGTGCTGGCGCTCACGATCCCCGTCCTGCTCGCGCTCAGCTGGCTCGTCACCTCGACGAAGCAGGGCAAGGCGATGCGCGCGACGTCCCAGGACATGGACGCCGCCGCGATGATGGGGATCAGCGTCAACCGGACGATCTCGTTCACCTTCGCGCTCGCGGGCGGGCTCGCGGGCGCCGGCGGCCTCCTCTACTTCATGCACTTCACGTCGATCCGCTACGACACCGGCTTCCAGCTCGGGCTGATCGCGTTCACTGCCGCGGTGCTCGGCGGGATCGGCAATCTGACGGGCGCGGTCGTGGGCGCAGTATGCATCGGGCTGGTCGAGCAGTTCAACGAGGGGCTCGAGCTCTACTCGCCGGGCGGCGACTGGACGCGCTCGATCGTGTTCGGGATGCTGATCGCGACGCTCGTCTTCCGGCCCGAGGGCCTCCTGGGCGAGAGGACGCCCGAAGGACAATGACATGACCGAAGCCCCGAAGAAGTTCGGCGGCCGCGCGCCTGCGCGCGTCGGGCGGTTCCTCGGCAGCCGCGGCGGCGGGACGCTCGACTTCCTCCCTGCGCCAGTCCGGCACCTCGTGCTCCCCGGCGTCGTGGCGCTGTTCGCGTTCCTCTACCCGACGCTGCTGCCGTACCTGAACGACTTCCCCGCGATCGGCGACCTGCTCCCATCGGTCGGGACGGCGGTGATCATGATCGTCTTCACGATGATGGCCGTGGGCCTGAACGTCGTCGTCGGCTATGCGGGCCTGCTCGACCTCGGCTACGTCGCCTTCTACGCTGCGGGCGCGTACACCGCTGCGTGGTTCGCCTCGCTGCAGTTCGAGCAGGTCACGCTCCACTTCGGCGACGTCGGGATCAACAAGGACCTCCCCGGGATCCATCTCTCGATCTGGCTGATCCTGATCCTGGCGGGCTGCTTCACCGCCACGGTCGGGATCCTGATCGGCCTGCCGACGCTTCGCCTCCGCGGCGACTACCTAGCGATCGTGACGCTGGGGTTCGGAGAGATCATCCCGCAGTTTGTTCGCAATGCGGACAACCTCGGCGGCTTCGACCTCACGCACGGCACGTTCGGGATCAGCCCGATCGACTCGCCGGGGTTCGGTCAGACGCTCCACGACACGCTCGGCCTGCCTTTGAACTTCCAGCAGTCGTCCAACCGTGCCGAGCTCTACTTCTACACGGCCGTGGTGCTGCTCCTCTTCACGGTGTTCGTCTCGGTGCGGCTACGCGATTCGCGGCTGGGACGCGCCTGGGTGGCGATCCGTGAGGACGAGACCGCGGCCGCGGCCATGGGCATTCCGCTGATGCGAACGAAGACGTGGGCCTACGCGATCGGCGCCTTCTTCGGGGGCATCGCCGGCGCGTACTACGCAGTGTTCAAGGTCGGAGCGTTTCCGAGCGACTTCTTCTTCAACATCTCGATCTTCATCCTCTGCATGGTCATCCTCGGCGGGATGGGGAGCGTCTGGGGCGCGCTCATCGGCGGCGTGATCCTCTCCTACCTCGACCAGGAGGGACTGGCGAAGATCGGCACCGCGGTCGGGATCAACGACGTGCCGAAGTACAACTTCGGGATCTACGGGTTCATCATCGTCCTGATGATGCTCTTCCGCCCGACCGGACTGATCGCCGAGCGGCGGCACAAACGGGAGCTCGAGGAAGGCGTCCACGACGAGTCGCTCTACGGGGTGCAGCAGTAGTGGCCGCGGAGTTGCTCAACGCCACGGACGTGCGCAAGGAGTTCGGCGGCCTGATCGCCGTCAACGACGTCGACTTCACGATTCCGCAGGGCTCGATCGTGAGCCTGATCGGTCCGAACGGTGCGGGAAAGACGACGTTCTTCAACATGCTCACCGGCGTCTACAAGCCGACCGCCGGGAAGATCGAGTTCGATGGGACCTCGATCGCGGGCAAGCCGCCGCATGCGATCACCCAGCTCGGGATCGGGCGCACCTTCCAGAACATCCGGCTCTTTCAGCAGATGACCGCGCTCGAGAACGTGCTCGTCGGGATGCACGGGCGGCTCTCGGGCGGGATCGTGCGCTCGGTGCTGCGCACGCCCGGCCTGCGGCGCGAGGAGCGGCGGGCACGCGAACGGGCCCACGAGCTGCTCCGCTTCTCGGGGCTCCGCGGCGGCGACGACGCGGCGGCGCGGAATCTCTCCTACGGCGACCAGCGCCGCCTGGAGGTCGCGCGTGCGCTCGCCACGGAACCGAAGCTGCTCCTGCTCGACGAGCCGACGGCGGGCATGAACCCGCAGGAGACTGCGGCGTTCACGGACTTCGTCGCGAAGCTGCGCACAGAGCAGCAGCTCACCGTGCTGATGATCGAGCACGACATGAAGGTCGTGATGGGTATCTCCGACCGCGTGACCGTGCTCGACTACGGCGAGAAGATCGCCGAGGGCGCGCCGCAGGAGGTGCAGAAGGACGAGCGCGTAATCGAGGCGTATCTCGGCAGGCAGGCGACGACGACCGGATGAGCTCCAACGGCCCGATCCTCGACCTGAAGGACGTCCACACGTTCTACGGCTCGATTCAGGCCCTGAAGGGGATCTCGCTCGACGTGAACGAAGGCGAGATCGTGACCCTGATCGGCGCCAACGGTGCGGGGAAGTCGACGACGTTGCGGTCGATCAACGGGCTGAACCGTCCGCGCCGCGGGACGATCCGCTTCCGGGGAGAAGACATCACGAATGCCACGCCGCACCGGATCGTGCAGATGGGCATCGCGCAGTCGCCGGAGGGGCGCCGGCTCTTCCCGCGCATGAGCGTGCTGGAGAACCTGGAGATGGGTGCGTTCCAACGCACCGACAAGGCGAACTTCCGCGAAGATCTCGAGCGCGTCTACTCGCTCTTCCCCCGCCTGTCCGAGCGCAAGAGCCAGCACGCGGGAACGCTGTCCGGAGGCGAGCAGCAGATGTGCGCGATCGGCCGCGCCCTGATGGCGCGCCCGAAGCTGCTCATGCTGGACGAGCCGTCGATGGGCCTGGCGCCGATCTTCGTCGAGCGGATCTTCGACATCATCCGGGAGATCAACTCGCAGGGGATGACGATCCTGCTCGTCGAGCAGAACGCGCTGATGGCGCTCGACGTCGCGGCCCGCGGTTACGTGCTCGAGACGGGCAAGGTTGCGCTCGCCGACGACGCCAAGGCGTTGCGCCAGAACGAGCAGGTACGCAAGACGTACCTCGGCGAGACCTAGCTAAGAGCCTTCCATCCGGATCGGGAAGTACGGCGGCGCGAGGATGACGCCGATCCTCGGGTGGCCCCCGGCGCGGCCGCGCGCCATCTCGAGCGCGGCGCCGACGCCGTGCGTCGGGACGAAACCGAGCGCGCGCGCCGCGACCGCGTCGCGGCAACCGGCGATCAGCACCGAGCCGAGGCGGATTAGCGTCGGCTGGCAGGCCGCCCAGTCGGCGAAGGGCAGCAGCGGATGGCACGTGCGGCCTTCGCGGTACGCGCGGATCGCACGTTCATCGGCCGCGGCCGCGCGTTCTGCGTCCATCAGCTCGACGGGTTCGCGGCCGTAGCGGCTCACGGCGGCGAAGAACGTCCGGTACGGCTGCTGCGTCGGATGCGCGAATCGGCGGTGGAAGCGGTGGAGCAGGATCGCGGTCCCGCCGTCGGCGACGGGGAAGCCGTCGCGCCAGAGGCGCAGCGCGTGCGCGAGCCCCAGGTGTGCAGCGAGCAGCGGATTCGGGCGCTCGCGCGGCAAGTAGGGCGTTGTCGGCGGGATGCCGATGATCACGGTTTCGAGAGGGCGGTCGAGCACGGCTTCGCGCGCGTCGATCGAGCGCAGCAGCGCCTCCGCGTGCGCGACGGCCGGCGGGCCGGCGAACGCCGCTGCTGCCGTCAGCTCCCGCCGGAGCGAACGGAGCGCGCGGTCGCTCACCGCCGAGGGGAGCAAGCCGAAGGCGCGTCTGAGCCGCGACCGCGCCACCCGTTCGACCGTCTCGGCGTCGTACGGAAAGCCGCGGATCGTCGTGCCCATCAGCTGCGGGTTGTTGAGCACCAGCGAGACGCCGATGATCGGCACGCGTGCGGCGAGCGCGCGCTCGAGCGCGAGTGCCGACTCCCAGCCCTCGGAGGCTCCCGTCTCGAGCAGCGACCAGGCGCCGCTCGCGCGAAGCGCCTCCGGACCGCCGGCGCCGAGGAGTACGGCGGGGCCGCCGTGGAGGACCGTCTCGGCGGCGCTGACGACGACGACCGCGTCTGCGTCGGCGATCGCCCGATTCACCCGGAGCGGCACGCTTCTCCCGCGCGCGGCGTCGACGAGGTCGGGATCTTCGACGTCGTGCACGACGACCTGACCGCGGAAGCGCCGACGGAAATCGGGCGCAGCGAGCAGCGCGATGTCCGCCGGGCCGGGTCGCCGCGCGAGGCCGGCTGCGACGAGGAGCGTCTGCGCACGAGACGGCACGCCGATTCGCTCCAGCTCGTCGCTCGCGCCCTCGATCGCGGCCTGGCGCGGGTCGGCCGGCGCGCCCGGGATCGGCAGGGCCGGCGGCTCGACGACGATCGTCACCCGCCCCGCGTTGCGGGGAACGAGCTTCTCGAGCGCCGGGCCTTCGAGCGGGAAGCGGAGCGCGTCACGGACCGCGGCGGCCACGTCGGCGATGGCTTCCCGCGGGGGAGACGGCCTCAGCACGACCGCGTCGTCGGGCGCGTTGACGACGACGACACGCGATCCGGCGAGGAGGGGCACCCTCGGCACGGCGCCCGACGTTACCGCGACGCCAACCCTCGACCACCCTCAAGTGCGCCTGGCACCCTTTAGGGTGGTTGAGGGTTTGGCTGCCGCGTTGGGACACGTCTCCAGTAGAACGGCGGCCGCCGACCTCCACGGCCCGGCATAGACTCGAAGCGATGCCGAAGACGCTGACAGGAGCCGAGCTCCAGCTCGACGACGGGCCCGCACGCGACAGCGAGCTCTTCCTCGTCGACGGGAACAACCTGGCCTACCGGGCCTTCTTCGCGCTGCCCGAGGAGCTCGCGACGACCGAGGGGTTCCCGACGAACGCGCTACTCGGGTTCACGAACATGCTCTTCAAGCTGCTCTCCGACTACCGCCCGAAGGGCGTCGCGGTCGCCTGGGACACGCGCCCCGTCGAGCGGCTCGAGCAGCTCGAGACGTACAAGTCCGAGCGCCGACCGACGCCGGACCTGCTCGGCGAGCAGTTCCCGTACTTCCGCCCGATCGTGGAGGCGTTCGGGTACCGCAACCTCGAGTTTCCGGGCTGGGAGGCCGACGACGTGATCGCGACGCTCGCGACGCGCGCCGACGAGGCGGGGATCAAGACGACGATCGTCTCGACCGACCGCGACGCGTTCCAGCTCGTCACGGACCACGTCACGCTGATGATGACGCCGCGCGGCGTCGCGGACGTGAACGTCTACACGCCGGAGCGCGTCGAGGCGCGGTACGGGATCCGCCCCGATCAGATCCCGGATTTCATCGGCCTGAAGGGCGACACGAGCGACAACATCCCCGGCGTCCCCGGCATCGGCGACAAGACTGCGGGACAGCTGATCGCGCAGTACGGGTCGCTCGAGGAGGTGATCGCGCACGCCGACGAGCTGACGCCCGCGCGCCGGAAGAACATCCTCGAGCACGCCGAGCAGGCGCTGGTCTCGAAGCAGCTGGCGACGATGCGCCGCGACCTGGAGATCGACTGTGACCCGGCCGAGCTCGTGCTCCAGCCGCCCGACCGCTCGCAGCTGAGGGAGATGTTCCGCCGCTTCGAGTTCCGCGGGCTGCTCGGCCGCGTCGACCAGCTCGACGAGGCCGTGCCTGCGCTGCTGACGATGCGCCCCGAGGGGACCGCCGTCGCGTGGCGCGAGGGCGAGCTGCCCGACGTTTGCGACCGAGCCGCGCTCGCGGTCGCCGACGGCCGCTTCGCGCTCGCGCGCGAGGGCGGCGTCACCGTCGGCACGTTCGATCCCAACGCAGCGCAGGCGCGCCTCCGCGACGCCGATCTCGTTGCGCATGACTTCAAGTCGCTGCCGCGGCTGACCATGACGCCCGCCGAGGACACGATGCTCGCCGCGTACCTGATCGACCCGGGCCGCCCCGCCTACGAGCTCGACGACCTCGCGCAGGAGTATGGGCTCGAAGTGATCCCCGAGCCGCAGACCGAGGAGGAGACCGCGGCGCTCGTCCGCCACGCCGAAGCGGCGCGGCGGCTCGCGCCGGTGCTGCGCGACCGGCTGCGCGAGCGCGGCAGCGAGCAGCTCTACGACACGATCGAGCTGCCGCTCGCCGCGGTGCTCGCGTCCATGGAGGACGTCGGGATCAAGATCGACACGTACCGGATGGGCGAGATCACCGCGCGCCTCGCCGACCGCGTCGAGGAGCTTGAGTCGCGCGCCCACGAGCTCGCGGGCGAGGAGTTCATGCTCGGCTCGACGCAGCAGGTCGCGAGGATTCTGTTCGAGAAGCTCGAGCTCACGCCGGGCCGCAAGGGCAAGACGGGCTACTCGACCGACACGCGCGTCCTCCGCTCGATCCGCGACGAGCACGAGATCGTGCCCGTGATCGAGGAGTGGCGCGAGTACTCGAAGCTCCTGAACACGTACCTGCAGCCGCTGCCGTCGCTGATCTCAGCCGAGGACGGTCGCCTGCACACGCACTTCAACCAGGCGGTCGCCTCGACCGGCCGTCTCTCGACGTCGAACCCGAACCTGCAGGCGATCCCGATCCGCACCGAGCTCGGGCGCGAGATCCGCTCGGCGTTCATCGCGGAGCCGGGCTGGAAGCTCGTCTCGGCGGACTACTCGCAGGTCGAGCTGCGCATCCTCGCGCACGTCTCCGGCGAGCCGAAGCTCCGCGAGGCGTTCGCGCGCGGCGAGGACATCCACACCGCGACCGCTGCGGAGGTACTTGGGAAGGACCCCGCGACGCTGACGAAGGACGAGCGCAACGTCGCGAAGATGGTCAACTTCGGGATCATCTACGGGATCTCCGCGTTCGGGCTCTCCGAGAACCTGGAGATCCCGCGCGAGCAGGCGCAGGAGTACATCGACGCGTACCTCGCGCGCTTCCCGTACGTGCAGGACTTCATCGCGCGCACGATCGAGCAGGCGAAGCGAGACGGCTACGTGACGACGCTCTTCGGCCGGCGGCGTCCGGTGCCGGAGATCCGCGCCTCGAACCGGCAGACGCGGAGCCTCGGCGAGCGACTCGCGGTGAACTCGGTGATGCAGGGAACTGCCGCGGACATCATCAAGGTCGCGATGGTCGCGATCCACCGGCGGCTGCGCGACGAGGGCCGTAGCGCGCGGCTCGTCCTCCAGGTCCACGACGAGCTGCTCGTCGAGGCGCCCGAGGCCGAGGTGAGCGCCGTCAAGGACATCCTGCGCACGGAGATGGCCGCGGCCTTTCCGCTCGACCCGCCGCTCGCCCTCGACGTCGGCGCCGGCGACGACTGGAACGAGGCCAAGTCTTAGCCGCAGGCGTACGCGCCGCTCGTGATCTGGGCGAGTAGGTCGCGTAACGGGGCGTACGACGGCTTCGGCTGCCAGTTCGCCCACAGGAGGCCCGACTGCCACCCGGCCAGCCGCCGTTCGTCTGCGAGCTGGAAGTTGAACAACGCTCCGACGAGCGGCTGCTGGCAGTAGGCCAGCGCTAGAGCACGCTGAAGCTGATCCACCTGGTCGACAACCGGCCCCGGAGCGAGGGCGGGAATGAGTGCGAGCTCGTTCTCGAGGCCGTGATAGAGCGGGCGTCCAAAGGGCGTCCGCGTTTGGAAGCCGTCCTCGAGGTACCAGATCGTTACGCCTTGCTCGCCCAGCAGGGGCTGGTGCGTGCCGCTGAAGCTCACTTGGATCGCTCGCACGAGCGCGTCGTAATCGCCCTGTCCCACGTACCCGTTCTCGTGCACCGCCGCGGGGCTCTCCGACGACACGGAGGGATACGGGTTGTGGCCGAACGTGTCCACGAGCGGTCGCGTGCGACCCGAGGCCCGATACGCCGCGCCGACGCCGCGCACGAACTGGAGCGGGTTGTGACGCGGCGCCGTCGAGCTGATCACGTTGACGTCGGGGCGCAAGGCGTGGAGCTCGTCCCAGCACCGGCCGAGGAGCGCCGCGTACTGGCGCGGCGCGTCGCGCTGCGGACGCCAGAAGGACGGCGAGTTCACCTCGTTCCAGATCACGATGTCGCGCGCTCCCGGGACCGCGGCGACGATCCCGCGCACGTACCTGCAGAACTGGTCGCGTGCCCGGGGTGTGCGGGGCGCGTGCCTGGCCCTCCCGGCGAACGCGAGCACCACGCGCTGCCGCAGCAGCGACATGCGGCTCAGCCTCGAGATGTAGTGCTGCTCAATGGTGCCGGGATGGAGCATCCCCGGTCGCCAGGGGAACATGACCTTGACGGTGTCGAACCCCGCGTCGCGCTGGATCCGGACGAGGCCGGGCGTATCCGCGCGCCACTTCACCCAGTCGTCATCGACGCCGACGAGCATCGTCCGAGCGGATGCCGCCGAAGCAGGGCAAGCGACGGCAAGCACAAGGATGCCCACGCACATGCTCCGCAGTTGCCAACCGCCCACGTTCTTTCGCAGGATGGGGAGATGGCTTCCGTCTTCAACCCCCGAAGTGGGGGATCCGGACTTGGTCTAGACGGATGGGGAGGTCAGGATCGCGGCTCTGGTCTCCGGGCCGGAGCCCACGCGTGCAGCCACTGGCAGCCGCCGACGAACTTCAGCGAGCGCCCGCCCACGTGCTGATGGCGAACGAGGCAGGTCTAGGATTCCGCGCCGTTCCCAAGTAGGATCGCCGCGGTCGTAAGTCCGAGGGAGGAGAGGAGTCGAATGTCACACCGCCGCACGTGGGCCGCCCTTGTGTGCGTGCTCACCCTTGTCACAGTTGCGCTCGTCGCAGGCGCCGCGCGGGCCGACAAGGCCGCCGCGTCGAAGCCGACGGCGCAGAGAGTCGTGCTG